>DATLYT010000030.1:0-8756 GCA_035574455.1 Bacteroidota bacterium
AGAAAAAGGAGACGCGAATCGATTCCGTCCTTTCTCGAAAGCCTCAGCTTATTGTGGCTGCCGACGCGGTGAGTGATCCCGGTAACCTTGGCTCGATGGTGCGTAGCTGTGACTGGTTCGGAGTTGATGCAGTACTCTTGGGCAAGGGTTGTGTTGAGTTGTACAATGAGAAGGTGCTTCGCTCAACGGCCGGGTCAATTTTTCATCTTCCGATCGTTGAACAAGCTGATCTCCCGCAGGTGCTTCCTGAAGCAAAGCGCGCGGGGTACGGTCTCTTTACACTTTCAGCCGACGGTACGAAAAGTTATCTGAACGGTGCTCTTCGTCCTCCATGCATTCTTGTCTTTGGTAATGAAGCGCATGGAGTCAGTGCCGCCGTTCGTTCCATCTCGGATGAGATTGTCCAAATCCCTAAATACGGCGCTGCAGAATCACTGAATGTCGGTGTTGCATGTGGCATCGTGCTTGCTCATCTCAGAAGCTCATATCCCACATCTCAATTCCCATCTCGATAAATACTCTATGCTCTCCTCGGTTCCGGGCTTTTCTGTCGGTCATTACACAGACTCCTCAAGACTGACTGGTTGTACGGTGGTCTTGTGTCCTCAAAAAACGCGAGCAAGCTGCGAGGTGCGTGGAGCATCACCCGGAAGCCGGGAGTTAGCTCTCTTGGCGCCGGATAAGCGGATGGATGAAATTCACGCGCTCGTGTTCACAGGCGGGAGCGCATTTGGACTTGGTGCGGCAGACGGAGTCATGAAATGGCTGAAGGAACATGACCGCGGCTATCAAACACCGTGGGGGAAAGTCCCGATCGTTCCCGCGGCTGTGGTGTTCGACCTGAATCTCGGCAGCAATTCTGCATGGCCGGATGCGCAAGCAGGCTACCAGGCATGTCAGGACGCTGGGCAAGCCGGCGTGCAGGAAGGGAATATTGGGGCGGGAACCGGCGCGACGGTAGGAAAGTGGAAAGGAATGGAATTCTGCATGAAAGGTGGCCTTGGGATGGCATCAAAAAGACGAGACGGTCTAATCGTCGCAGCTCTTGCCGTGGTTAATGCAGTCGGCGATATCATTGATGAGCGGGGAAAAATCCTTGCCGGTGCCCGAGATACTCACGGGAAATTTTTTGGTGAAGAGGATCCGTACCGCTCGTTTGCTCATGGTAAGGTCTTGGAAAACACGAACACGACCCTCGTTGTCGTTGCGACGAATGCCGACCTCAGTAAAGTGGAGCTCCACCGTCTTGCACAGAGGATGCATGATGGAATGGCGCGTGCCATCGTTCCCTCGCACACCTCTTATGACGGCGACGCCACGTTTGCGCTCTCGCACGGCGAGGTGAAAGCAGAGTTCGACCTCGTGGCGGAAGTTGCGGCTGCAGTTACAGCGGAGTCGATTCGTCGAGCTGTCAAGGCTGCGATGAGTGTCGGTGGCGTTCCGGGTCTTGCCGGGTGATTGCTCTGTGTGCGCTCCGTCAACGATTGGTGTGGTCTGTTTCTTTCCACTTTCGTTAAATCAGGTTATATTGTAACAGGTTATATTGTCATAAGACGAAGGGGAATTCTTTCATTGCAGAAAATCTCCGTGTGGTTGCGCCAACTCAAAGCGTGGGTTGAAGGGTTCGCTCAGAAGCCCGGCGCTAATTGGTCGCTCTTTGGTATCGCATTTATCGAGTCGTCATTCTTTCCCATTCCGCCGGATGTGCTCTTGATTGCTCTGGCGATCTCGGTACCGGCGAAGGCGTTCCGCTATGCCTTGGTCTGTTCCGTTGGCTCTGTGTTAGGGGGAATGTTCGGGTACTTGATCGGTTATGAGTTCTATGACCTTCTCGGTCGGCCCATCATCGCATTTTACGGTTTGGAGCGGGAGTACCTTAAGGTGCAACAGCTTTATCAAGAGAATGCGTTCGCGGCAATAGCGATTGCGGGCTTTACACCGATACCGTATAAAGTGTTCACCATTGCGGCAGGTGCATTTCAGGTTTCCTTTGCAACATTGGTTTATGCATCGGCGTTAAGTCGTCCGGCCCGGTTTTTTCTGGTGGCTGCGTTATTCTACTGGTTTGGTCCGAGCATCAAAAGGTTTATCGATAAATACTTCGAAGCGTTGAGTGTGGCGTTTGTGGTTTTGTTTTTCTTAGGATTTTTGGCTGTACGTTGGCTGTTCGAGTAAACAACTTACTGAGGAGGGTACGATGACGCGATTCATGTTGGTGTTACTTTTGGTTGTGCCGCTGATTACTTTCGCGCAAGAGAACAAGGAAACCTCGAAGGAGGCGAGCAGCAATCTCCGGCAGTACTACAGCGGGAAATTCGGGTTTTATCAACCAAGCGACGGATTGAATAATGGACTCATGTTCGGTATCGACGGCATAACCGAATTTCTCCGGTACAATTTCATTCTGACGGGAGCGGTTGATTTTTATACCAAACAAACCATCGGTATCTTCAATAAAGACCCGAAGCCGAATGTGCTTCAACAGGCTATTGTGCTTTTGCCTCTGCATGTGAATGCGGGGATGCAGTTGTTCAATGTGCCTGATGCCGACAGTCGAGGCTATGCAGGTGTAGGCGTTGGATACTACCTGTACTTTTACAGCGTTGAATACCAGACAAGTTCTGGCGGTATTATCGGTGGGTTTGGCTCGCAGACGGATTCGAAAAATGGCGGCAATATCTTTGGCTCAGTATTCCTCAGACTTCTCATCGGAAAGGTCTTTGTCGAGCCACGATTCTACCTTGCTGCGAAAAAAGAAGATACGGTGGGTGGAGGGCATCAATTTGTCATAAACCCCTCGGGGTTTGCCGTCACCTTCGGTTTCCAGTATCATTGATGAAAACCTCACGCGGCCCTCATCGGGTCTCGCTGCCACGTGCCTTGTCAAAGCTTGGGTACGCTTCGCGTGCTCAAGCTTTTTTCCTGATTCGGGAGGGACGAGTGGCCGTCAACGGGCGGATTGTCACGAATCCTCACGCTTGGGTCCAGCTGAACAAAGACACCATTGCACTCGAAGGCAAAGAAGTATTTCAAAAGGAATTTCGGTATCTTGTTTTTCACAAACCTGCGGGTGTCACCACGACGCGGTCGGATGAACGGGGCAACACGACGGTGTATGATCTGCTCGGAGAAACAGCGCGAGGTCTTTCTCCTGTTGGCCGTTTAGATAAAGATACCAGCGGATTACTGCTGTTTACCAACGATCATCAATTAGCTAATGCATTGACAGACCCAGACCTGGGCATTCCTAAGACGTATCACGTAGTACTGCATTCATCGCCTTCAAGTCTTGATATTCAAAGATTGTCTAAAGGAGTTACGATCACTGTTGATGGTAAGCCGTACAAAACAAAACCGGCACTGGTCACGAAACGATCTGCTCGTGAGGTGGAAATCACCATTCACGAAGGCAAGAATCGACAGCTCAGGAAGATGTTTGCTGCATTGGGATACGACGTCAACTCCTTGCAACGAACGCATATAGGGCCGCTTTCTCTCGGCACGCTGAAAGAAGGGAAGAGTCGTCCACTTACCGAAGAAGAGGTTCGGCAACTTCGAACTGTTCTCAAAAAAAGCTCGCCCACCACAAGGTAACATGATGGCTACGATTTCCGCGAACGTTGTCGAAGTGTGTATTTTCAAGATGGTACAGGGAGAACCGCGGTATTTACTTCTCCGACGGACAGAACACGATTCACTCTATCCGGGCATCTGGCAGATTGTCAGCGGGATGGTCGAGGAGAATGAACATGCCGTTCGGGCGGCGTTGCGGGAACTGCACGAAGAGACTGGTCTCACGCCGATTCGCTTTTGGGCAGCGCCGCACGTCGATATGTTTTACATCGCTGCGAATGATACTGTACATCTGAGTCCGTTGTTTGCCGCGCAAGTCGGTGAGCAGGATCAGCCAAAGCTGTCCATGGAACACCAATCGTTCAGCTGGGATGATGTTGAGACCGCGCGCAGCAAATTGATTTGGCCCGGACAACGGCGAGGACTCAAACGAGTTCATCGATACATCGTCGGAGGATTGGCTGCTGGAGACCTCAGGGAAATCAAAGACTTCGCACACTATGAAAGGAGTGCATAAGTGAGTGTACTGGTTGTTGGTTCCGTTGCCCTCGACACCGTCGAAACGCCATTCGGCAGAGTTGAAGACGCGTTGGGTGGTTCAGCGACGTATATTGCAGTGGCGGCAAGTTATTTCACGGCACCCGTTCGTGTTGTTGCAGTGGTGGGTGGTGATTTCCCTCGGAAGGAAATCGAGTTCTTCGAAGAGCGAAACATCGACTTGGACGGCCTGCAGATCGTCAGTGAGGGAAAAACCTTTCGCTGGTCGGGGCGGTATCACTACGACCTCAATACGCGGGACACGATTTTCACTGAGCTGAATGTGTTCGATCATTTCAATCCAGTGATTCCCGATTCCTACACCAAAAGCGCCTACGTCTGCTTGGGGAATATCGACCCGGTGCTTCAAAGGAGAGTGTTGGAACGTTTGGACAAGCCGCGGCTTGTTATTGGCGACACAATGAACTACTGGATCGAGCACAAACCCAAGGAATTGCATGAGACCTTAAAAGTCATGGACGTGATCGTCCTGAACGATTCCGAAGCGAGGCTTCTTACTCGAGAACCCAATCTAATCAGGGCGTCGAAAAAGATTACCCAGCTTGGTCCCCGCATCGTGATTATTAAGAAAGGAGAGCATGGGGCGCTTCTCGTTACAGACGATACAATTTTTTCAGCACCTGCGTATCCTCTTGAAAACATCCAAGACCCTACAGGCGCGGGCGACGCGTTCGCCGGTGGTTTCGTCGGTTGGCTGGCAAAAACAGACGACCTCTCTGTTGAGAATCTTAAGCGCGCAGTGATTTACGGCAGCACGCTTGCTTCGTTTTGTGTTGAGGAGTTTAGCGTCGACGGCTTGCGTGAACTGTCGCCGTTAAAGATTCGCGACCGCTTCCGTTCGTTTATGGAACTGTCAAAGTTTGACGAGACATGATGGTATCTCCGGATGTCATTAAACCCATCGAATGGTTTCATGGTCGGGTCCGTTATCTGGATCAAACGTTGCTTCCAGCAAAGGTCGAGTATCGCGAAACCGAGGATGAATCGGTACTTGCGTCCGAGATCAAACGGCTCGCCATTCGCGCGGCGCCGTTGATTGGTATTGCTGCAGCATACGGTGTAGCTCTGGCAATCAACAAGGTTGAGAAGGACGATCCCGCACAACGGAAGTTTGCCTTTGAGCGCGCGTATACGCTTTTCGCTGCTACGCGGCCGACAGCAGTTAACCTCTTCTGGGCACTCGAACGGATGCGAAGAGTATTTCGAGCGAACGAACAGGAACCACTCGACAAGCTGAAACACAATCTTCTTGCTGAAGCGCGGTCTATTCACGAGGAAGATCGGAAGATGTGCGAGCAGATTGGGCTTCATGGTGCTGAGTTGCTTCCCACGGCGGCGGCAGTTCTTACGCATTGTAATACCGGTCGACTTGCAACAGGCGGAATCGGAACGGCGCTAGGCATCATTGCCACTGCCTGGGAACAAAAGAAACTCAAGCACGTCTATATTGACGAAACTCGGCCGTTACTTCAAGGCTCTCGCTTAACGACGTGGGAGCTTAGCATGTACGGCATTCCCGCAACGCTCGTCGTCGATAGTGCTGCGGGATTTCTTATGCAACGGGGATTGGTCAATGCCGTCATTGTTGGAGCAGATCGCATTGCGGCAAACGGTGATGTCGCGAACAAAATCGGAACGTACGGTCTTGCCGTTCTGGCGAAGCATCACCAGATTCCGTTCTATGTTGCGGCACCGACTTCGACAATCGACTTTGACGTAGCTTCGGGCGCTCTTATCCCCATTGAGCAGAGAGCATCGTCTGAATTGTTTCAGTTCTTTGACCAGTCGTTTCCGGGAGGCGATATCGAGGTCTACAACCCGGCTTTCGATATCACGCCCAACGCACTGGTAACAGCGATCATCACCGAAAAAGGGGTAATCGAGCGGCCCACAGCAGAAAGCATGTCATCGTTACGGTCTCATTCCGAGCTCTCGAAACGGGCAGGTCAGGCTGAGGTTTCGACATGATCATCAAAACCGAAGCCATCGTGTTGAAATCAATGCGTTACCGTGACACGAGTAAGATTGTCACGTTGTACTCCCGTCGATTCGGAAAGATCAAAGGCATCGCAAAAGGTGCGCGAGACGTCAAGAACAAGTTCGGCGCTGCGTTGGAGCCGATGACGGTAGCGTCCGTTGTGTTATACAAGAAGGAACATCGGGACCTTCAGCTCATCTCGCAATGCGATATCGTGCATCGCTTTAAGCGTATCAACACGGATATGGACCGGATGGCCGTTGCGCTCTCGGTGTTGGAAATCGTTTATCAAGTTACACACGACGAGGAAGAAAATCAGCCGCTTTACTCGCTGATTGTGCATACCCTCGAGGCAATCGACCGGGTAGAAAAAAACGTCGAGAATCTTTTTTACGCGTTTGAAATCCGGCTTGCCTCGCTTTTTGGCTATGCGATTTCATTCGACAAGTGCTTGAAATGCCGGAATTCCATCAGATTTGGCCTTTCCACGGGCTCTTTTCTCTTCGATATTGGCAAAGGTGGACTTTGGTGCCCGGAGTGCGTAAGGACTCACGAGAGAGGCGACTTCATGTCCGGCTCTAAGGTTCTTATAAGTGCTCAGACAGCGAAGATTCTGGAACGATTATCACAGGTTCAGCTGGATAGTGTCCATACGCTCGATGACAGTAAAGCGGTCGGGAACGAGGTAGACGAAGTTTTACGTTTGTATCTACGGTATCACTTAGAAGGAATCAAGCGGCTCAAGAGCAGGGATGTTTTTCAGAAAATGAGTGTGTAAATTTACTGTCGAGAGAGTTCTTTAAGGAGGATTACCTATGTCAACAAAATCGGTTATTACTGCAGTACTGTTGATTGCTTTGGGGATTGTCTTTGGCGTAACACTCATCTCCAGCTTCAAGGGTGTCGATCTCTCGTTCGCGGGAGAAGACGTGAAGCTTGGCGCACAGTCAACGCAGGTGAAAAATAACTCCACCCTTAAGTCATTGAACGAGGCATATCACGCCATTGCGAAAGAAGTCACGCCTACGGTTGTGTACATCCAGGTCGCATCCAAGCCAAAACGAGACTCGAAAGATGAAGGCGGGCAATTTTTCTTCCGCTTCTTTGGCCCGGACTTCAAGTTTCCAGAACCGCAACCTCAACTGGGAGCAGGTTCAGGAATTATCCTAACACCCGACGGCTATATCCTGACAAATAATCACGTTGTCGACGAAGCGGACCCGGGAAACATCGAGGTTGTCCTCTGGGATACGCGACGTTTCAAAGCCACAAAGGTCGTTGGATCGGACAAGTACACAGATTTAGCGGTCATTAAAATCGATGCAGAGAATTTGCCTGTTCCAAAACTCGGTAATTCCGATGAAGTGGAAGTTGGCCACATCGTTTTTGCGTTCGGAAATCCGCTTGGCTTGACCTCGACGATGACACAGGGGATCGTGAGCGCAACAGGGAGAAACATCGGCATCATCAATGACAACGAAGGCTATGGAATTGAAAATTTCATCCAGACTGATGCGGCAGTGAATCCCGGCAACAGCGGCGGCGCGTTGGTCGATATTGATGGCGAAGTGGTGGGTGTGAATACGGCCATTGCAACGACCAATCAACGGTATCAAGGCTACAGCTTTGCCATTCCGATTAACCTCGCCAAGAAAGTCGCGGGCGACATTATCAAATACGGAAAAGTGATGCGCGGATATCTTGGTGTGCGCATCCAGCAAGTTGACGCGACCATGGCGAAAGCGAGCGGCCTCGATAAGCCTCAGGGGGTGCTTATTGGAGAAGTAATGAAAGATGGAGCCGGTTATCAGGCAGGGCTTAAAGAGGGTGATATTATTCTCTCCGTGGACGGAAAAGAAGTGAATGCCCCGAACCAACTACAGACCGAGATTGCCAAGAAACATCCGGGTGATGTGGTTACACTCAAGCTGATCCGTGACAAGAAGATGATCGAAAAGAAAGTTACTCTACGCGCTCGGGATGAGGAAGACAGTGTTGTTGCCGCGCGTGACAGTAAAAGCAAGGAGTCTTCACCGAAAGAGACCGCCGCTCCAAAGAAAGTGACGTTGGAAAAACTTGGCATGACGGTTCGCAACATCGATGCGGAGATCAAGAAACAGTACGATGTGGAAAACGGAGTGTACGTCGAGGAGGTTGAACCCTTCAGTGAAGCCGCGCAGCGATTTATTCAGCCGCGTGACGTGATTCTGAGTGTTGGCGACACGACGGTAAATTCCGCCGCTCAGTTTGAACAAATCATTAAGAGTAAGAAACCGGGCGATGCTGTCTTGCTTCGGGTCAAGAAAGCGAATAAATCGACACAGTTCATCGCGCTGGAGATTCCCAAGTAAGCAGTCGGCTGTTATGTCCTCAAGGCGCTTCGCGAACAACGAAGCGCCTTTTTTCTTTCTCGTTGAAAGTGGAACGACTTTTTGCGTTATTATGATACACAGTACGAGGTAAATGTGATCCGATATCTGACTGCTGGCGAGTCCCACGGCCAGGCACTCGTTGGCATTGTTGAAGGCATCCCGGCCGGACTTTCGATCTCTTCCGAGTATATCAACCATCAACTCTGGAGGCGACAGCAAGGCTACGGCCGCGGCGGACGGATGCGCATTGAATCCGATAAGGTCGAGATTCTCTC
>DATLYT010000031.1:0-5365 GCA_035574455.1 Bacteroidota bacterium
GCCTGCATGAATTTTTCGCCGTAGTTCGTACTGCCGCGGAAGTTCGGGTAGAACACCACCCATCCGTTACTGGCATAAAACTGTCCTGCGTTGCCCCACGACGCAGGAAATGTCCTGACGTACGCACCCGTCGGTCCACCATGGCCGTAAACAAGGAGCGGGTATGCCTTCCCTTGTTGATAGTCGGCAGGATAGAGCACAAGCCCCTCGATTTCAAGCCCGTCGTAACTCTTCCAGCGCATGACATCTGCTCTGCCGAGCTTGAGCGAGTCGAGCAACGGGTTAGTGCTCGTCAGTTTCGTTGGTTTCCAGGAGTTGGTTGGTGCGATGTACAGCTCCGGAGCCTGCTGTTCACTCTGTTGTGTGAACGCGACCCACTTTCCATCCCGTGAAAACGATGGCGAGCTCAGGACGAACGCCCCCGTTGTGTGTTGAATGACCTTGCCGGTTTTGATGTCGATGCTGTACAGATGAGACGTGACGCTCTGTGAGGAGGTGAAGTAGATGCGCGAGCCATCCAACGACCAGCGCATGTTGGAAATGGAGGCATCGAAGTGTGCAGAGATGTTTTTTGGAGTTCCCCCGGAAACAGGCAGAAGGTAAAGATGTTGCAAACCGACAGAAACCAGATTGCCTGGGCGAGAGAGATACGCGATCGTTCCACCATCGGGCGACCAGAGGGGAGATGTGTCCGGACCGTCGTTCGTGGTGAGCTTCTTCGCCGAGCTATCGGCAAAGGAATAGACCCACACGTCGGTAAGCGAGCCATCATCCGCCCGCGGCGTGGGGTTGGTAACGAAGACGATGTTGGTTCCGTCCGGCGACCAGCGCGGCTGGCTAACGGTGTAGTCGTTGCCTCTGGTTAATTGTGTGGATTTTTTCGTCGCAACATCGATCACCCAGAGATGCGACATTTTGAACTCTTGGTCGAACCGAAACGCGTCGTCTTTCTCTTTCTTCTTTTTCTCTTCTTGCTCTGTCGGAGGATCTGGCGCTGTAAAGAGAATCTTCTTGCCATCCGGTGACCATTCGATGGAGGAGGGTGCGGTCTTGTGGTCCGTCAGTTTTTCCGCCTCACCACCCGATGGGGAGATGAGAAAGATTTGCGTCTTCTCTTCACGTGCAGAGAGGAACGCGATCCTCTTCCCATCCGGAGACCAACGCGGCGAGCTGTCGCTCTTCTTGCTCGTGGTAAGCCGGATCGCTTCTCCACCAGCAGCGGGGGCAAGCCAGACGTCCGAGTTGGTCTCACCCGCTTTCAGGTCAACCTCTGTTACCACGTAGGCAACCCAGCGACCATCGGGAGAGAGTTGGGGATCGGACACAGACTTCAACGCAAAGATGTCCTCCAGCGTCATTGTTCTTTTCTGAACCTGCGCATGCACGAAGGCGACAGGAAGAAAGAGGAGAAGAACAAGAATGCGGCGTGTTGTCATGGGATGCTCCTTGATGAATAGTTGCTCGGTGAGGACACCTCGCAAAGTAAAGAATTGTAGTATATAGTGCCTTGATACCCAACCAATGGGAGTTATCAAAGATCTCTCGACTGTGACACTCCAAACCTTCCGTGTAAAGGAGACCACCCTTTCACCCACCACAGATTCCTCGGATAGGGCGCCTCACAAACAACGTGGGTTCTAAAGCGTTGCCTCAAACCCAACTGGGACAATCCCAGTTGTCAACAATCCCAGTTGTCGAAGGTCTCCTGACCGAGACATTCCCAAGCAACACAATCAGACCATCGTTGAAGACCTTTTACTTGAGCTGCTTGCCCAATTCAAACCAGACCTGGCGAATATCTGTCACGGGGATGACGGGAGCTTCACCTCTATCATAAAACCGAGCGGAAGAGTACTTGTACTCTGCACGGTCTTTCACTAATTGCCAACCTTTGTTGCATGGGTTATTGTGGATATACTCCAGTACACTTAGCAAATAGGATTCAGAAAGTACTGCCTTTGCAATGGCGTCTTCCCACACAAGATGTTTCCTGTCGGTTTTCTGTTTCGCATGAAGCTGAAAGAATTGAAGCTGCTCTTGTCTTCTTGACACAGATAGCTGTTCAACGATTTTATGGGCTGAATATTTGTGAAGCTCTCCCATCTGCTTTTCGATTGCTACTGTCTGAGCGGTTTGAATGAGTGCGTGTAAATGGTTTGGCATAAGACAAAAGGCGTAGATGTTCCAGAGTTTCTTCTGCGCATAGAAGGCCAACGCATTCAACGGGATCATCGCCAAGTCATCCTCAAAGAAAATTGACCTGTGTGCCGTTATGCGAGAAGTTACGAAATACAAACGCAGCTCTGTGGGAAATGGCTTGTATTTCATGGCTCGGTGAAACACCTCGCAAACAGATAGCACCTTAAAACTGAGAGAGTGTTACGGCAAAATTTTTAACAGACAGAAAATTCCGTTGTCGGAGGCCTCCCGACCGAGACATTCTTAAGACAACCATGGGTAGGGAAACCACTCTTTCTTCCTAATGGCCGCTCGGTGAGACACTGCACAACTAAGAATAGACAGTCTGTCTGAGAATTCTTGAGGGATCTATGGCCTATTTCCCTTTCAACACAATGTCTGCTATCTCTCGCGCAAGATTCATCAGCCCCGCGCCCTCTAAGTTGCTCATCAGCACAACGGCAAATTTTTTCTCGGGCAGCATATACAATAACGTGCTGACGCGCTGCTGTCCGCCGCTGTGGTAGATTTCCTTCTCGCCGTTCCGTTCGTTCACAAACCAACCAAGTCCGTACGAGACGTTCGGATTGTTTGGATTGTTCGGATTTACTCGAATTCTTTGCCCGTTGCTGAGTTTCTGCGGCGTGAACATCTGCTGCGTCGTTTCGGGCTTGAGGAGTTTATGGGTCTGAACAGCAATGGCAAATTTCGCAAGATCTTCCACAGTCGAGACAAACCCACCGCCCGGAATTTTGTAGCTCGTGTTGGCGAGCTCCGAGTTTTTCAACTCTCCGCTCTGTGTTTTTCGATAGCCGTACGCGCGGTTGTAGATAATGTCATAAACATTGTCGTCTCGGGCGCGATCCATCCCCGCGGGCTTAAAAATCTGTTCCCGCGTATATTCGATGAACGACTTGCCCGACGCTCCCTCCACCACAACACCCAACAAATTGTAGCCGTACGTCGAGTAGGAGTATCGTGTGCCGGGCTGGAAGAGCAACGAGTCGTCTTTGAAGATACTCAACCCCTCGGTCAAGGAATTATACTGCTTTGTGATATTGATTTCGTCTCCCCGATAATGCCGAACGCCGCCGGTGTGGCTGAGGAGGTGCCTTGGGGCTAATAGCCACGGCTTCTGCGGATAGCTCGGGACATACCTTTGCACTGGCGCATCGAGGTCGAGCTTCTTCTGCTCGACAAGCTGCATCACTGCTACGGCCGTGATGGGCTTGGAAATGGAGCCGAGACGATACACTGTTGAGGCTTTGGCGGGGACAAAGTTTTCGAGATCTGAAAAGCCGAAGCCGTTCGACCAGCGTAGTTGATGGTCTGTGACAATCGCGGCGGACATGCCGGGGATGTTTTGCCTTGCCATCTCGCTTGTGATGGCCCGTTCGACTTTTTCGACCGTTGCCGCCGGAAGGTGCGTGGACTGTTGGGCGGAAAGTTGAACCCAGACCAGCACAAGCCACCACCCGAGAGATATAACTCTGCTCATTGTTATTCCTTTTCAACCTGTTTACGCTTACAATTTTCTCTTATTGCACACCGACGATTCCCAATGCAATCAGCAGCGCGCGCTGAGTACCGAGATGGCTGTTCGTCGCATCGAACTGTTCGTCCAGCGAGTGCGCGCCGCGACCTTCTCCACCGCCGTCAATGGTGATGGCGGGAATGCCAAGGCTGATCGGGATGTTGGAGTCGGTACTGCCGGAAGTAAGGCGCGATTTGATGCCAAGTGCGGAATCGGCAGCGAGGGCGATGCGTACGATCGGCGCATCAGGAGCCTGCTCGCCTGTTGGTCGTTGGCCGATAAGCTTCACGTCGGCCGTGAGCTTGGAGCGGTGATTCCAGAACGCGTTCTCCTCATCGACTGCCTGTTGCACGGCGGCTTTGAATTTCGCATCCACCTTCGCCAGCTCTGCCGCGCTTTCCGACCGCATATCCACTTCCATCCACGCCGTGTGGGCAATGGAGTTAACCGAGGTGCCGCCTTCTATCCTGCCGACGTTAAACGTTGTCTTCGGTTGCCTCGGCACCTCGAAGCGCGAAATCTTCTCGATCGCTCTGCCGAGCGCGTGGATCGGATTCGGCAGCCCGAAGGCGCCGTAACTGTGCCCGCCGGGACCTTTGATCGTCACCTTATAGCGATTGCTGCCCACTGCGCGGTTGGTAATGTCGAGACCGGTTCCATCGATGGAAATGAAGTGCGTAACTCTGTCCTTCAGCTCTTTCGCAAAGAGATGCCGTACGCCGCGCAGATCGCCCAGACCCTCTTCACCCACCGTCGCCACAAAGATGATGGTGCCTCGCGTGGCGATCTTCTTCTCCTGCAACGCTCGAATCACCGCTAACATGACCGTCAGCCCGCGACAATCATCGCCGATGCCGGGACCTTTCAGGATTGAGCCGGTGCGCGTGACCTTCACGTCGGTGTCTTCAGGAAAAACCGTGTCCAGATGTGCTGAAAGCACCAGTGCGGGGTTGGCGCTCTCCCCCGGCCGCTCGCCGATGACGTTGCCTTCTGCATCGATACGGACATTCTTCAACCCAAGCTCAACAAACCGCTTCCGAAAATACTCCGCTCGCTTCTGCTCCTTGAACGGCGGCGCGGGGATTTCACAGATCGTCACTTGCTCGTTCACCGTCTCCGGCTCGATGGATTTCAGGTACTCCAGCGTTTCCCGAATGCGCGGAGTAATGGTAACTTGCGAGAGTACTTAAGATGCATACAATACGGTAAGAACAACGATCAAGAACAACAAGCGAGCGATGTATTTCATTCTTTCCTCTTTTTTCGTGTTTCTACGTCAGTTGGTCTATTCAATGATTATCGTTGTTGCGGCACCAAAAACGGCTCGTTCACAGGATTCGCCCCTACGCCCTGCTTCGATTTCGCCACCATCTTTGCCACCTCTTCCATCAGCCGCTTGTTCTCGATCACGATGCCGTCCTTGATCGTGTGCACAATACCTTTGGTGCGATACATCTTGCCGTCCTTGTCGAGCGTAAGCGCGCCGAAGCTGTAGAGGAAGCGGAGATTGTAGGTTGGGCTGCCGTCCACAATGACAAGGTCGGCAAGGTATCCCGGCCGAACAAGTCCAAGCTTGGGTTGGCGCAAGGTTTGCGCGCTGTTATAGGTTGCGGCTTTCAGCACTTCGAGCGCGTGCATACCGGATTCGCGCAC
>DATLYT010000032.1:0-8686 GCA_035574455.1 Bacteroidota bacterium
TTATTGCCAAACGCCAGCCCATTCCCTGCCGCCGTTCCGGCAACGTGCGTGCCGTGGCCATTCGTATCTTGCGTGCGGACAAAGCCCACGGGTGTTCCATCTAACTCATTCTCAATCTGCTGTTTGGTGTACTCAACACCGTAGGAAAAGCCGGGTGGTGGAGTTTCTCCTGCAGTGGGGATTGTGATTGTCTGATCCCAAATAAACAGAATCCTGCTCTTCGTCGTGTCGCTTGGGTCGCGAAAATCCAGATGCTTCCAGTCGATACCCGTATCGAAGATCGCTACAATCGCTTCCCGCCCGCGATACGGCGTATTATTGATGAATCCGGAGTGCAACAGATTCACGCCCGTCTCGGGAATACTCAAATCGAGCGTGGGGTAATCGACTTCGGGATACTGCACAAAGCGTACAGAAGAGAGCGCAGCAAGTTTCAGCAGCTCGGCAGGCCGCACCTTGACCGTCACAAAGTCCGCCACCCGCGCCTGAATGCGAATACCGACGGCTTCAATGTCGGCAGGGTTCGAGGTATAGACGATCGCCCCGTAGAGATCGCTGCCATCCGCCGCCTTGGTCGAAGGCTCAGGAGGCACTCCCGAATGTGCAACTTTGAGCTGCGGCGCCAACGGTGCGACCAGAGCGTGAAAGTTCGGATGGAGCTTCTGAAGTTGCGCCTCGGTGAGCGGCTGGGCGGCACCTAGCTGAATGTAAAAAAACACCCAGACGAAGTACGACAAGAAGTGTCTTTTTGACATAGTGAAACCCTCTCTTAAGTTTACAGGCATTCCATGGGTTCTCGATGTTTCTTATCGGGACAACGAAGCCTCTCACATTCCCATCAGGCAAACAACCAGACCCTTTGCTACGCTCAGGGTGACAATGCTATTGTCATTCTGAGGAGTCCCGATGTATTCCATCGGGACAACGAAGAATCTCGCACTCCCATCAGGCTAACTACCAGACCCTTCACTGCGATCAGGGTGACAATGCCATTGTCATTCTGAGGAGTCCTGATGTATTCCATCGGGACGACGAAGAATCTCGCACTCCCATCAGGCCAACTACCAGACCCTTCGCTGCGCTCAGGGTGACATACGTTATTGTCATTCGGAAAAGTCCCGACGATTTCTGCCGGGACGACGAAAAATCTCACACTCTAGTTGGGTGTTATAGACAATGTCACTCCCCTTCTCTCAGGGCGACGTGATTTTTGAATTCTGAAAACCGCTACTCATTGATGGGTACCATCCTCTGCTTAAATCGTTCCAATCAGGATTCATAGATTCGATCAATGCAATTTTCTTTGCTCGAAGCCATCCTTTAATCTGCTTTTCACGTGCAATTGCTACAAGAACGTCATTCGTTTCTTCGTAGTAAACAAGTTTCGTCAAGTTGTACCTACTCGTAAAACCTCCGAGCAGTTTGTTCTTATGCTGATAGACTCTTTTGTGCAGATCGTTAGTCATACCCGTATAGAGAACACCATTCCTTTTATTGGTCATTATGTAGACAAAGTAAGATTTGTCTTTCACTGCTACTCTTTACAGATTCTGTGTTGCAAACTAATTATCACAGATCCCTGTGTTTTCTCTCGGAATACGAGCTCGCCTCGTTAGGAAGCCGGTTCAGGAACAAGACCCTTCGCTGCGCTCAGGGTGACATATGCTATTGTCATTCTGAGGAGTCCCCAACGCGTTCTGTCTGGATAACGAAGAATCTCACATTCCCATCAGGCCAACTACCAGACCCTTCGCTACGCTCAGGGTGACATGCGTTATTGTCATTCGGAAAAGTCCCGACGATTTCTGCCGAGACGACGAAGAATCTCACATTCCCATCAGACCAACAACCAGACCCTTCGCTGCCTGCCCGCCACTTCGCTTTGGCAGGCTCGCCTGAGCATGAAGTGTATCGGCGAGCAGGCGGGCGCTCAGGGTGACAATGCTATTGTCATTCTGAGGAGTCCCGACGCGTTCTGTCGGGACGACGAAGAATCTCACACTCCCACCAGGCGAACGACCGGACCCTTCGCTACGCTCAGGGTAACATATGTTCAATTTTCATCTTTGCGCCCTTAGCGTCTTTGCGTGATGCCGTTGTTATTCGTGCGTATAATCCCTTCCGCTGTTCGTCACGGCTCGCACGGAGGGAAGTGAGACGAGCTTCCGCAGCTCCTCCTTCGTTACCCGCGCGGTGATAACATCGCCTACGACCGCCTCAATCGGAATGCCCGCGGCGCGTAGTTCCTCAGGACGCGTGCTGCGGATGATGACGGCGTACTGTTTTTCACCGTTAGCGCGGGCTGAGACAACGTAATCCCCTTCTACAGTATCCTCACGTTCCAAAAGAGCGATGAGTGCGGGGTCGAGCTTGGCCTTCTCCGCATCAGTCAGCGGCGCGGTAGTGCGACAGGCGAAGAAGCCAAGAAGGAGAAGAAAAAGAGATTTCATTTTTTTATCTGATGTAATGTTCGGATGGATATGTCTCTCCCACAGACTTCACTACAAACACTGTTGGCAACGCGACCAACATCTCGTCCTTCCGGGACAATGAGGAACGCATACGATTCACCGACTCCCAGGCACTCTAGAGCCAGCCGCTACGCGCCCGCCTGAATTCCGTAAGGCGGGTAGGTTCTGGCGGAGAGTGCTACTTTGGTAGCTTATGAAAAATCATCTAACTTAAGACAGGTGAATTGAGACGCGTGTCTTCACCAGCATTGTTCCTCCGAAGCGTTAGCGGAGGAGGAGCATCTTCCGAATCATCACCTGGCTGCCGGTATCCAACGTATAGAAATAGACACCGGAGCCGGCGCTGGACCGATCTTCCCCGCGTCCATCCCACGTCACGCTGTATGATCCCGCTTCTTGTTGAGCGTCCACAAGCGTGCGCACAAGTCTTCCCAGTACATCATAAATCTGGAGCTTGACGGATGACTTTTCCGCGAGATCATAGCTGATGGTCGTACCCGGATTGAACGGGTTAGGATAGTTTTGCAGCAAGGCAAAGGTATTGGGAATTGTGGTGAAGCTAAACCAATTTGAAAAAGGACTTGAACCAATAGCATTCCGTGCGCTTACTCGCCAGAAGTACTTTGTCTTCGGTTGGAGAGGGCCGATTTGCGCCGAGGTTTCCGCAAGATCGGCCTCGTCAACGATGAGGCGAGTAGAGTCGGGCGCACCGACGGCTACCTGCAATCGATACGCAACGGCTCTCGCAGAGGCGTTCCAGCTGAGCGTTGGTCTCAGCGAGAGATTGATCGCTCCATTCTCCGGAGCAAACAGTGTGGGCACGGCTGGAGCGGCAACAACTCCACCCACCGTTACGTACGCACGGATGAGGTACAAGAAGGTCAATCCATCGCCTGCGGAGGTGAAATAGTACCAGTTACGCCCGCCGGTACCCGTCGAATACGTCAGGCTGTTATAGAATTCGCCACTGGAATGCTTGGTCACCATCACGCCAGCATCTTGCGAGGTATCTGCCGACATCCAGAAGCCCACAGCAAATCGCTGATCGGTCAAAATCCCATAGCTGCGAAGATCGATCGTCCTCCAGTTTGGATACGGAGTCTCGTACGGATATGTAGCCGTCGGGTTGATGACCGGCGGCGTCAGAGTCGTGGAAACGGAAATCGGCTTTGCGAGCGGCCGACCGAGCGGTGTGGGTCGGCTGACGCCCGTGTACGTCCAGACACCACCATTCATCGTCCCGGCGCGGCGGAGAGCAACGCGAACGGAATCCAACCTTCCACCCGGCACGGCCTCAAAAATCACACAGAGCGTGTCGAGCGGTCCGAGCAAGAGCCGACCGACCGGTTCCGTTTGATCCCATTTCAACTCCACCGACACCGTTGACGAACCTCCAACGCCCTCATAGCTGTACGTTGCAGTCGAGTTTTGCGATGGGTTGATGACGACAAAAGTAATTCTTGTAAAGGTCGTTCCAAAGCCGGGCTCGGAATATTGAGCGTTCAAGGGCACGTCAACGATCTGGGTTCCCCCAGGCCCGACTTTGATAGCCTTAACGGTAAGAAAGGAGGACGATGAAGTAAACGTCACCGAGAGGTTCGCGCCCGCAGCGAAGGTAATGTAGTCGGCCGCAAGGCGGTCGACTGAGCCGTTCTGGGCACCCGTGTTCGGGTTCTGATAGACGGTTGCTCTCGGTTTCGCGAGGTTGCCGGTGTAGGTGTAGCCGTAGCGCGGGTTCACGGCGGTGTTGTTCACTTCGTTCGCAATCAGCCAGTCGAGAAAAACATCGTCAAACCTACGTGTGGTACCGTAGAGCGCGAAGGCGTTGTTCATACCGGCAATACCGTTCGCCGGCTCCGCCACGAGCATACGCAAATAGTTGTTGGGAAACTGATTCCAGATGTAGAGCATCCACCGTGTAGCTCGGGAATAATCTGCAAGACTTCCCGACCACCCAAGAAGGTACACATCGGTATTGTCGGTGTAGCGAGATTGGTCGAGATAGGGATAGCCGCAGACCAGCTCGGCAACTTGCGAGCAGGCTTCGTTGATGAACGTCATCTCGTTGCTGTCGTAGTTCCAGTGAATCATATGCTGGAACTCGTGCGCCGTCGTTTGCATGCCAAGGGTGAGGCCGCTGGATGTCTTCAGGTTAAGCGGGTTGCCGTCTAAGTAATAAATCTCCGCGTAATTACTCCGATGTCCTCCGGCTCCCGGACTCCCATCGGGAAATTGATTAATGCCGAAAAAATACCCCGCCACATAACTCCCCGAGCCTGCATAGCCGTCCTTGATGTCGAGAATAAGGATGATGATCCGCGAGTCGTTATCCACATTGGGCGGGTTGCCAAAGGTTTCGACACCAGTCTGGTAAATACCCTTGTTTGCATTCGCCGGCGTCCGGAGATCCCACGCGGTGCGAATGGAATCGACAACGGTCTGGTCAACCCTGCCGTTGTTCCAGAGCGAGTCCTCGACAAAAATATAGGAGTTGGTCCCAACGGCGCGGCAGGTGGACGGCACAAGATATTCCGAATTGGTCGTCAGGTTCGTTGCCCACCAACCTGTCGATTGGATCGGCCCTTTGTCTCCGACTTGGAAATTCCACGCCGTCCGTTTCATCAGCCGAACTTCTTCCAGCGCTTCCGGATGTTCCTGGAGATACTGCTGGAGTTTCGCGTGTTCGGGCCGGAGTACCTGACAGCCGGGAAGAGCGACATCCTGCCTGACGATCTCTGGCTGGAGGAAGGCCGGACTGGCCACGGGCTGCTGGCTAAAAACCAGCGTGGAGAAGAGAACGAGAAGAAGAACGGTTTGGAGAATGCGGATTCGAGCAATCATGTTATTTATGACTCACCTCTTGAATGGATCCAACGGCAATTGTCTTGCCGACTTCGGTAGTTGACAGTTTTGAATAACTCAATTCGACTATCCTTCCCTGCATCCTGCGTAACTGCATCTCAAGCTCTTTCGTCGTTTCGATGCGATAGACTGTTCCCGTGGAATCCTCCACCGCCAGCTGCGTAAACGGCTCGTTGCCGATGACGTAGATGGTGCCGACGATTTTGCCGGAGGATGAGCAACCTCCAACAATAAGAAGAGCAATAAACAGGACGAGACGAGAGTTGTTCTTCACCAAAATCGTTCTTCCTTCCACGGGTCGGCGCTGTTGCTGTAGCCGTTCACTTCCCAAAAACCAGGTTTGTCGTTTGCGAGAAACTCCAGCCCCCGAATCCACTTCGCTCCCTTCCACGCGTAGCGCCGCGGAGTAAAGACGCGCATCGGTCCGCCATGCTCGCGGTCAAGCGGCTGGCCATTCCACGTGTGGGCAAACATCACGTCTTCGTCAATCATCCATTGGAGGGGAAGGTTCGTCGTATAGCCGCCGTAGGCATGTTGGAGCACAAACTTCGCGTTAGGCTTCAAGCGAACGTGCTTGATAAAATCCCGAAATAGCACTCCTTCCCACTCATCGTCGAACCGGCTCCAATGCGTCACGCAGTGGAAGTCGGCTTTCAGTTTCGACTGCGGCAATTGCATAAACTCTTCCCACGTCCACTCACGTTCCTCTTCCACAAGTCCCCACACACGAAAACGCCAATCCTTCGTGGAAACCATAGGCACTTCGCCGTAGGTCAGCACGGGAAATTTCTCCGTACCGTATTGTCCCGGCGGAAGCTTGGGCTTGCCGAAAGAATTCACCCGGGCAACTGCCTGCATCTTGCTCAATAGTCCCATAGATCTCTCACCAACTTACGTTTTTTCCGTTTCATCGGAAATGCTTGCTACGTCGACATTCTGTCAATCTGTCCGCTTGCGTGACCGGCATCAACGAATGACGGAAGTCCACCTCTCCTCCTGCTTGATGTCGAACAGAGAGAAAAAAGATGGAGTTCCTTTTGAAGCAATGTTTACGGGTGAAGTGAGGTGTGACTCGCTACGTTGCTGGAAATCCGAGAACATGGCCCTTGCACGCGGAATCTATTTCTTCTGGCCACCCGGCCGCGCCTGCTGCTGCATAGCCATATACTGCTGCATCGTTTGGGGGTCGGTCGACCGTTGGAGATGAACGATCCTCCAGTTGCCGTCGAGTTTCTCCAGAATAGCCGTTGTGGGAAGATACTCATCGAGACGAAAGCCGTCCACCGTGTATTGCTGGCGCAACACAAAAAATGCATACGCGCCATCCCCATACACTTTCACGCTGAGGTTCTCGATACTGTTCTCGTAATCGCTGATCCGCGGGAGACTCATTTTGAGTCGTAACTTGGTCGAATCGAGCGTCTCCGTCGTCCCCCAGATAGTAACGTAGTACATATCGTTCACGTAGTACTTCGCCATCACGCTATCCACATCCCCCATCTTACTGGTATAGAGTTTCTTCAAATCTGTATGCAGGTTGATGATGAGATTGCGCACCGCCGATTCGTCCTGCGCGGCCATCATCTTCCGGTCTTCGTCTGATTGCCTTCCGGAATTGCAGCCGACGAGAACGGCAACAGATAACGCCATGAGGGTCTGTTTCATATTAGCCTCCGATTTGCGACATGGTTCGGCTGGGGCGAACAAACTCCGGCCGGTTGATCAGATGTCCCACCTCTTTGTTCCAGACAGCCTCGAGGATGAGACGTTTGATTTCTTCATCCGTTGCTCCAGACCGCAGCAGGGAACGCAGGTCGGTTTCCTGCAGCGAGAAAAGACAGGTGCGCAGCTTGCCGTCCGAGGTGATGCGAATGCGATTGCAGTGTTCGCAGAACGGCTCGCTGACCGAGCTGATAAAGCCAATTTCACCGACGCCATCCTCAAACCGATATCGGTCGGCCGGTTGATCGCCATGGCGTTCGACGGGGATCAGTTTGATGCCAATTCCGCGCTCGATCCGTTCAATGATCTCGAACGTCGGTACAACCTTCTCGGGCGTCCAGCCATCATCCAGACCGATGGGCATAAACTCGATGAAGCGTACGATAAACGGTCGCGTCCTCACGAGGTGGGCAAAGTTCACCACCTCATCGTCATTCACACCGCGGATCAGAACGGCATTGAGCTTGATCGGGCGAAGTCCGAGAGCTTCAACAGCCTCGATGCCCTTCCAGACCCGGTCAAAATGGCTTCGACGCGTCATTTGTTCAAACCGACCCGCATCGAGAGAATCGAGGCTGATGTTCAGACGCCGCAACCCGGCTTGGGATAAGAGAGCCGCCTGCTCGGCAAGAAAGTAGCCGTTGGTGGTGAGCGCAAGATCGCGAATCTGAGGAATGGCCGAAAGTTTCGCTACGAGCCGATGCAAATCTTTCCGCATCAGCGGCTCGCCACCGGTGAGGCGAATCTTGGTAATGCCTAACTGTGCAAAGAGCTTGACGAGGCGTTCGATTTCTTCGTAGCTGAGCAGTTCCGATTTGTTGAGCCAGACCATCCCTTCTTCCGGCATGCAATAGCGGCAGCGGAAATTGCAACGGTCAGTCACCGAAATGCGAAGGTTGTTGATGACGCGACCGAAGGAATCCCGAAGCATGGGGCTGGCCTCCGGGACTTGCGATGAGCGATGTGGGGTGGGAGGAATCAATGCCGATCCTCGGCAAGCTGTTGGTGTGCATGATGCGACCACTCGACCGTGCCGTCGGCGAAATATTCGCGCTTCCAGATCGGCACTACGCGCTTGAGCTCGTCGATCAAAAATCGGCATGCCTTGAACGCCTCGTCTCGATGTGCCGCCGAAACTGCGATGACGACACTACTCTCCCCAATCGGTACGGTGCCTACGCGATGCACCATTGACACTTTTTGGATCTCCCACGTTTGCCGCGCTTGCTCGACAATCTCGTTCATCATCTTCAACGCCATCGGCTCATAGGCTTCGTATTCCAAAACTGTAACCGCTCTGCCATGCGAGTGATTCCGTGTCGTTCCAACGAAGACATTAATTCCCCCCGTCTCCGGCATCACCACAGAGGCGACAACTTCCTGCAAATTTATTGGAGATTGTGTTATGGCTATCATTATTTTTTCTTACCGCAGATAAGCCTTCGGGGTTTTATAAACCTGGAAGGGCTGTATCGAGACTCTTCTCTTATCCCCCACTCACAGGCGGAATGACCGCCACCTCATCCCCATCCTGCAACGGATGGTCGCTGTTGACATACTCGAGATTGACGGCGAGACGAAGGCTTGACTTCCACTGCTCGAACTTCGGATTGAGATCAACGAGATACTGC
>DATLYT010000033.1:0-8714 GCA_035574455.1 Bacteroidota bacterium
GGCTTTTCGACAATGCCGCCGACGGAATGCAACGCCCGTTCGCGATCTGAGCTAAGCTTGTAGTGAAATAGCTCGACATCACCCGTTGTGGGACGCACAAGGGAGAGCAGCATCCGGATTGTCGTGCTCTTTCCCGCGCCGTTCGGGCCGAGGAAGCCGAAGACATCCCCGCGACGCACTTCAAGGTTGAGATTACGGACAGCCCACCTGCGTTTGTACTGCTTGCTGAGACCTGTTGTGCGAAGGATAACGTCGCCGGCCAAGGGAGAAGATCGCTCGTGATCGATGTGCTGGTTTGGTTTTGTTGGGGAAAAAGGTAGAGTAAAATCGAGGGAATAGCAAGCAGCGTGAACGGAGGGTAGTGGTACGTTTTGGCCCTATTGTGCGTCTGCTGTCATGAGATTCCCGATAGAAACATTTGGGAATGACTTCTTTCTCTGTTTGTCATGCCCACGGATTTTCAGTGGGCATCTAAAACGTACCACTACCGAACGGAGACGCCACCAACACAAACGCCCCGCCGAGTGAGGAGCGGGGCGTTCAGGAACAAACCGTTGCGCAGAGAATCAGCGATTGCTTTGCGTCTTACGAAGTCGCTCGAGAGAAGATTGGACAGTCTTTTTATGTTCAGGAGACAACTTCTGGCCAAGCAGTGCAGCGTACTCTTCGATCGCTTGTTTCGTAAGCTTCATCCGTTCGAATGCCGCCGCCACACGGAGGCGAGCATCGATTCTCTCTTGAAGGTCGGGATACAGACGGAAAGTCTCTTTGGTTTTCAAGATCGACGTCGCATAAAACGCATTGTCGTAGAGAAGCTTGGCGCCCTGAAGTTGCATCAGGCCTAGTTCAACGCGTTGCTGTGGATCGACACTCTCTTTCCCCGCGTCCGTTCCGTGGAGAATCGTTGTACGGGGCGTTGCCATGTTGCCGTTTTCGCGAGGCGGAACGGCCAGGATGTTTTCCATCGCAAGCTTTAAGAGGAATTCCTCCTGACTCATCTGGCGGAAGTCGGATAAGTCGACCATCGTCTGGGCGGGGATTGTGACCTGCTTCCCATCCAGCTGGATGATTACGAACGACTGTTTTCCTGTCCGCATGGTGTCCTCCGGCTTGAGCTCGTCGCCGACTTTAATGGCCTTCCATTCTTCCGAGACACCGCGCCGTACTTCCACTGTGCCTTTCACTGATTTCACAACATAGGTGCTTGCCCATAACGGGATGGCAACCACCATCAACATCAACAGTTTGACAACGTTTTTCATCGCTTTCTCCTTGTCCATTACAATGTCTGTAGAACATCCACGATCCGCACCCATCCGCGGATCAATCCTAATCCGATTTCAACATCTTCGTAGTACGCCTTGGCACCGGTTTCCCATGCATGGTGAAAGCCCTGCGTCATTGCCGTCGTTTCGATTGGAATCCAGACAGTCTCCTGTCCGCTTTCGTTCTTGCGCAACACATAGCGTTTCGGATTCGAACTGACGAGCTGTGCCTTCGATGCCGGGATGCCCGTATCAAACAGCATGTAGATGTGCCCCTCCCGCGGCTTGTTTGGTGGGATGACATCGACAAATGCTGTGGGAATGCCGATACTCGCCAACATCGTCGCATAGAGCACCGTCATGTCATCGCAATCGCCGCCGCGCAAGCTCAGCGTTTCCGATGGATACTGGACGCGATCTTTACTCGCCTGCGGGTCATTGACGTAAACCACTCGTTTGGCGAACTCGTTAAAGAGCCAAACAGCCGACCGGAAATGCTCGAGCTCCTTCGGACTGGTTGCAAGCGAATCTCTGTAGTTGGCAAGGACCGTCCGGGTGAAGCGCAGGAGATCAGGGTCTTCGGGAGTGACAAACGCGCGCAGGGTAAACACATCGCCATCCCAGTCATTCCGCCCACGAATGATAAGACTCGTTTGTACCTTGTCGTCATAATCGCCCGCGGGCGCGGCTTTGACGAAGACATCGCCTGCCTGAAGGATCATCGACGAAACGGAGCGAATGGCATCGTTAAACACGGCGTAGAACGGAACTTCCATCGAAGAATTCGGCCCAATCAGATAAGGTTTTGTCAACGTCGGTGCATCCATAAAGCGCTCTGCATAAAAACCGACACGCGCTTGAATCGGCGTGGGCGAAATATTTCGAACGATCGCTTTACCCAGAGGCCTGCTGTATGCGTGCACGTAGTACGATGCTGGATAGACTTCATCGAGAATTTCCACATAATCAATCCGCGCGAGAACTTCGCGCGTACGCCCCAAGGCAACGTTGACCGTCAGCGTTAATTGGCTCGGGCTAAATTGGTTGAAGCTGATGTCTCTCACGCCCTGCGAAACAAAGTCGTCGAAGCGAATCGTCGACCGGTTGGCTTGCGTGCTAAAGCGAATATAACTGAGGTCGATGCGCGTCGTTTCATTTCTCCAGCCAATGCCTGTGGAGATCGCCTGCACAAACGGCCCTATGGGACCCCCGATGTAGGTCCCCTGCCGCAGCGAAAACTGGTCGCTTAGTTTCCACTCCCAACCCAATGCTGTTTGCCATTCTGTATTCATATCATACGACAGGAGAAACGAATTACTGAGTGCATAGCTTACACCCGCCCGCAAGGTCTTCGTCGTGCGCAGCGCAAAAGACCGAATAGCTTGAGGAAATTCACTTTCCGTGATTTTAAAGAGATTCTTAGAAACCAACCCGATCTTCCACCGTTCATCGGGTTCCCACAGGAGACCAAAATCTACATTCCACGAATCAGCATTGTAATTGACTGTTCGTAGACGGGCGACGGTATCTTGCACAAAGTACGGCTCGGTATCCAAAACTTGCTCTTGCAGAAAGCGGGCACTCACCCCAAGGCTTACCGTCGGCGCTGCCCGAAATCCGTAGCCCAACGTGTAGCGTTCTTGGTATTGGATTTTTTTATCAAAGCTGAAGGTCTGGCCGCTTCCTTCCATCCTAAAAATGCTGGGCACCTCGAACTCAAGCGAGACAGCGGGAGCGTACCGTATCGATGAGTTATGTCGGTCCATAAAGCGTTTCGAGAGACCCATCGCTTGAAAAACCACGCCGCTGGACGTGCCCATCCACATATAGTTGGATGCCATAACTTCCCAGTCTTTGACATGCACCAGACCGGCCGGATTCCAATCGAGAGCAGAAAGGTCATTGACAAGCGAGGTGTACGCCCCGATACCGATACCTCGCGCAGAAGTCAAATGCTGCGCATCAATCCGGTTGATGCTCAACGCGAGTAAAAGACAGCACACAACACGAAGTGCTGATTTGGCCATCGGGGTGCACAAGTGTTTGTTGTGTATGATCTACCAACCTCCTCCTGCACGTCTTAGGTGCAAAGGAGGGTACATCACTTCAACGTAAAACCAACATTATGGATCGAGGCAGCCTGGACGAGGACGGTTCCAGAGAAGCCTGCGATGCGCCGCTCCACTCGATTTGCAGAAATAACCGTCAAGAGATACTTCCCGCTCGCTGTCCGGGGAATCAGTTGGATGAGCTTATTGGGAATCTTCAGTCCGTTGGATTTGACCGAGGACTTCAGAAGCATCAGAGGCTTCCCAACACGAAGCCGGCGTTCATCGTACAGACTGATAATGACATTCAACTGTTGCCCTGGTTTCCCGTTCCAGCGGATTACCAAATCCTCATCGCGAAACTTCAGCGAGTACGGTTTCGGATCAACAACAGAAATTTCATCGGGACTATCGATGGCGTCGGTAAACGCGGAGATTTGAGCCCGCCCTTCTGCAGAGATTCCGTAGCGGGTGTTCGCCCGGTAAACGAACGGAACCGTGTAGGCATTCCCCTCATTCATCATGCGGTACAGAACGCCCGTTCGGATCGGGATCAACGTGACGCTACGAATCTGCGTAAAAACTTCCTTTTTCTCGAGCTGAACATTATTCACGCTCACGTTTCCTACATCGAGGCGCGGATGCTCAATCACCGCTCCAAAGTTCTGCCCCTGGACCGGGATCACAGAATCTTTCTTAACAAAGACGGCTCGAGAATAGGAATAGACATACGGATAGCCTTCCACATCCACTTTGATGCCATTGACGAGGATGGTCCCGGGGTAACGCTCTTCTTCGTTCGGTGCCAGGCCCGTTAAATCGTAATGGTATTCGGATACGACGAGTGTGTCGCGGTCGTGGTTGGCGAAAAGGCTGACATCGAGTGGTTCGGGGTATTCTTCTTGCTGCAGCTCAATCGGGCCGGGTTTCTCACAACCCAAAAACCCGACGAGCGCGAATATGAGGATTCCTATAAACCAAGGCCTACGCATGATCTCACCCATTCTGCAAATGTAAATAACTATTTTTCAAGTCGAAAAGCAACCTCACCCATCACATTCCAGAGGTTTCTTGTATCTTGACGGGAAATACCCAGTAGCTTGTCTGCACAGG
The DNA here is from genome assembly GCA_035574455.1 of Bacteroidota bacterium. Taxonomy (GTDB): domain Bacteria; phylum Bacteroidota; class Ignavibacteria; order UBA10030; family UBA10030; genus DATLYT01. The sequence goes on from DATLYT010000033.1 coordinate 4,427, forward strand.
TGCTCCTGTGTCAAACAGCGACGAACGCGACACCGATTCCACCACAAGGCTTTGGAGTTTGGGTTCGTTCCCTGTTGTGCACCTGCCGCAATACGTTTGGAAATAGCCAGCACCCTCCGGACGGTCAGCCAGATACTGAAGCTGTGTCCGAATCACTTCATCGTCACCCGCGGCGGAGCGAAGAACCACCATATTCTGCTCCATCTCCTGGGAGCGGATTCTGACTTCAACCTCGGCTTGGTGTTCTGTGGCGAGCAGAGGAGCCGCCTGACCGGTACCGTTCAGGCTATACATTTGGAGCAATGGCGATTGAATCTGATAACCGACATCATCCATTCCACGAAGTCGGAGCAGATCAATCTCCACGTCAGATTTTTCTGTACCACCCATTCCGACAGAAACCGCGACCAGTTTCCAGGACTTCTCCGGGTCGGAAGAGTTGCTGATACGCCTGAAAAGCACCTTCTGAACATAGGTTTCCCGGAACGGCTTAAACAACACCGCGTGACGCTTTCGCCTGCTGAGATGGTAGGGTGCCGAGATTTTCAGAGCACCCTCGAGCGTCGACACGAGCGATGCCTCGACAACATCACGCTCGCTCTGGTGGAAATTCACGGTCTGAGCAACATGTCGAAGAACACGGCCCCATTGGATGTGCGCTGAACTTCCATGAGGATCCGTTTGCTTCCCAACATAGCCGGGTGGAAGCGCGTCCCCATCTATCAGCACTCCAAGCGGTTCGTGCAGCAAGGGTTGATTCTCAATCAAGTACTCGAAATACGTCTTCTCCTCTTCCCGGATCCCTCTCCACACAGACTGACTTGTCTGCTGTCGAGAAACGACTCGCCCCGCTCTCATCTTTCTTCCTCCCACAGGATATCTCCCTGTCTTGTGTTTGTAAACGTTTGATGAAATCACTGCCATAAGTCTATTATTCCCCGAAAACTTTCTGCTCTCGCCCCACTCACACTCATCACCTTTATGCATGAGGCGGCTGCCTGCTTCCTCAAACAGACAGCCGCACTCAACATTCGTAGGCTTGGCTCAGATAATTCGCCCCTTCGACAGTCTCGATCACTCGCGATGGCCAGGCAAGCAACGAGACCTGTCGAAATCCACTTCAGCACCGATTGTTTGATGGTGGGCGAATCTTCGTCGCCGTTTTGTTTGATGAGTGTCCTCCTGAATTAGTGGAACATACATGGCTTGTGAGTGATTTAGATAAGACAATTTCTTGGAGACCTTGAAATAACGGTGCTTTTCAGACGTCGCTTTGAGGGATTCTTTACCAACCTCTGTGCCAGAGGAAAAAATGAAACGGACGGAAACTCAACACACCGAACCTGTTGGAAACCAACGAGTTAAGATGAGAAGACAAAACGGTTGAGATTACCTGAGAGAACTGGAATTGCGGGAATTCCATGCGAGAACTGCCGGAACAAACATATTCCGGCACTTCCTGCAAAACAAGAAGGCCACTGCGGAGAACTAAGAGTTTTCCTGTGAGAATGGGGTTGGAGCGGGTTTCGAGTCGAGCGTCCACTTCCCCTGGAGGTACGCTCGGATAACCTCGTCCAACACCGGATGGTAGCGTTGGGGGAGATTTTTGTATTTCGGACGGAGCTTCGGCTGGACCTCTTCAAAAGTAGTCCCCACCGTAAGGCCCTCGACAACATTGGAGAGGTACTCGGCAATCTTCTTCCGAACACGTGTATTGGTATCGGTATCGGAAGATTCGGAAATTAGGCGCACAGTTCGTTCAAGTTCCCAGGAATTTTCCAGAAAATATTTAAAACACGTCCCTCGGAAATACTCAGCAACGGTTCCTCTGTTGAGGCCCCCAAGCTCCTGAGCCGCCTCCGAGATCGAGTTGCGGGAGAATTTCTTATCCCGGAGTAGCTGGAGAATTTGATCCTCGAGATCCATTTTGCTCTCCATCGTGGCAACGATCTCTTCGGGGAGGTCCTTCAGACGAAGGAGAGTCCGGCCGTCGGCTTGCGCAAGTATGACGGCGCGTTTAATCGCGCTCTCTAATTCCCGCACATTGCCCGGCCAGGGGTATTGGAGAAATGCGTCGATGACCGTTGAGGAAAGCGCACGCTGGCCGTCCGCGCGACTCACAAAATGGTGCGCGAGTAATGGAATATCGCCTTTGCGCTCTCGTAAGGGAGGTAGCTGCACGGTAAAGACGTTCAACCGATAGTACAGATCCTCGCGAAACTTCTTTTCCTTGAGCAGCTGTTTGACATCCTTATTTGTTGCGGCGAGGATACGGACGTTGGCTTTGCGCGTAACACTGGAGCCGACACGCTCAAACTCGCCCGATTGAACGACGCGTAGGAGTTTTACCTGAAACGCTTCGCTCGTCTCCGCCACCTCGTCGAGAAAAATCGTCCCTCCGTCGGCGTATTCGAAGCGGCCGACTTTCTCCTGCACTGCTCCGGTGAAGGCACCTTTCTCGTGGCCGAAGAGTTCGCTCTCCAACAACGTTTCGGGAATCGCGCCGCAGTTAATGGCAACGAACGGACGTTCTCGCCGCGTGCTCTTGTTGTGAATGGCCCGAGCTACCAACTCCTTCCCTGTTCCACTTTCTCCCAAAATCAACACGTTAGCATCACTGGCCGCAATTTTTTCAATCAGCCCTACAACCTCGGCCATCGACCCCGTCCGGTCGTACAGAATCCCCTCATACTCCGCTACTTCCCCGCGTTGACTCTCGGCGGGCTCAAACTCTACAAGATCGGTTACTTTAGAAGTGAGTTTCTTGATATCTCTTTTGTACCGTTGGATCTCTTCTGCCAGCTTTGTTTCTCGCTGCTCGTCTTTCTTACGGCTCGCTTCGTTCAATTCTCGTTCGAGAATCTGCAGTTTTAATTCACGAGCCCGTAACTCCGTCTCCACGAACGCCTTTTCCGACTCGAGTGCTGCGAGTTTGCCTTTGACAAGCCGATGTTCATAGACCACCATAAACACCAGCGAGGCGATGACGACTAGGAGCGGCTGAACAACCGGCACGACAAGACTGGCACTACTAAAGAGCCACTGCGATATACCGAGGTAGACCAGGACGAGAACGAGTGTGGCGAGACCACCCTTCATTTCACCGAAACGATATGCCAGCATGCAGACCACAAGACCAAGGATGAAGGAAATTAGACCGCTGACGATTGGACCAACCTCCCTCAGAAAGCGGTCGTTAAGGGCGTTGTCGATAGCAGTGGCGTGAAGCGCAATTGCCGGGAAGAGTGGACTGTAGGGGGACGGGATAAATGTGCTGCGCCCTTCACCGATAATCCCGATCAACACAATTTTGTTCTTGAGCACCGACAGATCGAGCGATGGCGTGAAACCCTCGCGCTGTTGTTCGAAGGAGCGAAGAACTTCTACACTCCGGTAAGCGCGAAATGAAGAAAAAGGACCGGGGATATTGAGATGGACCACCCCATCGGAATTGGCAACGATCTTCAGCCGATACGGCGCCGGACCGAAGGCCGCACCATGAGCGACCCGCACTTCTTCCTGGCTCGCTTTGAAATACAGGCGAAGAAGTTCGACCGAGAGCGCTGCGACCCCTTTGCCGTTGAGACGAACGAACAAGGGAAGATGGCGAGGTGCGTTCTCAAGAAAGCTGGAGTGTCCAATCCCTGCGGCACTCTCGACAAACTCACGTAAGGGAACCTGAAACTGCTCTCCCGCCAGCCCTTCTTCCTCAACGTCATAAAGAAATCGGTCGGGGATGGTGTGATTCACCAAGGGAGTGGCTTGGGAAGAAAGTTGACGGAAGTAGGAGGTGAAAACCACTTTACCACACTTCTTGGCCGTTGCTGCCAGAAGTGCGTCGTATTCAGCGTGCTCGAGATTCCGCTCACCAAAAAAGATATCAACACCGATGGCTGACGCACCTACCTGACTGAGCACATCGATTAAGAGCGCGTAATAGTTCCGGCGGAGTGGAAACCCGCCCAGCGCCGCGACGTCGTCATTATCAAAGTACAGGATCACCACATTAGTATCGACCGGAAGTGGACCGCGCAGGGCGTACTGGAGGTCGAGCACTTGCTGTTCTAACGTCGAAGTGACCGGCGTCATAAAGATTGTGAGGACGACGATCACCCCAACGGATACAAGAGCAATAAGAAGCTTCTTAATCATGAGGATTTACAAAAGGCCTTCGGTCGATTGCCGAATCACCGTGGGGAGTGAGTGAATGTGAGTGTCCCATATCGCGGAACGACGGAAATTTCGCAGCTTCGTCGTTCCTGAATCTTGTGACCCCGGCGCGAATCCC
>DATLYT010000034.1:0-2093 GCA_035574455.1 Bacteroidota bacterium
CTATATCGATTGGGGATGGTTGGAATCCCAGAAGGCCGTCGAAGAGTTAGGCGTGGTGCGACATCTGCAATTTGAGAAGCCGCTGACCGTGAAGATCAACGGGCATCGTGGCAAGGGCATTATTCTTAAGCCGGAGTAACCTTGGCGTCCCCCAAAGAACGAAAGCAGGTCAAGCAAACACTTGAGGCGTGCCCCCACTGTGGCGAGTCGTTGAGTCCCTGGCAACAGGTGTTGCTCAGTGTCGATCGAGCGCTCGTCTGTAAGAAATGTTGGTACCGGATTCTCCTCGGCAAGCAGGAACACAATGTTACAGAAGGACGAAAACCATCCAAATCGTCGGCAAAGGAGTAGGTATGGAATCGTACAACTCATTTCACGTCGAGCAGAAGCAAGTGCTGGAAGCGGCGCGGATTCTCAATTTAGATAAGGCAACAACGGATCTGCTCATCTGGCCGCAGCGGGAGTTTCACTTTACGATGCCGGTGAGAATGGATAACGGTGAGGTGAGAATCTTCCAGGGCTACCGGATTCAGTACAACTATGCGCGGGGACCGGCGAAAGGGGGAATCCGGTTTCATCCCGATGAGACCGTTGATACCATTCGCGCGCTCGCAGGGTGGATGACATGGAAAACGGCTGTGCTGGATTTGCCGCTTGGGGGCGGAAAAGGTGGTGTGGTGTGTGACCCACGGTTGATGTCCGAACGCGAGCTGGAGAATCTGGCTCGGGCCTACATTCGGGCAGTGGCGCAGTATATTGGTGTCGATAAAGACGTTCCTGCGCCGGACGTGTACACAAACCCACAGACCATGGTCTGGATGATGGATGAATACGAGACGATCATGGGGCGACATCAGCCCGGGGTGTTGACGGACAAGCCGATACAGGCTGGCGGGACAGAAGGCCGACGCGATGCTACGGCGCGAGGAGGCGTGTTTACGGTACGGGAGGCGTGTAAAAGTCTCGGTGTGAATCCGCACGGAACGTATGCGGTTCAGGGCTTTGGGACCGCGGGACAACGGGCAGCGTTGCTCCATCAGGAGATTCTCGGAGGTGGGAAGTTGGTGGCGGCGTGTGATTCGCGGGGAGGAATCTACAACCCGAAAGGCCTTGACCCCCACGCCCTTGTGACACACAAGCTCAAGACAGGCTCGCTGAACGGTTTCCCCGGAGCGCAGCCGATCCCTCGTGACGAGGTGCTGGAGTTGGATGTCGACGTTCTCTATCCGGCCGCGTTAGAAAATTCGATTCGGAAGGAAAACGCGCAGAAAATCAAAGCACGGATTGTGTGCGAACTTGCCAACGGTCCGACGACGCCGGAGGCCGACCTCATTCTGTACGAAAAAGGTATCCATGTCATCCCGGATATCCTTGCGAGCGCCGGCGGCGTTACGGTGTCCTACTTTGAAATGGTGCAGGATCAGTATTCGTTCTTCTGGGAGGAACGTGTCGTCCACGAACGATTAGACGCGAAGATCACCAAGGCCTACCATACCGTTCAACAAGCGATGAAGGATAACAAGGTTCATCCGCGTCTCGCAGCGATGGTTGTTGCGGTTGCGCGCGTGGCGGAAGCGTGCAAGCTTCGCGGTTGGGTGTAGTGGCATTCGACCTGCATTCGTTTTGCTTTTCTATGCACTTTGTCCTATTTTCACGCCGCCCAATATCTGCCAGTATCTGAAGGAGCACCAATGAGTCTTATCAAATCAGCGTTCTGCACGCAATGTCGACGGAAATTTTTTTGGAAAATCGAGCGCCCCGGGGACGGGTACTGGGACCGCTGGAAGAGCGACGACGGCAACACCCTCGCCAGCTGGTTCCTCAGCAACAATCTCTGCTGGGACCATGCCTTCGAGAAGATGCCTGAGCGTTTCCGCCAGATCATCCGCACGGAGCTTTACGAAGAAACTGAACCCCAGTCCCCATCTGGAGCACTGGCAGAAAACGAAGGCCCCTCTTCTTAACTCCTGATGGAGAACCGACTCCAGATCCTATCACTCCTCTTCGCAGGAATCGCCTTTGCGATCCTTGTCTCGCTCCGTATCGCTGAGATTATTCCTGTCCTCGACCTCCGTGACTACCAGACCTATTAC
>DATLYT010000035.1:0-4295 GCA_035574455.1 Bacteroidota bacterium
GCCCTTATGACATTGAGTCATCATCTGCACGGATTCTGGGCAAATGCAGAGCACTTCGTTCTTCCGTTTGTGTTGGCAGGATTTTTTGCACTGTACGTCGCCCAGGTTAAGTGGCGCGGCTCTCTCTTTCTTGTAAGCGGCCTACTGTTTGGTGCGGCAATCCTCGTCAAACAGCACGCAGTGTTTTTCGCGGGAGGAGCAGTACTTCTCCTCGTGACTGAGCTTGTCTCCGGAAGTTCTCGCCCTCGACAGGAGCGTATCGTTCGCGGAATTCAATTTCTCGTGGGCTTGGTCGTCCCGTTTGCCCTCCTCATCGGATATCTTGTGAGCGTCGGTGTCTTTGACCGCTTTTATTTCTGGACATTCATCTATGCTCGCGCCTACGTTTCAGAATTTACGTTCTCTGACGGCATGCACTATCTTCGCGGAAACCTTACACCGATCATTAAGACACTTCTTCCGCTTTGGATTCTCAGCGCAGTCGGTATAGCTTCATTCTTCTCCAAGCAGCACTCCCAAAGTCAAAAGCGTATTGTTCTTACAATACTGATTGCTGGCGCTCTCGCGGTAGTGCCTGGCTATTATTTCCGTCCGCATTATTTTCTTCTCCTTACTCCCGGCATTGCGTTAACAGCGGGGTTGGGACTCCAAAGCGTACTCAGCGTTTTTCAACGTTTTCGCCAGAGCGTCCTGAGTTACATCGCATCGTCCATCGTAATCACAACGATCGTTGGCGGCTGCATCGGCGCGCACGCTGATGTCTTGTTCGAATTCACGCCATCATACATCGCACGCGTTGTCTTCGGCTCGAATCCGTTCGCGGAATCCCTCCCCGTCGCACAGTTTCTCAAAGAGCGATCTTCGCCGACCGACAAGATCGCTGTTATTGGGTCCGAGCCACAAATCTATTTCTACAGTCAACGCAGAGCGGCAACCGGGTATCTGTACCATTACCCGCTCATTGAACGGCAACCGTACGCAGTGGAAATGCGCGAAGAAATGATACGCCAGATCGAAAGAGCGTCGCCCCGATTTCTCGTGTATCCCCAGATTCTCCCGACCTGGTACAAAAAGCACGAAGGTATGGTGGCAATCGACGATTGGTTTACGACATTCACAGAGCAACAGTACGAGCTTGTCGCTCGGTTAGAGTATGGAGCCAGCGTTTCCCCGCGACTGATAACGGACCAAGATTCACTTCAGCAACCTCCAACGACCATCACGTGGCTCTCGATTTTTGAACGAAAGAAGAATTCGCCGTCCGTAAGCACCCATTGACTGATATGGCTTCAGAGACAAAATCCCGGTTCACGCCCATCACAGCATCTGCTCCGCCAAGAGATTGGTCCCACTGGTTAGAACAAATGTTACTAGACTCTTGGCGTCCCTATGCCTGGTTAGCGCTTGCCGTGATGCTTCTCTATGGACACACGCTCAGATTTACAGAGTTCACCCATCAAGACGACTATTACCTCATTGTTGATAGCAACGCCCTTCTGAGCAATCCTAACCATGTCTGGAAAGCCTTTGTAGAAGATGTCTACCACCGACATCAAGGCGGGAATATCTACCGCCCAATGCTAACGCTGTCGCTCATGGTCGATACGGCAATCAGTGGAACATCGCTGATCAGTTACCGGATCACCAACATTCTTCTCCATATCGGTTCTGTACTTCTGCTGCTCGTGTTTTTTAGAATTCTCGGACTGGATCGTCTGCCAAGCGTCGTTGCAACACTATTTGTTGCCATTCATCCTGCACTCACGCAAGCTGTCGTTTGGATACCCGGGAGAAATGATTCTCTGTTCGCTCTCTTTGCCCTTGCGGCACTCCTCACTCTTCACCGCTACAACGCCACAGGCCGTGTGCGGTGGGTCGCCGTTCATCTGCTGTTCTTCGCGTTCACATTGTTCACCAAAGAAACTGCCATCGTCCTTCCTCTTTTCTGTGTGCTGTTGTTCTGGAACAATCAGCACCGAGGTGAGCAATGGACGGCGCGCATCGTGCTTTTCATCAGCTGGTTGGCAGTTGTCACTGTCTGGCTTTCGTTGCGAAGTGCAGCCATGCTTGCGCCGGTTGGGGATTGGCAATATATCTTCACGTCGCTCATCCGCTCGTCGTGGGTCTCGCTGGCATATTTCGGCAGTGCGATTCTTCCTACCGAGCTGTTCATCATCGCGGTCGCTGAGGACCTCTCCGTGTTTGCCGGCGCACTCGGTTTGCTTATTCTGATGTTTCTTGCAGTTCGTTCACGCGAAACAAATTGGAAACTCTTTTGTATCGGCTTTCTCTGGTTTCTCGCTTTTCTCCTTCCGACGTTTTATCAGCAGCCCAATGTTCTTGTCCCCCTCCGCTTTTTCCAACATCGTTTATACGTTCCGTTGATCGGCATTCTTCTCATGATTCTTTCTCTCTCATCATGGAAATTTGAAAAGCGATGGTTAGGGATCGCACCGACTGCCACGACGCTGGCCATCCTTGGTTTTGGTGCGATAGCATTCCGACAGTCGCTAGTTTTCCAGAACCCCTTAGCGTTCTCGGAAGCGATTGCCCGTACATCACCGCATAATCCCTTTGTCTACAACGACATCGGTATCATGAAATACACCAACGGGTCGCTTGTTCCCGCGGGACAACAACGGGATGTTCCTGCACTCTACAGAAAAACATTGACTTCGGCTTCTGAGCGTCTCCAACAATTGATCGCGACCGACCCACGCAACCCATCGTACCACCATCATCTCGCTATCCTGTACTTTGGACTGGGAATGCTCAAGTCTGCAGAACAGCATCTTCTACATAGCCTCACGCTCGATTCGACCAACGCGCGTACGTACTACAATACTGGAGTGCTGTACTATCGAGCACATCGGGAGCTGGACGCTGAAACACATTGGAAAAAAGCAATCGAACTTGACCCATCACTGGCCGACGCCTATCGCAATCTCTGCTACCTGTATTACCGCTGGGAACGATTTTCACTTGCCCGCGAGTATGGCGAGCGGGCGCGGCAACTCGGTGCAGAAATTCCCCTCGAGCTCGCGGAGGAGATCACACGGCAAGAGCGAGAACACAATAGATAATGGAACATGAGGTGGGAGGCTATTGAGAGAGGGAGTGACAAAGGACTAGAACCGGTCTCAAGAATACTCTGTCATGCCCGCGGACTTCAAGCGGGCATCTAAAAATGGCTGTCGAGCAGATTCCGTCTTACAATCCGACGGAATGACTTTTCTTTCTTGAGACGGCTTCTAAACAAATTTCACTGCGTCTTGATTGTCGTCTTATCGCGTTTGTTCATGAGTCCCTGTAGCCGTTGCACTTCCGACCGAAGGAGCGAATCTTGTGGTGAAGCATCCAGCGCCCGCCGGAAATACTTCATGGCTTCATCATACTCTCCTCGTTCAACCAAAACCATACCGACCATGCGGTGCGGTTCTCCGTACCATCGGCTGAAACGATACGCCGCTTCAAAGTGTCGCAGTGCATCTTCGACCTTGCCCACATGCACGAGTGATACGCCCAAATCCACCTGCGCCTTCGCAAACGCCGAATCCCGCTCTATCGATATCCGAAAATACGGGATCGCTTCTTCATGCTTGCCCATGCGTTGAAGTACACTTCCCAACTCATAGTACACGGGAGTAAATCGCGGAGCGAACTCGATCGTCCTCGTATAGTGTTCCACTGCTTCTTCGAGACGCCCTTCTTTCGCGTAGATGAGTCCTACATTATAATGCGCAACCCAATTGCGCTCCGTGACATCAACAGCATGTTGGAATAACGTCGCCGTGTTGTACCAGTATCCTACCTGCTTCATCGAGACCGCCGTCATAGAGACAACGGCAACAACAAAGGCAACGCCGACGATCCGTCGACCCAAAGGCCGAGCGGCAAGGTCAACGGCGAGCCATCCCAGCATGATCGTGAGGCCGACCATCGGAAGATACATGTAGCGGTCGGCCATCGCCTGCGCGCCAACCTGCACAATGCCCAACACCGGCACAAGCGTTCCCAGGTACCAGAACCAGCCTACGGCGAGATACGGCGAACGCTTGATTCGATGCAAAACGAACGTCGTGATTCCCCCAAGCGCCAACCCCGCAACAATCACGGATGTCATCGACAACGCGTCTCCGGTATGCGGGTAAAAAACGGCGAGGTCGGTCGGCCAAAACGTTTTTCCGAGGTACTGAAGATATGACACGATGGCGTTCCCAAGTCGAACCTCCAAAGGCAGACGATCAAAGGTCGACACTGCCCCCGCCTCCTGCTGGACATGATACGTCACGACA
>DATLYT010000036.1:0-5351 GCA_035574455.1 Bacteroidota bacterium
GGCGCGAAGGTTACGCAGGTGATCGGCTTGAGCGAAGTCACCATCTTCTACCATCGCCCCGGTGTGAAGGGTCGTACTATCTGGGGTCCCCCAGGCTCGGGTGCGCTACAGCCCTATGGACAGGTCTGGCGTGCCGGTGCAAACGAACCGACGCTGTTTACGTTCAGCAACGATGTGATGATTTACCCTGTTAACGGAGTTCCCGGAAAACGGTTGGCAGCGGGTACCTATCGTTTTGTGACAATTCCCGGCGAAAAGGAGTGGACGGTCATCTTCAATTCTGAAGTTCGAAACTGGGGCACAGTGTACGAAGAGAAATACGATACGCTGCGATTCACGGTAACGCCACAATCAGGACCGCACGAGGAGTGGCTGTCGTACTCCTTTACAGACCTCACTCCTACCTCGGCAACGGTGGTACTTGCGTGGGAAAAGGTACGGATACCGTTTAAGATTGAATTCAACCTCCTTCCGCTCCTTCAGGCCTCCGTGGGAAATGCCGGCATCCTAAGCAGCGCCGCTCGGTTTGCCGTTGACAACAAAGTGTATCTCAAGGAAGCAATGGAATGGGTGGATCGGTCGATTGCGCTCAACAAGAACTTCGGTAACTTGAGAACGAAAGCCGAGCTGCTCGCATTAGAAGGAAAGTTCAAGGAAGCGATCGCAGCCGCAGAAGAAGGTTTGAAGATCACCAAAGCTACGGATATGAGCCGATTATCGGACTTCCAACGGCAACAGATTGCCGATACGGAAAAAATGGTTGCCGAATGGAAGGCGAAAGCGGGGACGAAATAAGCAATCGTGCGGCGGTATAGTCGGATTCGTTATTGAGCGTTGGAATGTTTACCAAAGCCCCATCGAGAAATCGGTGGGGCTTTTTTTACGAAACTTCATCATGTGATATTGTAGGATTAAACGTGCCGATACGTGAGCGTTGAATCACGAAGGCAGAAAATACTGAGGCAAACATCAAGGGGAGGATCAGTTCGTAGTTACGACTGATTTCAAACACCAAAATGCCTCCCGCCAGTGGCATGCGGTACGTTCCTGCCAAAACCGCCGCTGTGCAGACGAGCGCGTACAATCCCGGCGACGTGGAAGGGATGAGAAGCTGGAGGAGATACCCAAAGGCAAAACCAAATAACGCTCCCATCTTCATCGCTGGGGCAAACGTCCCACCCGAACCGCCACTGCCCAGTGTGAACGCAACGGAAATCGGTTTGATGAGAACGCTAACGATCGCTATGGCAAGAAGTCCCTCTCCTCGGATCGCAAAATTGATCGGCTGGTAGGTGGTTTCAAGCATTGTCGGCAGGAACGCAACCAGCAACCCTTGAAACAATCCTCCAATCGCAGGCCGCACCTGCACTGGTGCTGGATGAACCAGTCGTTGCACTCGTTCAAACCACCAGCGATAACTTCTCAAATAATATAGTGCAATTCCACCGCTTGCCATACCGGCAATGGCGAGAAAAAAATAATCCTGTAATTGGACGGCCGTTACGGCTGGTGCCACGAGAATCGCGTTATCACCGAAAAAGAGCCTGGAAGTTGCTGTCGCCATCACTGCTGAAATGACGAGAGGAATAAACGTCGAAATGTTGAACCCACCCAGGATGGTCTCAAGTGCGAACATCACCCCACCAAGAGGTGCGTTAAAAATACCGCTGATGGCAGCAGCCGTTCCGGCACCGCAGAGCACTTTGAGTTGTCGGGGCCGCAAGCGAAGCATCTGCCCTAGAGATGATCCAACGGACGCCCCCAACACAATGGTCGGAGCCTCACGACCAGCACCTCCTCCGGAGCCGATGGACAAGGCAGCGTTGAGAATGGCTTTCAATGATGTCCGATGATGCAAAACTCCCTCATGCTTCAAAGCCCTCGTCACAGTTTCCAATCCCCGGTCGTCTACATCCTTGAAGACACTCGAATTGAGCACTCCAACAGCGAATCCACCAATACCAGCAATCAAAGGGAAAAAGAGGAATCGGAGAATTGAGAAAACATCCGCGACGACAAAGAATCGATTAAAGAACTGCTCACTCAACGAGACCGCCGCGTGGAAAACGACGATGGCAATCCCAACGGTGATCCCGAGAACAGTCGAACTGATGATGAGTCCAGTATCCGTATGCCGATAATCGAGGAGATGTTTGAGGCGAAGCGTGAGGAAGGCGTACCAGTCTCGGACACGTAGAACGAATCTATTCATTATCCATTGTCTGCTGGCTTGGTGAGGTTCTGTGTTGAAGGTAAGAAAAGAGTTAGCAACAATGCAACCCCGACAACAACGGCACAGCCAATGACGTTATACCACAACCAAGCGATCTCTGTGAAAGCAAAACAAAAAAGCACCACCACCTCTCCGACAAGAGCGGCGATGAATGTCGCCGTTCCTCCCACATGCTTGACGTAGAAGGCGAGCAGAAAAATCCCTAACAGCGTCCCGTAGAACAGCGAACCGAGGATATTCACTGCCTCAACAAGCGCTCCTAATTGCGTCGCATACTGAGCAAAAACAATGGCATACACACCCCATGCAGTCATGGCAATGCGAGAAATAAGCATATAGTGTTTCTCGTCGGCCTCTTTGCGGATATGGCGCTGGTAAATATCGACAACCGAGCATGTCGCCAGAGCACTGAGTTCTCCCGATGTCGACGACATCGAAGCCGCGAAGATACAGGCGAAGATCAGTCCGACCAGGCCGAGGGGAAGATAGTTCATCACAAAGTAGAGGAAAACATAGTTTGTATCGTTGGCATCCAAGCGGCTCTCGCGAATAAGTGTCATGGCCTCGGAGCGAATGGACTCAGCGTATTGATGAGATTCGAGCATCGAAGCTTTAGCGGTCTCAATTCGCTCCGCGTCGCCAGCTTTCTTCGCCGAGAGGTACTCCTGAAGCCACTCTTCTTTCTCTTTTCCGGCGAGTTCATAATTCCGTTCCAGCTCCGCAAACCGCTCCGCATGTTCGCTGGTGCGAAGTTGTTCGAGCACAACGGGATTAAAGAAGATCGGCGGCCTGGTGAATTGAAAAAACACAAACACCATCGCCCCGATGAACAGAATCACGAATTGCATAGGCACCTTCGCCATGCCATTGAACAGGAGCCCGATCCTACTTTGCGCAACAGATTGCCCGGTCAGGTATCGTTGAACCTGGGACTGGTCGGTCCCGAAATACGCCAGCGCAACAAACATTCCACCGATCAGCCCGGACCAGAAATTGTACCTCTCGTTCAGGTCGAAAGTAAAATCCACCGCCTTCAAATGTCCCAACCCTCCTGCAACATACAGCGCATCAGTAAATGAAATGTCCGACGGAAGAGAAATCACAATCACGAAGAGCGCAAGAAGCATACCCGATAAGATGATCAGCATCTGCTGGAAGTGAGTCCAGCTCACGGATTTCACTCCGCCAGTGACGGTGTAGGCAATAATCCCGCCGCCGATCACCGTCGACGTGATTCGCATATCCCACCCCAACATGACAGAAAGCACTAAGGACGGGGCGTAGATGGTGATTCCTACTGCCAGACCGCGTTGCAGCAGGAAGATGATGCTCGTCAGCGTTCGTGTCTTGAGGTCGAATCGTCGCTCCAGATATTCGTAGGCAGTGTACACACCCAGCTTATGAAAAATGGGCACGGCAGTGATCGAGAGGATCACCATGGCCAGCGGAAGTCCAAAATAGAACTGCACAAACCGCATCCCATCGATATATGCCAGACCGGGCGTCGATGTGAACGTGATCGCACTTGCCTGCGTAGCCATGATGGAGAATGCCACGACGTACCACTTCATCTGACGGTCGGCGAGGTGATAGCCCTGAACACTTCGAGTGCCGCGGCCCTTCCACATGCCGTAGACGATGATTGACAGAAGAGTTACAACCAGCACGATCCAATCGAGAGGCCTCATTCGAATGCCTTTCGAAAGAGGTAGAACAGCAGAATTAACACGGCCAGCTCTCCAAGAACGAGAGTATAGAGGCGTGACCACGAGCGCAGGAACGGTGGGAGACTAATGTCAGTCCCCAGCCCTTGGTTTTCAGTTTGCAGTTGTGAAGACAATAGCGGTCTCCTCAGTAGTCAGTCAGGATGTTCTCATTGGAATTTGTATCCCGTGAGTTCAGATCTTTTCAGGCGGGGCATCAAGTCCCCCAAGCAGTCTAATAGTTTCTTCGAGCGACTTTGTGTCTTCAAAATCCTTCTCTTAACGATGGCTATTGGACCCCCAACTCTGGACTCTTAACTGTAGACTCTAAACGATAAACTGAGGTTCACTTTCCGATCGATATCATATTCACAAACAGCCGAAACGCTCCCGGAACGCCTGCAGGTAACTGGCGGAAAAACGCGAGACCGGTATACATGTAATAGCCCTTGCCGTACTTCGCCACAATGAGTCCACCCTTCTTTGGAGTTTCGCCTGGATCGTTGGCGGCGAAGATGGCTTCATATCGTGCATCAAGTGAATCAGCATAATACAGCCCGCGTTCTTGAACCCAGCCGTCGAAATCTCGCTCCGTCAATTTGTTCGGTGTATTGAGAAGAGGATGATGGGGAATGAGAAAGGTCATCGGTGCATTCTCCACCGACACGCGATCGCGCGACACATAGAACGGATACGGTCCTAAGTTTTCCGATTCAAGCCGCTGCTGCGTTACGTACTGGACGATGTATGTGCCCCCGCGCTCAACGTACTCCAGCAGTTGCTTCTGGTGATTTCGGATCGCAGGCCGGGTATTGTAAACTCTTACACCCGCAATGATCGCATCGAAGCGGGAGAGATCGACCGTACCGAGTTCCTCATCCGAAAGCAGGGTTACCGTGTAACCGATCTGTCGTAGTGCTGCGGGAATCTCGTCTCCGGAGCCGAGTATGTAACCGATGTTCTTCCCCTTGGTTTTCAAATCGAGGCGAACAAATTTCCCCTCCGACGGTGGAAATATTGTCTGTGGCGGGATGTGCTTGTAATCAACGGTCTGGATGCCCTGAGCAATCACCTTCCCGCCAACCACTGCTTCAACACGG
Source organism: Bacteroidota bacterium (assembly GCA_035574455.1). GTDB lineage: Bacteria > Bacteroidota > Ignavibacteria > UBA10030 > UBA10030 > DATLYT01. Next base: position 5,037 of record DATLYT010000036.1, read on the forward strand.
AACACTCCGTTGGATGTGCTCTTTCCTACTCCCACCGTAAAGTTCACGGTTGTCTCGTCACCAGCCCGCTGCAAACGGAACGGAATCGATGCAGGCTTACTTGTCCATCCTTCGGGAACGATCAAGCGCACCTCGCCTGCAACGTTCGGAATACTACCCCGAAGTTTCGCCGTTACAGTCTTTTCGGTGTCATCAGAGAACATAAAAACACGTTCTGGCAGATTGATGGCGACGGGTGGTACGATTTCCAACGGACGATACAGTTCGCCATCGACCGGGTCCACCCACCGATAACGTACAGGGATGTTCAGTTCG
>DATLYT010000037.1:0-11919 GCA_035574455.1 Bacteroidota bacterium
GTCGTAAGTCGTTCCCCGCGCCTTCCTCACCGTTTCATCGTTACCAACCACATGGCAGGCCGTACAACCGATCGTTTCAACCAGTCGTTTTCCTGTAGTAGGATTCCCCCCCGCATAGGACCCTCGAGGCCGAGCAAATTGGAAATCCGCGCTCTTCCCTACGTTCACCAGAAATGCCGTAATTGCTTCCGCCTCTTCATCGGTCAGCTTGAAGCTCGGCATGCGCGTGTGCGGATTGTACTCTTTCGGCTCTTTCACCCACCGATAGAGCCAATCAGGCTGTACCTTGGCGTTCAGGGTATTCAGCGGCGGGCCAATCTTCGGTAAGTCCTCAAACCCTTTGATGTTGTGGCAGGCATTACAGCCGGAATCAATCACCAACTGTTTTGCCCGCGTGAAGGGAGGCGCGTGCTTGAGAACCGATTCGTTCCAATGGCAGGAATTACAGGTTGCATACACATCCACCCCGCGGAGAATCGGCGTCTCCCAGTAGTGGTCTTCATCGCCATGAGCAAAACCGGCAGTAAGCGCGGGGCCCTGTCCACGATGACATGGTGTACAGCCAAACGATTCGGGATTATGCTTGGCGAGCAGTTCAGGAAGCGGATGTTTCGTGTGCGGTTGGGGCGCGTCTTCCATAAGTGCGTCTCCCCAGCCACCGTGACACGTCTGACACCGGTCGATGCGTGCTTTCACTTCTTGGAACGGCGTGAATTCAAAATCGTTCAGCATCACCTGCTTGACGGCAATCGGCATCTTTCGGGCTCGCTCAATCTTGAGGTCGAGTGCGTTGACCTGCGCTACGATGCTGTTCAACTCAGCCTGTAATTTCATCACCTCATCGCGGTACTTGTTAATAATCGTATCGCGCGCAGCGATCTGCTCGTTCAGGCTTTCCATCTCCTTTGCATATTTCGCAATATCGGCATCGTGTTTGGCAACCTCTTGCCGCAGTTTCTCGTCTTCCTTCCCCTCGATTTTCGATTTCTGGTACTGATAATAGGCGGCATCGGACCGGCTACGGGCAAAGCGCCATTCTCGCGTGGCGATGTCGAGGTCACGCAGAAATTGCTCCTTCTCTTCTACTGCCTTCTTGTACTCTTCGGACTTCATCCCTGCCTGCGCCTTTGCCAGCTGTTCTTGCAACTCCCTCATATGGGCACTATCGATTTCGGCAAGGGTAACCTGCTTCAAGGAGTCCAGCTTCTGGAGCAAAAGTGTGCGATATTCGTCCTGATACTCTTTCCAGGGTCGACGCACTTTCACTTCATCCCAGACCGCCCAGATTGTCCCTAAAAAGAGGATGGAGCTGAACACGAGGTACAGCTTACTGTAGTTTCGCTGTTCTACAGGTATTTCCGTTTTCAATTCTGGCATTGATTGTAGAAACGACGTTAGATGTTAAACCAGGGTGTAACCCAAACGTATTTGACAGGATTCATCCCGAACATCAAGGGAGCCAACCGCAGGATAATTTTCACCACAAGACCCATCATCGTAAGGAACAGGAATGCCACAACGCTGTAACGCAACAGGCCGAGCTTCTTCATGAAATCGGTATTACGCTTTTTCAGCCAATACACGACACCGATGGAATAAAATCCACCGACACACACCGCACCGAAGATGAATGCCGCCGGATTGAGGGAATTATCCGGGAATCGCGTGGGAATGCCGAAATACTCCGACAAATCCACATTCGTCAACACGGCAACGTAATGCGGGTCCCATTTCTCCCATGGGAAGAAAAAATTCCAACCCGGTCCCCGTAAGAAGGTACCGAGCACAATCAGCGCAACCCAGAGAATCAAGAAGCCGAAGCAGAAGGTCAGCACGGCAAACTTCCGCTCCTTGAACGTGTAGTAGCCGTTTCCTTTTTCGTTGATGTCGACATAGGGAATCGCCATAAGGCCGATGATGATGAGCGTCGGCAATACCACGCCTGCAATCCACGGGTCAAAGTACACGAGCATCTCCTGCAGACCAAGGAAGTACCACGGCGCTTTTGACGGGTTGGGTGTGAGCGCGCGGTTGGCGGGCTCCTCCAACGGTGCATCAAGGGCGATCGACCAGACAACCATAATCGCCATCACGGCAATCGTCATCAAAAATTCGATGCGGACGAGATAGGGCCAGACTTGCACCTTATCATCCATCTCGGCTTCGATGGGTGTTCCCCGTTCATCATTCCGTTTTGCCTTTACCCAATAGAGCCAGGTAAAGAAGATCACCGAAACCAGAAGCAGAGTAATCGGAATATTATCTGGCTTCGAAACGATTTCTAAAAATTGTCCCATACGTTTTTCCGTATCAGAAAAACAACTGAATCACGCTTTCTTTCCGGTTTCTGGACCAGAGATACCACCGTCTTTTCTCACGCGCCAGAAGTGCACAGCCATGAAGATTGCTGCAATCAAGGGAAGGAAGATGCAGTGACCAACGTAGAACCGCAGGAGCGTCGGAGGACCGACTTCAGTTCCCCCTAACAGCACGAAGCGAACATCGTTATCGGGCCTCATGCCCAACTCAGGACCAAACGGGCCTTCGTGACCGAGCAGCGGAGTGGCGCGTGCCATGTTCGTCCCAACGGTGACCGCCCAGATGGAAAGCTGATCCCACGGAAGCAAGTAGCCGGAGAAACTCAGCAGCAGCGTAAGTACGAGGAGGATAACTCCGACAACCCAGTTGAACTGTCGCGGGGGTTTGTACGAACCCGTGAGGAACACACGGAACATGTGCAGCATGACGGTAAGGACCATTGCATGGGCTGCCCAGCGATGCATGTTCCGAATCAACGGGCCAAAGGGCACGTCGTTCATCAGATACTTCATATCCTCGTACGCATACTGCGCCGTGGGGCGATAATAGAACATGAGAATCACTCCTGTTATCGTCAGGATCAAAAACAGGAGAAACGTGATGCCGCCCATACCCCACGTGTAGCTGATGTTCGTTGCGTGCCGGGGAACGCGCACCGGATGTAAGTGGAGAAACACGTTGTCAACGATTTGGAGCGCCCGGTTTCGTTGCGTATCCTGGTACGAATGCCGGAAGATCGACTTGTATACTTCTGTCTTTTTCAGCTGCTCAAACATGGGAGGTTCTCCATTTACCCTGTATAATTCAGGAATGAACCCGGCCGCCCCCACTCACCCTTCTCATAGATAAATTTAATACTCCGGTCGATTTCAATCTGACCGTCGTCTGCTAATCCGATGTACGCTCGTTCCAGCGGTCGCGGGGCTGGCCCTTCAAAGTTGACCCCGGTTCTGTAGAAACCGCTCCCGTGGCACGGGCATTTGAACTTATTATCGGAGGGAAGCCACCGTGGAGTGCAACCGAGATGGGTGCAAATCGCAATCAGTGCATAGAAACCATCCCGCTCACGGACTATCCAGACGCGCTTCTCGTCTTTATACTTTTCACTCACTTCGCCAATGGTGAAGTCCTGTGGAAATCCTGCCTTAAACCTCGTCGGTGGTTCGAACAGGACACGAGGGAACATATAGCGTAGAGCACCGACAGTCGAGATAATAATAAAACCGAAAAATCCAAGCCATCCTGCCAGAGTAAACAGATTGCGGCGGCTCAGACGCCAAATGCCTGGATCATCGTCGGGCGGACGGTCTTGTTTGGGCTTGCGGGGAAGCGGTGTGGGCGAAATCTGAGGCGTAGAAGAGGCAGATGGTGCCGATGATGGCGCGGTGGTAGCAACTTGTTGATGTGTGACGTCATTCGTAACCTGATCAGCCATCGGGCCTCTCCTCCTTAAGCTAAAACTCAGAATACGGTCAGAAAAACGTTACGCGGCAACCCCTACTTCTTCTGTTCGTTTCACCATATCAATCGTCTCCCACGGACAATACTTGGCGCACAGTTTACATCCGATACACACCTCTTCATCAACCACCACAATGCCGTTCACACTGATGTAACCATGCTCTTCGGGGTGTTCAGGACCGGGAACTTTATAGAGACAATCGACGGGACAAAATTCAATGCACACCTCGCAACCCGTGCATCCTTCGGGATGGACGATTGCTACTAAGGGTGACTTCTTCTTCTTTTTCGCTGCCGTAGGCGCAGCAGCTGGAGCCACAGGACGAGGCGCTGGGGTTTGCGTCATTCACTCACTATTGGTTCGTCAAAAAAGGTTCTCCTCTCCCTCTCCTCACGGCTAAGAATATAGCAAAGGTTCCTACATTTGTCAAGAACTAAAGAGGGTTCCCCGTCATGTGTTGTCCGATAATCTCAACTAAAGAGCCTCATCGTCGCGAGAATGTTCTTCTGCTTACCATCTGAAACAACTCGATATAGAGTTTTTCATCACTCTTCCCGCGACGCCAAGCCTGAATCAACCTTGCACGTCCGCGGGCAAAGTCGTATATTGGCGTGCCTGTAGTTTACACAGCCCAGCTTTTTTCCGAAAATAAGAATCCGAATGAACTGGATCGAATACACCGACTTCCCTTCCGACACTGGAGGACTCTCCTCCCTCTTTCTCGACTATGTAACCGACTTTCCCAAGGTTCAGCAGTACTATAACGGAAATTTCCGGGATGATAAGGACTGGCAACGTTGTCTTGAGTTCGTCTGTCGCCGGTCGGTGAACCGATCGGCTATCGCCCAAATCCTCAGCACGCAGAACAGGAATTTTCACTGTGGCGTACGGACACTGGCAAACATCGACACTCTCATCAACGACAACACCGTTGCCATTGTGACCGGGCAGCAAGTTGGCCTCTTCACAGGTCCTCTCTATACCATCTACAAAACGCTCACCGTCCTCAAACTTGTTGAAAAACTCAGCACACGCTATCCCGATTTCCACTTCGTGCCAATTTTCTGGTTGGAAGGTGAAGATCACGACTATGCCGAAGTCAATTCTCTCCAACTCATTAACACCATGAATAACCTCGTGAAGTTTGAGTACCTCCTACCGGGAAAGTCGGCAGACAAAAATCTCGGCGCAGTCGGCACCTTGGAGCTTGATGAAAATATCGAACAGTTTTTTGCCTCCATCGACACGGCGTTGATGCAAACGGAGTTCAAACCGAAAGTGTTGGAACTCTTCAAAACCGCGTATCAAAAGGGGATGACGTTTAATCGGGCGTTCGTGCATCTGATGAATGATCTGTTGGAAGATTCGGGGCTTGTTTTCCTGGACCCGAACGACCCGGAAATCAAGAAGCTCGTTGCCCCTGTCTTCGCAAAGGACCTGGAAGAGACACCAAAGCTCTGTCAACTCGTCATCGACCAGAGTGCAGAGTTGGAGAAACATTACCACGCCCAGATCAAGCCGAAACCGGTCAATCTTTTCCTGTTTCACGACGGAGGGCGCTACTTACTCGAGCCACGGGACGATGGGTACACACTCAAGGGCACGCGTAAACATCTCACCAAGGAATATATTCAGGATGTTCTGACGAACTCCCCCCATTTATTAAGCCCCAACGTCATGCTGCGGCCAATCTGCCAGGATACACTCTTGCCCACGGCGGCGTATGTAGCAGGACCTTCTGAGATTGCCTACTTTGCCCAGTTAAAGCCACTCTATGAAGAATTCGGAATCTACGAGCCGCTGATTTATCCCCGGGCTAGTCTCACGATCTTAGAAGAAAAGGTTGAAAAAGTGTTAACGCGGTTTCAGATTGACATCCCCGAAATCTTTCGGGACATCGAGCTTATCAAACAGCGCGTAGCGGAAGAGATCTCCGATGTCAAAGTGGAAGAACTGTTTGCCGCGACCATGCAAGCAATCGAAGATTCGATGGGGAGCATGAAGGAAGGAATTCAGACGATCGACCCGACGTTACTCGGCGCTCTGGAGAACGCGAAGGCGAAGATGAAAGCCACGTTGGATGTGCTGAAGGAGAAAACGAAGGCGGCGCAGCAACGACGGCACGAAGTATCCCTGCGACAGATCGACAAAGCAGCACTCTTTCTGTTCCCAAACTCTAACTTCCAGGAACGCGAGCTCAACGTGCTCTATTTCTTGAACAAGTACGGGTTAGAATTTGTGAAGTGGTTGTACGGAGAGATTGTAGTGGATAAGTTCAAACACCAGATCGTGCGGCTGTAGGGTTATGCCTCGAGTTTTTTCAATATCTCCCAAAAACCCGGAAACGAAATGTCCACACACTCCGCCCCGCGAACTTTGACCCCACCGCGAGTCCGTAAGCCCGCCACCGCAAGAGCCATCGCGATCCGGTGATCGCCAAAGCTCTCGATCTCTGCACCGTGAAGCTCTTGTTTTCCCTCAAACGCGAAGCCATCATCGTACTCCTCAACATCAACCCCGAGCGTTCGCAGGTTCGTAACGATTGCCTTGATTCGGTCGGATTCTTTCGCCCGTAGTTCCTGAGCGTCCCGCACCACAAACAAGCCCTTTGCAAAAGCGGCGGTAACGGCAAGAATCGGAATCTCATCAATCAATGCTGCAACGCGAGCACCTTTCAGCTCAAAACTCGTACTCAACTCGGAGAACCGAGCAACAATGTCCCCAAGAGGTTCACCGGCCACTTCTTTCCTGTTTATCAGTTCAATACTTCCACCCATCTGTCTGAAAACGTCTAACACTGCTGTACGCGTGGGATTCAAGCCAACATTGCGTACCATGACCTCGGACTGTGGAATAAGGAGGGCAGCAGAAAGAAGAAATGCGGCGGAGGAGATATCGCCGGGAACAACGTATTTCTTTCCTTCAATCTTCATTCCCCCTTGCACCTGAATCACTCTCTTCTCCTCTTCTCGTCCAACCTCCAAACCCAACATGCGCTCTGTATGATCGCGCGTTGGTACCTTCTCGACAACAGTTGTGATTTCGTCCGCATAAAGCCCAGCAAAAAGAATCGCGGACTTCACCTGTGCGCTGGCTATCGGCATCTGGTAACGAATCGGATGAAGTCGTGACACAGGCTTGATCTGTAATGGGGCAGTCGACCGGTCGGAGCCTCGAATGCTCGCCCCCATCAGGGTAAGCGGCTCTATGACGCGCTGCATCGGCCGGCTGCGGAGCGACTCATCGCCGGTAATCTCACTCGGAAACGATTGGCCGACGAGGATACCCGATAACAAGCGCATCGTAGTTCCGGAATTACCTGCGTCCAACACGGACACAGGAGCACGAAGGCCGCGCAATCCTTTACCCTCGACCGTAAGAATTTCTCCTTTTTCGGCGATCTCTACTCCCAAAGAAGCGAGGCATTGGCGGGTACTTACAGGGTCCGCCGCTGCAGAGATACCTTCGATTTCGCTCTTCCCTGCCGCAATTGCGCTGATCATCAAGGCACGGTGAGAAATCGATTTGTCACCTGGTACGGTGACACTCCCTTTGAGACCTTTGGATGGGGTGATGGTTTGGATCATACATTTTGGTAGAGACAGGTCATGGCATGTCTCTCCATGGTCGATTATAACAAAAAATCCTCACACGCCTATCAACACTCGTGTGAGGACTGAAGCTACATCGCATCGTCCTTAATGCCGCGAACGGTGGCGTCCGTCCCGCTTCCTATCGTGATCGTGGTGGTCGCGTTTCGGTCTCGGCCGACTCATCTCTTCCAGAGCACTCTCTCCGCCGGGCAAGAGCGCTTTGCGGCTGAGGTTTAAACGACCTTCATCATCGATCTTCATCAGCTTGACCTCAATCGTATCCCCCACCTTCACGATATCTTCCACCTTGCCGACACGGTTCACGTCGAGCTGAGAAATGTGCACCAACCCTTCTTTGCCGGGGAGTATTTCAACAAACGCCCCAAACTCCATGATTTTTTTGACAGTCGCCTGATAGACCTTACCAACCTCCGGCACTTCAGCTAAACGACGGATGGCATTGAGGGCCTTTTCGGCAGATTCTTTCTCGACCGCGGCAACGGTGACAGTCCCATCATCCTCGACATTGATTTCTGCACCACTGTCTTTGACCAGTTGACGAATGTTCTTCCCACCCGGTCCGATCAACGCTCCGATCATATCCACAGGAATCTTGATCGTCTGCAGCCGTGGAGCATACCGGGAAATCTCGCTACGTGGCCGGTCGATCGCTCGGTTCATAATGTCGAGAATCTGCAGTCGGCCTTCCTTGGCCTGTTGAAGAGCCCGTTCCATAATCTCGAACGAGATTCCTTTGATCTTGATATCCATCTGGAATGCTGTAATGCCGCGATCCGTTCCAGCAACTTTGAAATCCATGTCGCCCAAGTGATCCTCGTTACCGAGGATGTCACTCAGGATCGCTACACGTTCGCCTTCTTTCACAAGTCCCATTGCGATACCGGCAACAGCGCGCTGGAGGGGAACCCCTGCATCGAACAAAGAGAGGCTTCCGGCACACACCGTGGCCATCGACGATGAGCCATTGGATTCGAGAATATCCGAGACAACGCGAATCGTATAGGGAAAATCCTTCTCATCGGGAATCAAATTTTTAAGCGCCCGCTCGGCTAGATTGCCGTGGCCGATTTCTCGTCGTCCCGGTCCTCCAAGCCTGCCAACTTCTCCGACACTGAATGGCGGAAAATTGTAATGCAACATGAAGCGCTTTGTTGTCTCCACCGGCAGCAAGCCGTCAATCAGCTGTTCGTCTAATTTCGTTCCCAGCGTCGTCGTGGTAAGACTCTGCGTTTCGCCTCGCGTGAAGAGAGCAGAACCGTGCGTCCGCGGCAGGAGGCCAATTTCAATTGTGATCGGACGGATATCGGTCAGTCCACGCCCATCGAGCCGTTTGTTTTCGGTGAGAATCGTTGTACGCATCGCCTCATATTCGAGGTCGTGTAGAATTTTGGCGATGATCAGTTCTTTCTCAGGGTACTTCTCCTTCAGTGCTTGTTGGACTTCGTCGTAAACGTTCTTCGTCGCTTCGGAACGCTGGTCCTTCGTCAACACCGTGCGGGCAAGCTCTTTAATGCGGTCTGCCGCAAGCGCCTTGACGTCGGCAATCATCTCGGGGGGCACTTCTGGAACAACGATCTCCCGCTTTGGCTTATTGACCATCCTTGCCAGTTCAACCTGTGCTTCGCAGAGAACCTTGATCGCATCGTGACCGAATTTCAGGGCCGCGATCAGATCGGCTTCTGAAATCTCCCTCGCTTCACCTTCAACCATAACAATGGAATCGACGGTCCCCGCAAGGGTGACATCCATGTCGCTCTTTTCTAATTCGCTATAGGTAGGGTTAATCACAAACCTGCCGTCGATACGGCCTATTCGCACCTCGGCAATCGGTCCGTCGAAGGGAACGTCGGAAACCATCAATGCCGCCGAAGCCGCGCACGCACCGAGGATATCGCCATCGTGTTGCGTATCAGAAGAGTAGACCGTTACCAAGACCTGAGTTTCATTCCGGTATGTTTTGGGAAACATCGGCCGGATGGGTCGGTCGATGAGTCGCGATGAAAGAATCTCCTTTTCCGTCGGTCGCCCTTCCCTCTTAAAGAAGCCTCCGGGTATTTTCCCTGCGGCAGAAGTTTTCTCGCGATACTCCACTTGGAGCGGGAAAAAATCTTGCCCTTCCTTCGCTTCACGAGCGCTCACGACGGTCGCCAACACCATCGTGTCAGCATACCGCACCATAACGGCGCCATCGGCTTGTCTCGCAAAGCGCCCTGTCTCGAAGGAAAACCGTTTTCCACCGAGTTCAAGTTCTTTTGTTACCATAGAATTTCACATTCCTTCCTAGAAGACAACAATGTTGGGCTTTTTCCCTGTGAAAAAGCCCGCTCTCACATTTCGCTACTTGCGAATGTCAAGCTCTTGAATGATTTTACGATATCGATTGATATCCGTGCGCATGAGATATTCAAGCAGCCGCCGTCGCTTGCCAACGAGCTTCAACAGTCCAACGCGACTGTGATGGTCTTTTCTGTGCGACTCAAAGTGAGGCGAGAGACTGTTGATGTGCGCGGTCAGAATCGCAATCTGAACCTCCGCCGTTCCTGTGTCATTCGGCCCTTTGCCAAATTTCTTGATGATCTCCGCTTTTTGTTCTTTAGTAACTGGCATTGAAACTCCTTACGAATAAATGACAGATCCTTTTGTACTTACGTTGAGTAGAAAAGTGATGCAAACTCTTCCTGCAGTTTAAGGCTTTCTTGTTTGTCCTTGTTCATTTGTGCGATTAATGCTTCTGCTGAATCAAACTTCAGTTCGTCACGCAGGCGCTTGAGGAACTGGATTTCGATCGACTTCCCGTACAGGTCATCGTGGTAATCCAGAATGTTTGCCTCAATCGTCCGATGGCCGTTGCTGCTGAATGTCGGACGCACGCCGATACTTGCCATGCCGGGATGAAGTGTGCCGTCAACCTTAACGCCCACAAAGTAGATACCGTCACGCGGAATAAGTTTTTTAGAAGAGGCAAGCACGATATTCGCTGTCGGATAGCCTAACTGCTTCCCCCGTCCATCACCGCGGACGACTGTCCCGCTCATCGAGTAGGGACGGCCAAGAATGACGCGGGCTCGTTCCACGTTACCGTCGAGGAGATACTGCCGAATTTTCGAGCTACTAACAACCTCTCCGTCCACGATAAATGGCTTCACGACAACGATCGAGAGCCCAAATTCTTTTCCCAGCCTTACAAGTTCCTCGACGTTGCCTTCACGGTCACGACCAAAATGATGGTCATATCCCTCAACGATTTCACTCACACCAATGCCGTTAATGAAATAGTTGAGGTAAAACTCCCGAAAATTCTGACGAGAAAACTCGTACGTAAACCTGATGACAAATAGAATATCCGGTCCAAGCTCTTCGATCAGCTGCTGTCGCTCTTCCAAGGTCGTGAGGAGTTGAACCGACGCCTTCGTCAGCACCTCTTTCGGGTGCGGCTCGAAGGTCACCACCACACTTCGTCCTCCCCTTGCCTTGGCGCGCCGAACGACCTCTCGCACAATCTCTCGGTGCCCCTCATGGACGCCGTCGAAGGTGCCAACCGTGACAACCGTGTTGTTGTACGGCTCGATGTCGCTACGTGAAAAGACGACCTTCATGGGCAGACTCCGCGCGAGACGTCAAGTCTCTCCGCGTGTTTTCTAACTGTTCGATGGTGAGGGCACGGTCCACATGATACGGCCCTATTCTTAGCCGTCGAAGCGATCGTAGGGTAGCGCCACATCCAAGACGCTGACCGACATCATCCACAAGGGAGCGGATATACGTCCCTTTTGAGCAAACAACACGAAACTCTGCGAACGGTGGCTCAAACTTCGTGACTTCAAATTCCACTATTTCGATTTCTTTAGCTTCGCGCTCGATCGATTTCCCTCGCCGCGCGTACTTATACAGCGGCTTTCCTCGGTGCTTGACCGCTGAGTACATCGGCGGGGTCTGGAGTTGCTTGCCGATGAACTCTCTGGCAACGCTCTGAAGTGCTTCCAGCGTTACTCCACGAATCTCGCGCCGTTCGACAACGTCCGTTTCCGAATCGTGACTCGGTGTCCGAACGCCAAGCTCCATTGTCCCGCGGTACTCTTTTTCCAACCCAACAAAGCGGCTAATCTCTTTCGTTTTTGCGCCCGTGCAGACAATCAACAGGCCGGTCGCTTTAGGGTCGAGCGTTCCAGCGTGGCCTGCTTTCTTCACCCCGAACGTCCACCGAATCCGTTTCACCACATCAAACGACGTCCAGTCCAACGGCTTATCGATCAGGAACATTTCACCGTTGTGCTGTGTGGCCATCTCCATGTTTCCTATTCGTCCGTCGACGATGAATTCTTCTGCAGGTTGTTTAAGATTTTGTTGATATTCATCGCCCGGTCGAGTGATTCATCGAGATAAAAAATCAACGAGGGCGTAAACTTCAGCCGAACGGCGTGCCCTAACTCAGCTCGGATGAATCCCTTCTCCTCTTCGAGCAGGTCCATACTCCTCTGCTTCCTCTCTTCATCGCCAAAAATGCTGATGTATACTTTCGCGACT
>DATLYT010000038.1:0-10674 GCA_035574455.1 Bacteroidota bacterium
GGTTGCATCCTTTTTAGTGGGGGGAGAAGGATCACGCTGCGATCGAGTTGATATGATGGCAGCGAAGAGCAAGGAGATTGTTGGCACCATCTTTACTCCAGCTCATGCCTTGGCGTTTCATGCGTTTACCGACGACGATGTCAACTATCTTTTCGACGACGCCTGATCCCCAGATCTCCCCCGGTTGGTATCGTAGTCCATCCCGATTCTGCTCAACATATTCTCGGAACTGTCTTAAAGACTCCCGGTGGCGTTCGTCAGAAGGACGAAGACTGTCCAGATACTCCAAGGCTGTGCTCAGGAGTCCCGTCCTCACCAAGGTGCAAAACCGTTCATACTGCTGTGCTAACAGCACTTCCCGTGCTTTTCGTTTCAGATGATATAAATCCAGGGTGTAGCGACTCGCTGGAAACTGTCCCTGCCGGATCGTGCCAATCCAGCCAGCTCCATCTGCAATCACATGAACCACCTCTTGACTGCTGAGCCCTCTCAAGCGACAGTGCGTATACCAGTGCTCTCCAAAAGCTTCCACCTCGCTGACACGAGCATAGACGCTCCGCTGGGCGGTCTTCTTGCGCTTGCTTGTGCCCACAGACTCAATGCCCCGAAACAGTACCCCTACCTTGACCTCCATCCGCTTGCGTCCATACAAATCTCTCACCCCAGGCTCTCGCGTGGCGATCAACGTCCCATCTAACTCTATCGTTGCCAGGCTCTTGGTTTCGTTCGGTTCCGCCCCCGGCCGAGCTTCTTCATAGAGCTTTGCTCGCTCTGCTTCTAAGTGCTGATGCCTCCGGTTGCCTTCCTCCTGTGTCATCTTCCACAAGCGCATCCGCGACAGCTCCATCCCAAACTCCTCCCGCAAAATCGTCGCACTCCAGGCATAGGGGCGTTCCACCACCAAGCGTATGCACCGCCGTCGCGCACCCTCGGTCTCTCCACCAATTCCACAGATATCCCGCAGCGGATAGATTCGATGACCACGTCTGTTTTCATAGAGCCGCACCTGAACCTCCACTACCCCAAGGCGGGTCAGAATCTTCCGCTTCTTGAGTCCCTTACTCTCATATCCCCCTCGCCGCAGCACCTCCCCGGAGGCCCTTCGATCTAAAGCCTCCAGATACTCTCGCATCTCCTGCCGCATTTGCGCTCGGTGACGCTCCTCCAGCTCTTGCTCAAACCGATTGACTTCTTCTTCATACTTCCATAGCTTCTCACTGCATCCAGTATGCCGCATAGGGTTTACCTCCTACGATGTTGGTTCTCACCTCAATCGTAACGTAAACCCTTTTGCGTTTCAAGTCCCCCCCCCACTTTTACGGATGCAACTCACCTCGAATTCCTAGGCTCCGTTACCGTGAGAGCGACGCGAGGTCCGGCTTCCCCGCATCGACCCACGCTGTATACCAGAAACTTGCCACACGTCGAATCGAATCCCTCATCCGGCGCTCCACCATGCCGTTGAGCTTCTGATGGTAAAGTGTATAGTAGCGGTCGCTAAATTCGTACTCCGTCCGACCGCGACGCTGGACGGTTTTCATTAAATCTGCCTGCGGGATCTCTTTGCGAACCTCAACGTCGAGCGTCAACACGGAATCGACAAGTCGATAACTCTCCAGAACAATCTCGAATGCCATAGCCAGAGGGTCGGAAATATACTCGACCGTTTCCGGGCCGAGTTGGTAGTTCATCCCAAATTTCTCCGGCAATCGCCCTTCCCACCTCGAATGAATTCCTTTTTGATCCGTCAACTGGCCGTCATAGTTATCGGTCGTGTGGAGCGGAACATGGGCATCGCCAATATAGTGGCCGAGGTTGGATGCATAAAAAACGATCTCGCGCGTGTCCTTCCGCCTCATGGCGTCCGAGAGCTTACGTGTGAATTCCACGATACGCCAGGGAACCGTGCCGTTGCTATCGACTTTCGCTCGGCCAAATTTCTTTACCGCTTCGTCAAACGAACGCGGAAGCTCGCTGAATGGATACTTCCCATACCGGTCAATGTCGATGTAGTGGTATGGCGCTTCTGTTGGGTCGGAAAATCGACGCTGGTCCGGCTCCACCGCCTTCGCGATGATAGTATCGGCGTTCGAGTCGAACAAGGGTCGCATCTCCTTCGGGAGCGAGCGGATGGCGTACTTGTTAATCTCGCGGTGAGCCCAAAATCCCCAACTGAAAACAGCGGAGGAGAGCAAAAGGAGAAGCGTACAGACGGTCAACGTAATGAGAACAATCTGTTTTCTATGCATCTGGGGAATCGATCTTATGGTAATGGAGAGTCAAGAGGTCTCGACATTGAGACAAGACTGCCCTGTCGAGTGACAACGAACAGGCCCGACAGGGCAGCCGTCCATCGACTAACGAATCTTCTTCTTATGACGCATCTTTCTCAATCTCTTCTTCCGCTTGTGGGTTGCCATTTTATGCCGCTTACGCTTTTTGCCACTTGGCATAGAACGCCTCCTTGAGTTTGTTGGAAGATATGGTGAATTGTGTTGACGCGCCCTTATTGTCGAGGGCAACAGCAAACAGACCACTCATTGGACTACCGGTTGACCGTGTTGGGCAAGAAGCCGCTGCGCGCGTTGGCCGACATCGCCGTTCGGGTCGAGTGCGGCAGTCTTACGAAACCAGTTGTTGGCTTCCTCGACGGCTTTGTTCCCCTTCTCCGTGTTGCCCGCCGCCATCTCGCGCTGTGCTATTCGTAGATGCACAATACCGAGGTTGAAATGGCCTAAGACATGCTTCGGATTCTTCTCCAACGCTTTGAGCATTTCTTGCTTCGCTTCGTCCGTCCGGTCGGTTTCGTAGTAACAGATGCCTAAATCGACACGAGCATCGGCATCATTCGGGTTCTTCTTGAGATACTCCGAATACCGTTGGATTGCCTTATCGTAGAACCGGCCATCGTGCAGCAGGTTGGCAAGCTGGAGCAAGAGCTGTTGATCGTTGGGATTCGCTGCGAGGCGCCGCTCCATCTCCTCAATCTGCTGAAGCGCCTGCATGTTGGCTCCCGTCTGCTCCTCGTTGTGCGTATGCGGGATGTTCTCCACCTTCGGCTTGGTGAGCAACTCCAGCGACAAGACACCAACAGCTAAAAAGAGAGCAAACCCCGCCATCATTTTCCATGATGGCGCTACCGGTTGTTCTTTCTTCGCCGTTGCTTTTTGCTGCCCGCGGTGTGCTTCTGCCTTCGCGACCGCTCCGCCTTTTCCACCGGAAGCGGATTCGGCGGAGGATGTCTCCGACCATTCGACTGGACTTCCGCAGCTACTGCAGAATTGATCGCCCTGGGATAATGGCGACCCGCATGCTCCACACAAGACCTTTGGCTTCATACACTTATTTCGGCATCATTTTTTTCAGGTTCTCATCCACAGCATGCTTGAGATCTTTTGAGACTTTGAAAATCGGTACAAAATGTTCATCCACCATGACCTGTTCACCGGTACGGGGGTTCCGGGCGACGCGTCCTTTGCGCTTCTTCACCTTAAAACTCCCGAACCCGCGAATCTCGATATTCTTTCCTTGCTTCAAGGCGTCAATCACGGTCGAGATAAAGCCGTCCACCACTGCTTCGGTTTCCACTTTCGTCAGCCCGGTGGCTGTTGCGATCACATCAACGATATCGGCTTTTGTCAAGAGTCCTCCTGTAAGAAGTTAATACGGGGTGATCATACGATACTGGACAATCGGCTGGTTGAGAAACTGCTCTTTCAACGCCGCAAGCTCTGAAACGCTTTCACCAAACAACCGCTCAAAAAACGGCTTCACTTTCCTCTCCTTAATCACGCGTGGCTTTCCTTCGATACCGCCCATCTCACTTGCCAATGCCAGGGCGTCTTCGAGGGTGCCGAGTGTATCCACAAAGCCATACTCGACGGCTTGTTTGCCGGTAAAGACACGGCCGTCGGCATACTGCAGGACTTTTTTGCGGTCGAGCTTCCGTTCGGCGACGACTGCATCGACAAACTGTTCGTACACGTTAGCGATCAGTTGGTCGAAAAATTTCTTCTCATCTTCGGTTGAGCGGCGGAATGGCGAGCCGATGTCTTTGTACTTTCCACTTTTGTACGTCGGGGCCTCGACGCCGATCTTTTTCATCAGCTCTTCGACCTGAAAGTACTGGATGACGACGCCGATGCTGCCCGTGAGTGTTCCGGGGTTGGCGACGATTTTGTTCGCGCCCAGCGAGACGTAGTATCCTCCGCTTGCCGCCACTTCACCCATGGAGACAACGACCGGCTTTCCGCTCTCGCGCGTCTTCTTGATTTCCTCATAAATTTCCTGACTTGCGGCCACACCGCCGCCGGGAGAGTTTACGCGAACGACAATAGCCTTGACCGACTTATTATCACGATACTTTTTGATCTGCCGAACGATCTCTTCGGACGAGAGGATCGGTTCATCGAGCGTTACGAGCGCGACTTTCTCGCCCGTCGTCGAGGAGCTCTCGTCGTACGGTTCAGAGAAAAGCCAACTCAAGATCACGAGGGTGAAAATCCCGAAGAAGATGATGAGGACAGCGAGGATTCCGAGTACCCACTTCGCGGTATTGGACATTCTTAATCGGGGAAGTTAATCAGCATCAAAGCGCATATGCGGCGCTGTAACTTATTGAAAGACAGTGAATTATAAGAAAGGATAGGATGAAAGTCAATCGAAGAAGAAAGAAAAAAGCCCCAGCGAAAACTCTACACCGGGGCTTCCTGTGTTGTACGAATCTGGATTCAATCGTGCTCGTGAAGCGCAAGGAATCTCTCCGCATCGATTGCCGCCATACAGCCGGTGCCAGCCGCACTCACGGCTTGGCGATAGGTGGGATCGGCAACGTCGCCGGCAGCGAAAACACCGGGAACGCTCGTCGCGGTGCTGCGGCCTTTTGTGAGAATGTAACCGACCGCATCCATCTCGAGCTGACCTTCGAAAATCTTCGTGTTCGGCTGATGACCGATGGCGAGGAAGAGTCCGTCGCAAGCAAAGTCTGTCACCTGGCCAGTCTTGAGGTTCTTTAATCGGACACCTGTGACGCTTTTACGGCCGTTTTCATTCTTGCCGAGCACTTCCTCCACAACGCTGTCCCAGATGAACTCGATCTTCGGATTCTTCCGTGCACGTTCCTGCATGATTTTAGAGGCACGAAGCTCGTTCCGACGATGGACAATAGTCACTTTCGACGCAAACTTGGTCAGGTACGTTGCCTCTTCCATTGCAGTATCTCCCCCACCTACCACGACGACGTGAAGATTCTTAAAGAAGAACCCATCGCACGTTGCGCACGCAGAGACGCCGTACCCCATGTACTCAGCTTCGGAAGGCAATCCAAGAAGTTTTGCCGACGCACCCGTGGCAACAATGACCGAATCGGCAAAGTAATCCTCGCCATCCGCAACCACGCGGAACGGATGCTTGGTGAAATCAACCTCTGTGACTTCCTTAAAAAAGCATTGCGCCCCGAATTTCTGTGCCTGAGCTCGGAAGAGCTCCATTAACTTTGGGCCCAAAATGCCTTCGGGAAACCCAGGATAGTTTTCGACTTCAGTGGTGATGGTCAACTGCCCGCCCGGCTGGTTGCCTTCAAACACGATTGGACTCAGATTAGCCCGGCCAGCATAGAGTGCGGCTGTGAGACCCGCAGGTCCCGAGCCGATGATAATGACTTTATGATGCTTGTGTTCAGACATTGAATTGGGAAAAGTATAAAGTGAATAGTTAGACTCAGTTTTTCAACTCACTCCCCACGTCAAACCAGAGACTTTTGTTCGGCCAAGACTGCCTTTGCATTCCTGACCAACCCTTGATGCTTCGTCCTCTTCACAGCGCTCTTACGGAATCGCTCACGAAACTCCGTCTCACTCATCTCCGCCAGTTCTGTGAGCCTTGGCGCAATGGTGTGCGCTCGAGGCTGAAACGCGGCCTCGGTTGTCGGCTGTTGAAACCGATTCCATGGGCAAACGTCCTGACAAATATCGCAGCCGTAAACCCAGTTCTGAAGATTAGATGCAAGCTCCGGCGGAAAGGGTTCACGATGTTCGATAGTGAGATAGGAGATGCATCTGTTGGAATCCAGTACATAAGGCTCAACAATCGCTCCAGTGGGACACGCCTCGATACACGCCGTACACGAACCGCAAAAATCGGCAATCGGCTGGTCGTACTCTAACTCGACATCCAGAATGACCTCTCCTAAAAAGACCCACGAGCCGTATTCTTTCGTGATGACATTCGTGTGCTTGCCGAGCCAACCGATTCCCGCACGCACCGCCCAGGCTTTATCCATCACAGGTCCGGTGTCGACATAAACTTTTGCGTTGGCCGACGGCTCCAACTCTCTAATGTAATCCGATAATTGCCGTACGCGTTCCGTAACAACAAGATGATAGTCGTCTCCCCATGCGTAGCGAGAAATCTTCCCAACTGCCGGGTCGTCCGAATGTTGTCCCTCGGTGTAGTAATTCATCGCCACACAGACGACCGATTGCGCATTGGGGAGAATCGTGCGGGGGTCAACCCGTTTTTCGACATTGTTCGCCATCCAATCCATCGTAGCGTGGTAGCCGCGATGGAGCCACTCGCGGAGGCGCTTCCCTTCCTCGGTCAGCTCTTCAGCCCGTGCAATGCCGACCTTGGCGAAGCCAAGTTCGAGTGCCTTAGATTTTATTTTCCGGGAAAGACTCTGCACGGCTAGGGTA
Source organism: Bacteroidota bacterium (assembly GCA_035574455.1). Classification (GTDB taxonomy): domain Bacteria; phylum Bacteroidota; class Ignavibacteria; order UBA10030; family UBA10030; genus DATLYT01. The sequence continues at coordinate 6,693 of DATLYT010000038.1, forward strand.
AGCGATGATCGATATCGTCATTCTCTCGATTGGGTTGCTCAAGCCAAACATCATCACCGACGATCTTCACATGATAGCATTTCAGGTTGCCATTGCCGATGACTGGCTTTCCTGTCCTAAGGTCAAACGTCCACCCATGCATCGGACAGGTCAGTGCATACTCGTTCAATGCTCCCTGATGAAGCAGAGAAAAATGTTGATGCGGGCAATCATTCCGCACGGCGAAAACCTCTCCTCGCACGCGAAACAACGCGACCTCTTCCCCATCGTAGCGCAACGAAAGGCCTCGTGTGGCCGAAAGATCACTCAACCTTGCTATTTTCACAAAGCCTTCCATATCTCTAAGAACAAAACAGAGTTCCCGGGTTGAAGGAAATTAATCCATTGGCCCATTTTTCCATTGAAACAATGAATAAATGAATTAATCCAACTTCATCGTCTTATCCACAACAAATCCCTTCGTGCCTGTCTTCACGGTCACGGCCTCCGTTGTGGGGTCATGCTCAAAAAAAAGAATCCATTGCTCCTCGTACGCCCGAGGAAGAATTCTTTTTTTCTCTTCAATGGTCACTAACGGCCTCACATCGTACGCCATCACGTACGGATACGGGAGATGAGAAACGGTCGGAAAGAGGTCGCAACAAAAGAGTATGGATGTTTTCCCGTCGGAAATCTTCGGCAGTTGTTGCGCGGCCGTGTGGCCGTTGCAAACGATGAGCTCAATGCCGGGAAACAGCTCGAACTCGCCATCCACCAGCTCCAGGACACCATGCTCTTTGAGCGGAAGAAAATCGTCCGGCATAAAGCTACCGCGGTCTTTTTCCGTCGGCTGTAGCGCTAACTCCCAATGTTTTTTTTGTACATAGTACCGTGCATTGGGAAATGTCGGAACGACCGTGCCATTCACTCTCGTGGTCGAACCGCCAGCATGGTCGAAATGCAGGTGCGTAAGGATGACGTCGGTGATGTCGTCCGGCGTCAGGCCATGCTGCTTCAGCGAACGGATGATGTCGTGCTGAGAATTGTCGAGCTTGTAAATATCTCTGAGCTTATCATTCCATTTCGTGCCGTTGCCGTCATCCACGAGAATATTCTTCCCATTCCCGCGAATGAGCAAACAGCGGGCAGCAAGGTCGATGCGCTGTCGTTCGTCCGGAGGATTGGTTTTGCTCCAGAAGACCCACGGAACGATGCCGAACATTGCTCCGCCATCCAGAGCAAACCGGCCGGTTTCAAGCGAATGAACTTCGTATGGGCCTATCTTCATCAGTAACCTGATCTGATTTCTGTAGAATGTGACTGTTGGAAATACTGAATGCGGGGAAACTCTGCACTGCTATTTTCAACACTCTCGCCGCGTTTCATCCGTTCAGCAACAGCCAGCCAGTGCCGAACGCTGCGGAGAAGATTTTCGGTTTCGATGCCCTGATGGTGGGGTACGTAGGGTTCAAGCTTGGCAAGGGCTTTGGTAAACTGGCTGTGGGAACCTTTGCTGTTGCCGTTTTCGAGGTGATAGAAACCGACGGCAACCTGAATCAGTCCCTGAAGGAAGAGCCGATCCGCTTCGCGATACTCATGCCAGAGGTCTTCCCAAACGTCGTGGGCTTCAAAAAAGCGGCGCTCGTTGAAGTCCCGTATGCCTTGATGAAATCGCTCGTCCATCATGAAGCAACATACAAAACTATGCTGTGAAATTCAAAGAAGCCTGATCTGAATGGTGGCTCATTTCTGGCAGGCGGGTCATCGCCTGTGTTGACGAGCTCCGAGAATTCTCAAGTCATACCAAGTGAGCCATCCGACTTCAGAGATAGCGTCGCTCGACGATGTTCCCTTTGTCGTCATACACATAGAGAAGCGGAACGCCAGTCGGGATGTTGAGCTCGAGGACTTCTTCTTTGGAAAGATTGTCGAGCTTCATCACGATGGATCGGAGGCTGTTGCCGTGTGCGGCGACGAGGACATTCTTTCCGGCGCGAATGTCTGGCAAAATTTTTGACTCAAAATACGGCAGCGTCCGAGCGGCCGTGTCCTTCAGACTTTCGCTGATGCCGTCCGGATTCAATTCCGTTTTATCCTTGGGCGGGGCAACATCGTAACTGCGGCGCCAGATTTTCAGCTGCTCCTCACCGTACTGACGACCAATGTCGGCTTTGTTCAGTCCCTGCAGCGCGCCATAGTGACGCTCGTTGAGGGCTTTATCGTACTCGATCGGAATATTCTCCTGGCCGATAATCTTCAACACGATGTATAGCGTATCGTTTGCACGTTTCAGAACAGAAGTATACGCCTTATCGAACTTGAATGATTTGAGTTTTTCACCCGCCTGCCGGGCTTCCTCTTCCCCTTTTGGGGAGAGCGGAATATCCACCCAGCCGGTAAAACGGTTTTCGAGATTCCATTGCGATTCGCCGTGGCGAAGAAGGACAAGGTTAGGCATAGGAAGGGTCGTTGATTGTTCTGTGTGACGTGTGAGAGGTACCAAACACTACTTGACGGTAAAGTAGCGAGCTTCGGGATGATGCGCGATGATAGCCGATGTAGATTGTTCGGGTACGAGTTGAAACTCTTCCGTCAACTCGACGCCGATCCGTTCCGGCCGAAGCAATTCGAAAAGCTTCACGTGGTCCTCTAAGTTCGGACAGGCCGGATACCCGAAGCTGTAGCGAGAACCCTGGTAGCCCTGTGCAAAGAGCTTCCGAATCTCCTTCGCATCCTTGTCCGCGATCCCCAACTCCTCGCGAATTTTCTTGTGCCAGAGTTCCGCCAACGCCTCGGCGGTCTCCACGCTCAACCCGTGGAAATAAAGATAGTCTTTATATTGATTGGATTCAAAGAGATGCCGAGAATATTCTGAAGCCTTTCGGCCAACAGTAACAAGGTGAAATGCCACAACATCGATAGTACCCGAATCCACCGGCGCAAAGTAGTCCGCCAAACAGAGGTACGGCGCGTGCCGCTGGCGCGGGAAGGTAAAACGCAAGATTTCCTTCGCCGATCTCGGTTGTGCAGCGGTTTCATAAATGATCAAATCATCGCCCTCGGAGTTGCAGGGAAAGTAGCCGTAGACAACTTTGGGAGTCAAAAGCTTTTCCGCCTTTGCTTTGGCCTTGAGCGCCTCCAACTCGGGGTAGATTTGCTTGTTGAGAATGTTCTGGTATTCCCCCTCACTCAACTTGCCCCGAACGACTCGCCATTGCCCGCGGATCAAAGCAACTTCGTTGACATACTGGAACACCTCATCCAGTGAAATATCTTCAACAACTCTGGTTCCCCAGAACGGCGGTGTGGGAATCGGCACATCTGTTCTCACGCGAGAACGCCGGGGCTTTTCGGAAACCACAACGTCGGGTACAACGGACAGCTTCGGTTCTGTCCGCTCATTGTTCTCGAGCAGGGCAATCTTTGCTTCGGCCCCGGTCAACCGGTCTTTCTCTTCGGCAATCTCGTCTCCACCCGCTTTCAACGCCTGAATTCCACCGGAGACAATCTGCTCCATCAACGAAAGCCCATCAAAGGCGTCGTTGGCGTAGTAGACCGGTCCGCGATAGACCGAGCGCAAATCCTGTTCGACGTAGCGCCGCGTGAGAGCAGCTCCACCGAGAATAACGGGAGTCGTGAGATTGCGTTCGTTCATCACCTCGAGATTCTCCTTCATCACCAGCGTAGATTTCACCAGCAGACCACTCATACCAAGAGCATGTGCGCGGTGCTCCTCGGCTGCGTGCAGCATTGTTTCAATCGGGCATTTAATGCCGAGGTTGATGACCCGATAGCCGTTGTTGGTAAGGATGATATCGACGAGATTCTTTCCAATATCATGCACGTCGCCTTTGACGGTGGCAATTACCATTGTTCCCTTCTTCGCGCCATCCTTCTTCTCCATGAAGGGCTCGAGATACGCAACAGCCGCTTTCATCACTTCCGCCGATTGCAAGACAAACGGAAGCTGCATCTGTCCAGAGCCGAAGAGTTCGCCAACGAC
>DATLYT010000039.1:0-9193 GCA_035574455.1 Bacteroidota bacterium
CCCGTGGCATTCGGCCTCGAGTTTATCGACTGGTTCTATCGTGCGCTGGTGCTATTGGTCATCGCGTGCCCCTGTGCGCTGGTCATTTCCACGCCGGTCACCATTGTCAGTGCATTAACAAATGCGGCAAGGAACGGTATCCTCGTCAAAGGAGGCCGATACTTGGAAGAGCTTGCCCGGGTTCGCGCGGTCGCCTTTGACAAGACTGGAACGCTGACCGTCGGTAGGCCACGGCTGACCGACATCGTCAGCATGAATGCGATGTCGGAACGAGAAATTCTGGAGATTGTAACCGCGGTCGAGACAAAATCCGAGCACCATCTTGCCGGTGCATTTCTGGAAACAGCCTTAGAGCACGGCATATCGCCGACGAGACTGCAGGTGGAGCGTTTCGAGGCGATTCCCGGCAAAGGCGTTCGCGCAACTGTCGGCGGTAAGGAATTCATCATCGGCAGCCATCAATTGATGGAGGAACTGGGTGTCTGCTCTCCAACAGTTGAGGAACGCATCGCCACACTCGAAGCGGAGGGAAAGACCACGGTGCTGGTGACAGACGGAACGGAGGTCATCGGAGCTCTCGCCGTTTTTGACGCACTCCGTGAGGAAAGCTTTGACAGCATTCGTGAACTCCACAAGCTAGGGATCGAACATGTCCTGATGCTCACCGGCGATAGTCAGGCGATCGCACACGCCATCTCCAAGAAACTGCCCATTGTTGAGCACCGGGCAGAGTTGCTTCCCGAAGAGAAATTAAAAAGGGTAGAGCAGTTGAAACAGGAATTCAAGACTATCGCCATGGTCGGTGATGGTGTGAATGATGCACCAGCCTTAGCCGCCGCCAACGTCGGCATCGCCATGGGGCGTGTCGGCTCCGATACCTCCTTGGAAACCGCGGACGTCGTTCTCATGTCTGACGATCTCCGGAAAATCCCGTATGCAGTATCCTTAGGGAAGAAGGCACTCGCCATCATTCGTCAGAACGTCGTGATTGCTCTTGCCACCAAAGCCGTCTTCCTCCTCCTTGGCCTCTTTGGTATGACGAGCCTCTGGCTTGCGGTGCTTGCCGACGACGGCGCAACGCTCGTTGTCATACTCAACGCGTTCCGATTGCTGAGAAAAACCTGACGGTGTGCGACGGGCTTCATGGTCGAGAATCTCGTTGACTTTTCGACACTTTTTCGCTATCTTAGAATCGCTTTTGGAGAATTTCTGAGAAACTGGGAGTGTGGAATGTACGCCATCGTCGAAATCGCCGGCCAGCAATACAAAGTCAGTCAATCCGAGAAGATCTACGTCCCGAAGTTAGAGGCCGAGGTCGGCAGCAAGGTTACCTTTGAGAACGTACTGTTACGCGGTGACGAGAAAACGATCACGATCGGTCAACCCTATGTTGCCGGTTCGCACGTGGAGGGAAAGGTGCTTCAGCACGTGAAGGACGACAAAGTAACGGTGTTCAAGAAAAAGCGGCGGAAGGGGTATCGAGTTCGCCGTGGACATCGGCAGCAGTATACGCAGGTAGAGATTACGAAACTTACCTAACGGAGAAGTGTTATGGCTCATAAAAAAGCTGGTGGAAGTACTAAAAACGGTCGCGATAGTAATGCCCAACGTCTCGGTGTGAAACGCTTTGGGGGACAGCTTGTCTCGGCGGGAAGCATTTTAGTGCGTCAGCGCGGGACGAAGTTTCACCCCGGCATGAACGTCGGTATGGGCAGCGACGATACACTCTTTGCGCTGATCGACGGCGTCGTCAAGTTTGAGCGCGTCGGGAAAACGAAGCAACGAGTCAGCGTCTATTCGGCATCGTAAGTTCTCTTCGACACAAGTCCGCCTCTGGCGGACTTTTTCATTTTAACCCCTGATTCAACACTCACCACGAACAATCCGGAGTCCATTATGAAAATCACCGTCATCGGCGCCGGGAATGTTGGCGCCACCGCAGCGCAGCGTATAGCGGAAAAAGAACTCGCAAACGAGGTCGTCCTTGTTGATGTGGTGGAAGGACTGCCACAAGGAAAAGGGCTCGACATGTACGAGTCGGCCCCGATCGAGGGCTTCGACTCAAAAGTCATCGGCACGAACAGTTATGAACCGACTGCTAACTCGGATATCATTCTCATCACCGCCGGCATTGCACGCAAACCCGGCATGAGCCGCGACGATTTGCAAGCGACCAACGCCAGTATCGTCAAGTCGTGCACGGAACAAGCCGTCGCAAAATCACCGCAGGCAATCATCATCGTCGTCTCGAACCCCCTCGACGTGATGACGTATGTGGCAATGAAAGTCAGCGGTTTTGAGCGACATCGCGTGTTTGGCATGGCGGGCGTATTGGATTCTGCTCGCTTCCGCACGTTCATCGCCATGGAGATGAACGTTTCCGTCAAAGATGTCACCGCCTTCGTGCTTGGCGGGCATGGTGATTCGATGGTTCCTCTGCCGCGGTATTCTACGGTGGCGGGAATCCCGTTACCCGACTTGATGGACAAGGCCACGATCGACCGTTTAGTCAAACGGACGCGGGATGGCGGAATTGAAATCGTCAATTACCTTAAGACCGGCAGTGCGTACTATGCACCATCGTCTTCCGCCGTCGAGATGATCGAATCGATTGTCAAAAACAAAAAGCGTATTCTTCCCTGCTCCGTCTGGCTGCAAGGCGAATACGGCTTGAAGGATGTTTTCATCGGCGTTCCGGTAAAGCTCGGAAGCAGCGGTATCGAAGAAATTATCCAGATCAAGCTCCTTCCGGAAGAACAGGAAGCACTCAACAAATCTGCAGCCGACGTCAAGGCCAACATTGCAAAGTTGAGTTTGTAAACTGTTCCAAAATTGCTCAAAAAAACGGGGGCGGTTTTCCGTAATTGAGGGATCGCTATTGACTCTCAGCAATCCTTTTCCTAACATTGTGCCCACACGGAGTGCATCGAGCCTATTAACCAAGGAGGTATTATGAAGAACACGAAGTTGCTTTTGTTTGGTACCGCGGTGGTCTTTGTGCTTGTTCTGTCGCTGAGTACAACCGGCTGTAAAAAGGAAGAGACTACAGGACCTGAAACTGTGCAACCGATAACGGAAGACCTGTTCCCCCTCGTTCTCGGACGCCAGCTTGTGTTTAGCGGTTATTTGATGGATAAAAACGGCACGCAGATCGCTGGAACCTCGACAGTCTATGAAGCTCGTATGACCGTTACGGCGTTGAACGCTCCCCTTCCTGCCCCCATTGGTACATCGCATGTGATTTCAGACTCTCAACGCGTTCCAACAGGCATCCCCAACCCGCCCACGACGTGGCTTGTCTCCAACTTCTACGTGCAGCGAACACCACCAACAGGTACCGGGAACTTCTACTTTCTCACCAATATTGCCAACTTCTACCGTTCCTTTGGTTTGCAGCGGGCCGATTCTCTCCGCTGGATCTTACTTGTGCGTCAGGACGTCGGGGTCGGCGTTGAGTGGGTAGGATTTGATAGTTCCTGGACTGCAGCAACCGGACCGGTTCGCTTACAGGTCGTAGGAAAAGTAGAAGGCAGAGAGTCCTTGACACTTGGCGGACAAACCTTTAATGCCTACAAGATAACAGCCACGCGTAAAGTCTACTTAGGCGGTGCCACAACACCGAGCGTCCAGGCACCGACAGCCGAACTGTGGTTGCAACCGAACGTGGGCATTGTGAAATTTATTTTCTATGCCGACGGACAATCAGGCGGTTTTTATCGTGAGTATAAGAGCAGAAACTTTTAACTCTTGAGGCGCGTGCAACCGTGCGTTCTCGAGATGTCGAGTGTACAATTCCAAACCCCGATCTTTAACGGTCGGGGTTTGCGTTTTTCGCGTCAGACGCGTTGAAGTTTTCACCATTGAGGAGGTTCTCCAGTGAAATTCTTACGATACCCATTGTTTGTTTCCGTATTGCTGTTGACCGTTTGGTGTACAAACAGCTCTCGTTCGCAGGCGACAGGTTCGGTCACCGGTACCATTCGCGACGCGGAGACCAAAGAAACCATCCCGAACGTCAATGTAAGGCTGAAAGACACTCCGATGGGTGCGGCTGCTGATGTCAACGGACGGTATACGATCAGCAATATCCCGCCGGGGTCATACACAGTCGTCGTTTCCTCGGTTGGCTATGAGTCTATCGAAACCTCTGTGCAAATTCAGGTAGGTGGTACGACGCGGAGAGATTTTGAGCTAAAGCCTTCTACGATCCAGGTCGGAGAAGTCTTGGTTTACGGCGCTTCCTTGCGCAAGGAACGGATTACGGAGGCGCCTGCGGCCGTTTCGGTCATTAGCGCGAAGGACATTGCACGCGGTGGGGGTCATGGCCAGCTCCCGAAACTCCTAGAATCCGAGCCCGGTGTCGATATGGTACAGAGTGGATTGTACGACTTTAACGTCAATACACGTGGATTTAACAGCTCGCTCAACCGCCGTCTCTTGATTCTGCTGGATGGAAGAGATCTAGGCACGGCGTTTCTCTCGGCAACAGAGTGGAATGCGATGACGATTCCGCTGGAGGAGCTTGGACGAATTGAATTGGTGCGGGGACCCGGTTCGGCTCTTTACGGTGCCAACGCGTATAACGGCGTGTTGAACATCACGTCGTTGCCGCCAAAAGCAAGCCTTGGTACACGAGCGATTGTTGGAGTTGGAGAATTGCGTGCATACCGGAGCGACATTCGTCATGCGGGTGCTTCCGGATCATGGAGTTATCGAATCAATGTGGGTCACATGCAGGGCGGAACATTCAGCGTCACTCGACCCATTGACCCAGAAGGATTAAAGTCCAATCCTCCTGTTGTAAAACCCCTCTTTGAGTACAACGGCTTGAATCCCTTCCTCAACCGCGAAATTGTCGACACAAGCTCGCGCAATACCCGTCTTAGCCCCGTCAAAACATCCTACGGATCCCTGCGACTTGACTACGAATTTTCAGACGGCGGCTTGGCTGTGGCCGAAGGTGGTCTCTCGCAAGTCGAAAACGAGGTGATCGTTACCGGGATCGGGCGGGTTCAGGTTCAAAAAGCACGGAGACCGTGGGGACGATTGAGTTATTCCGGCCACGGATTCAATATCTTGTTCTGGGCGAACGGAAGGTACAATAGCAAGCCGGAACGTTCATTCTCAACAGGCCTCAATCTTACCCAAGATGCCCTCATTACCCACGGCGAGGTGCAATACAGCTTTTCGCCGATGGACAATCTCTTCGTCGTTGCGGGCGCTTCCCACCGCATCTACGATATCGACACCAAGGGAACGTTGATGCAACAACCGCGCACTGATAATATGAGCGGTTTCTTTGGCCAGGTGGAGTATAAACTCTCGGAGAGCATCAAAGGGGTCGTCGCTGCGCGGTGGGATCGGTCAACACTCACAGAAAGTTTCCTGTCTCCCAAAGCCGCAATTGTCTGGACACCGATTGCTGGGCATACTCTTCGGGCAACCTACAACAAGGCCTTTCAACAACCAAACTATTCTGAACTCTACCTCTACGTCAAACACCCGACGAGCGCGCTGGCCTATTTCGGTAACTCCAACCTGAAGGTGGAAAAAATCTCGGGATACGAAATCGGCTACAAGGGTGTCTTCGAGAACCGACTGTTCCTGACGGTGGATGGGTATTACAACCAACTTAAGGATTTCATTACCGACCTTGGACCAGGACTCAATCCCAACTATCCGGCAACGATCATCCTTCCAGGAGAGACTGTTCCGCGGAACATCTGGTCTTACACCAACGCCGGGAAAGTCAACGAAGCGGGGTTTGAAGTCGCGGCGATCTACTATCTGTCCGATACGTGGCACGTCGATGCGAATTACTCGCTCTTCACATTCGAGGTCGTCGAAAAACACCAAAACGATGTGCTGCTGCCGAATTCGCCCCGTTATAAAGTAAACGGCGGGATCACCTACTCCCATCCGGCCGGACACACAGTGAACCTGAGCGCGAAGTACGTCCCCGGCTTTGATTGGGCGGCAGGAATCTTCCGAGGCCCCATTCCAACCTATACCCTCGTGAACCTTACCGGCACGTATGTCATTTCCCGGTCGTACACGATCAACCTGAACGTGTCGAACCTTCTCGACCGCAAGCATTACCAGATTTTCGGAGGCTCGTTGTTGGGAAGGCGAGCAATGGCAACGGTGACGGCGTCGTTCTAACCATCAATAACGTCGAAGGCGGACATGGAGATGTCCGCCTTCGACGCGTTTGCACCAGAGTTCCGCTTATCGGCGGGATTGTTATTTCAATCGCTTCAGGTTAATCACCAGTTCCACCGTGCTTCCGTCTTTTCCAAAGCTGAAGTTCACCTCATCCATCAACTCCCTCATCAGAAACACTCCGCGGCCGCTCGTCTTCAACAAATTTTTGTCGTCGAGAGGATTGGGGAGATGATTGGGATCAAAGCCTTTACCTTCGTCCTTGACACGCACCACGATACTGTCGTTTTTCCGAAAGAGAACTACCAGACAAACATATTTCCGTGTATCGGACTTGTTGCCATGCAGAATGGCATTATTGACGGCTTCCGTGCTGGCCACAAGGAGACGATAGAATGTCCCATCGTCGAGCTTTGTCGTTTTGTTGACCTTGTTTAGGAATTCCTCAACATGAGCGATTTCCTTCGGCTCGCTGATGCACTTCATTTCGAATTTTTTCACGCCATCGACTTTTGTACTTGCTCGTTTAGCCAATGATCCCCCTATAAAGCAACGCTCATCGTCATGAAAAGATTAGATAGTGTTCGAACTGTTTTACCGTCTTCTTGTTGATGCTCCCGCCATCCTTGCACGGAGATTTTCGCGAACCCCGGAGATTCCCACTCGACCCGAGCCGTAGGTCCAGCCGTCTGCAAACTTCTCTCCAACTCCCGACTTCCTGCCACATACCGATAACGATCTTGTTCAAACATCCGGTAACCGATGCCCATGACAAGCCATGGTCTCAGCTTGATATCGAGCTGCGGCCAGAGTGAAAGCTCGACAAAATAGTTTTGAGGCCGTTCTTTAAAGTCGCTCCACCGCAAAATACCCCGCTCGTAAACGCGTAGGCTCCCCGCGAACTGTGCCTCAAGTCGAGGTGACAATCGAACCACAGTCGAATCCGACCATAACGCCTGGCGAAAGGAAAAACTCCGGACGAGCGCTACCTGCTCCTCGAAGTCGTAAACCGTGTAGTTCGCCAAAACTTCGGCTCTGTTGACCGTTTTGAACCATGAGGTAGGTGTGTACTCTACCTTCGGCGAGAACCGGATAATGCGATTCCAATAGTTGTTCGCGCTCTGTAAACGGTGGAGATACACCAAATGGTTCAACGCAACATCAGCTGACACCGATACACGGAAAGCCGAACTTGCCGTATGTGTCTCGACGACGCCAATGGTGATCAGCAACTCATCCCGATCGTCGGTGTTCAGCGTATCCGGCGTGTCGTACCGTAAGATACTCGCTGATCCGACAAGATTCAACTGGTTGCGGTCAGAAAGTTGCACAGTGTGGAAAGTGCGGAGAACTGTCTCCCGCGCAACATTTCCCAAACGTCGTGCGGCACTCTCCTGCCGTTGAACAACGTCAAGAGGCGCTTCGCCGCCCATGACGGTATGCCGCTCCTCTCGCTCACGGTAGGCGATTTCCACCAGCCCATCGATCAATCCCGCCAAACGATACCTGGCTTCCAACGAGCCGAAGAGTTGTAACTCTTCCACACGCGTATCCAAGGCAACGTTTGCAGCCCCAGAAAAGTCCTTATAGTGTGTGCCCCGCTCTATCGTTCTGGTACTCAAGCCGCCTTTGAGTGTCAGTCGGCTCTCATCCGCCATGGCCACGTGGAGGACGTTGGAAACATCCAACACCTGCGCTTCCCGTCGAAAGATATTGTTGCGAATATCGAACCTCCGTTGAACTCCAGAGTCGGCAGCGGTGTAGAACTCCCGACGTTGATTGGTCATGCGGATGGAGAGCTCATTACGAGAATCGACCCCAAACTCACGGCCAAGAAGCACGGTGAGGCTATCGTCCCGTTGACGACGTGGTTGGATAAACGACTGTGAGGCGCGTGCGTGAAGGTTCGCGCGAAAATCTTCGAACTTCAAACCTGTGCCGTTTAACCCCACCAGATAGGAAAAGCCTCCATCGCGTTCATCACCCTGACCGTTATACTCATAGCCGCCGAGTGCCGAGATAGAGAGAGCACTCGGCCGACCATACTCAAATCCCACAAGCGCCTGATGCTGTGCAAGCTGACCGAGGTCAATCAATCTAGTGTCGCTGAGCACGTTCGACATCAACTGAGCCTTGAGTTTCCAATCGTTTGCGAGAGCCGACGAAAGAGCCAGTGTTGCGTTATACTCATCCTGAAGGGATTGCTGCTCTGCTCGAATAAGCCGGGAGCGTACGCTTTGATCGGTCCGAAGAGCAATCCGGTCAAACGTCCCTTCGTACCTCAAGCGGCCATTCCAGAGAAAGGTGTTCAGCACACGCTCAAATCTCACGGCCGCCCACCGAAGGCTATCCTGCTCTATCTGAGGAATCATCACGCGCGGCTGTTGAGCGTGCGTGACCAGGCAGGGCACGGAAGCCATTAAGAGGACTCGAATCAGCGCTTTCACTTCCAGACTCGTTCGTGGAAGAGTTTCAAGAATCGCTCGCGATCCAGTTTGAAGGCAACCTCGACGCTCGGTTCACCGCGTGCAGGTCGATGTTGAGTGTTGGCAATCGTCATCCCCCGTGTCCACTCCCCCTGCCGCTCCACGACGACGTGAGCCTTTCGCGTCTGAACGATCCCCGGCTCAATGGCGGCTGTTACGGCCAGCGGGTCGTGCAGGTACCCTCCGTAGAAGTTCTCGGTCTTCCGATGGTACTGCATGTAGAACTTTGTGAAACGGAGAATAGCACGAGCGACGGAGTTTGCCCGTCGTTTTGCGCGATATTCGAGTTCACGGCGCATGAGCACCACTTGCTGGGTGACGTCCAGCGGAACGACCGTGATGGGCAGGCCGGAATTCAGTACAGAATGCGCCGCGTCGGGATCAACAAAGTAATTGAATTCGGCAACCGGGCCTGTGTTGCCGGGAACATGAAATGCACCACCCATGGTAATGAGCCGCCCGATGTTGTGCAGGGAGCGCGGATCCTTCTTCAACGCTCGCGCGATATTGGTGAGCGGACCCAACGCGATGATGGTCAGCCGTTT
>DATLYT010000040.1:0-3823 GCA_035574455.1 Bacteroidota bacterium
ACCCGTTCAGGTCGAGTTCACGATGACGAAGCACGAGCTGACGATATTCGTTCGCGACTTCGGTAAGGGATTCAAACCGCAAGACCTCACTCCGCCCAACATTCACCACAAACTCTCGTCGAAGGATAAGGATAAGAGAGGGTGGGGACTTCACCTGATGAAAACACTCTCCGATGATTTCCGGATCGAATCGCAGGATTCGGGCACCAAAATTACTCTTATCAAAAAACTCGCGTAGGGTTAATGTATGGAACAGGAATTTGCTCTCACCTCCGAAGTGAGAAACGATTGCCTGATCATCTCGACGTCGGGGTACGTGAACAACAGGGGCGGAGAATCCATTGCACGGGAATTCGACAGGCACTTTGCGCAGGGTGTCAGGCAAGTCATTATCAATCTGGAGAAGTCCCGGGTCGTCAACTCGATTGGCATGTCGTTTCTGATCGAAATTATCGAGCGCCTCGAGGAAACCGGTGGAAAGCTCGTATTCACGAATCTTGATCCGGGTGTCGAAAAGATGCTTTCGATTATGGGGCTGTTCAACTACGCCGGCAAAGAGAAATCCGTAGACGACGCCCTGAAGGCATTGTCATCGTGAACATTCCCCGGGGCGAGAAAGCAATGATCAATCGCCTATTGATTGACAGGCTTTCCCTTCATATTGATTCGCTGCAGGAGGGGTTCGAACTTCTCTCTCGAGCGACCAACCTCAAAGAGCTGGGCCGTCACTTCTTTCATTTCCTGCGCGGCAATCTCACCACAAGTGAAATCTCCATTTGGTACAAGCCCGCCGACGGACATCCGTGGGAATTGCTCTACGGCAAGCAGGTTCATCCGGAAGATTATCTCACCGATGTGGTAAAGACATTTGAGCTCAAGAGTTTCGGCGGAAGACATCCGCGTGTTGCAGTCGTGCAACCTCTCGCGGACGGCTCAGCCCTGGGTGTCGTCCTGGGAAAACGGTTGGGCGGAGCGGCGTACTCGACGCTCGACAAGTTCGCACTTCAGATTTTTTTGCAGTTGTTTGCGACGGCATACCAGTCACATCTTCATCTGCGAAAGCAGAAAGAGCTTGTATTTTCGCTCAATCATCGACTTGTGCAGTTGAACAGTCTCATTGATACAGGTATCGAGTTGACGGCGCTGAAGAAGGATGTCTCGCCTGCGGCTCTGGCACTGGAGCGAGCTGCCGCGGCGACGAATGCTTCGCGAGGAAAGTTTACCAAGAAGATCAACGGCAAGGTGACTGAGTCGCTTGTCTTTCCCGAAGGCGCGGTGTTTCGTCCGCCGAAGGACAAAGGTTATCACATCAAATCTCGATTCACGTTTCGCGGCGCTACCTACGAGTTTAATCTCTACCTCAAGGAAAGCCGGAGCGGGACGGTCCCGTTCGAGGAAACCGATCAGCTTCTGCTCGGTGCTCTTGCGCGACAGGTTCGTGCCGTTGTGGAGAATCAGTTCTACCATGAACAGGAACTCGCACAACAACGCATCGAGCGAGAGCTTGCTGTGGCGGCATCCATCCAGCAACGCATTCTTCCTGCTGCGCTGCCCGTTATTGAGGGATACGACCTCTTCGGCATCAATATTCCCACGAAGATGGTCGGAGGGGATTACTACGACGCCGTTCCGCTGGAGAATGGTTCGTTTCTCCTGGTGGTAGCCGATGTCGCGGGTAAGGGTATTCCCGCGGCGCTGCTGGTGAGCAGTTTTCAGGCATACCTTTCGGCATACGCCAGCACGATCTGCTCGTTGACGGATCTGGCGCATAAGTTGAACCGTTCCATCTTCGAGGCATCAACGGCCGAGCGCTACATCACCGCGGTCGTCGGCATTTTCGATCCGGCAACCGCGCGTCTTGAGACGATCAATGCGGGGCATAACCCGCCGTACCTCTTGCGGCGCGATGGCAGCGTTCAGCAACTCACCGCGGGTGGCATTGCCTTCGGAATGCTCGATATGGACTTCCCGTATGAAACCGATTGCGTGACACTCGAACCGGGAGAGCGTGTACTCTTCTACACCGACGGGATCACAGAAGCAATGGATGGTCACGGGAATTTGTACGACAGTGCCGGGACGCTGGCGGACATCATGCGACGCAACACGCCGGCGAGCGCCGAGCAATTCGTTCGTGACCTCGTCGCCGATGTTGTGGCATTCACGGCTTCCGCTCCGCAAAGCGACGACATCACCGCTTTGTACCTTTTCCGCAAATAGCATAAGAGCGTCAAATTGCTTATCATTAAACAGGTTGGGCAACGAAACCAAATACGATGTTCTCGTCTCGGGCGTTTTTTACGAGATTTCATGAGCACAGTCGGAAAAGACGACTGTTGGAGGAGCGCGACCGAGTTATCGCCGCCGTCAGCGGGGGAGTCGATTCCGTGGTTCTCCTGGACTTGCTGGCCAGAGAACAGGATGTCCTCGGACTTTCCGTTATTGTTGCACACTACAACTTTCAGTTGCGGGGCGAGGAATCCGACGAAGACGAGCGCTTCGTGAGGCAATGGGCACAGCGGTACGGATTCGACGTGTATGTGGAACGATCCGATGCCACAGCGTTTGCTCGCGAGAACAAGCTCGGCATTCAGGAAGCCGCGAGGAAGCTCCGCTACGAGTTCTTTGACAACCTCTTGCTCTCGAGCGGTTTCGACAAGATCGCTACGGCTCATAATGCCGACGATAACGCCGAGACAATTCTCCTGAACTTCTTCCGCGGAGCCGGCGTCGCGGGTCTGGCAGGCATTCCGGTGTTTGCCCGGGAACGTCGCGTCATTCGGCCGTTGCTGTTTGCCGAGAGGCGTGAAATCGAAGAATACGCCGCCGCAGAGAAACTGCAGTACCGGACCGACTCATCGAACGCGAAAGACTATTACACGCGGAATTTCATCCGGCACAACATCGTTCCGTTGATTCAGGAGAAAGTCAATCCCAATCTTGTCCAAACGCTCAACCGCTCTGCCGATGTTTTCCGCGAGCTGGAGGTCTATCTCCTCGATGCCGCTCGAGGAAGCTATGAATCGGTTGTGCAGCACGACAGTACGACAGAACTGTATCTCGGGGTTGCCCGTTTGCGCTCGCTGCCGCGCCTGATGCAACAGTACGTTGTGATGCTGGCGGCGGAGAACTTTGCCCGCTGCCGGTTGGAATTCGACAGTGTGCAACGCATTCTCGATTTGACCGTAGGATTGAGCGGATCCTGTGTCGAACTTGGCAATGATTGCCTCGTCTTTCGGGACCGCGAGCGCCTGGTGTTTCGTCGCGCCGAGGATGCAACGGAATTTCGGTTCAGCGTCCAACCCAATCGCCGGTACCAGTTCGACCGGTTCTGCTTTTCGTCCGAGATTCTGGAAGTCAATCCCGCACAGCTCAACGGTCAAAACGCCGAGTACGTGGATCATGACAGAATCGGGGACCAGGAGCTTATTCTGCGGTCGTGGTCAGACGGCGATTGGTTTATCCCGCTGGGGATGAAAAGCAAGAAAAAGATCAGCGACTTTTTTGTTGACGAAAAAGTTCCGATCTACAAGAAAGCGCACATCCCGATTCTCGAGACGAAGAACGGCGAAGTGGTGTGGGTGTGCGGCTTACGAATTGACGATCGGTTCAAAGTAACACCCCAAACGCGAAGGGTGATGAAGTTACAGTTCTCTACAAAGAATACATCGGATGGGTCCTCATCATCGAAAGAAGATCAAGGTTAACGGCGACACCTTTGTCCTGATGTTGAGTGAACGTCGGATCAAAGCGAGAGTCAAGAAGCTGGCGCAACAGATCAGCAGGGAATATAAGGGAACCATCCCGGTGTTCATTGGTGTGC
>DATLYT010000041.1:0-9369 GCA_035574455.1 Bacteroidota bacterium
ACTACAAACTCCACAGCCAGCACAGAGAGCCATATATTCCTATCACAAGGTAGGCTCTTCTTAAGCCAATAGCAAGAAGTTTATTTTTGTTTATTTCAATCGAACTAATACAACAAGTACTTCTTTCGTGACTTCTCAAAATCTTCAACTTCTCTCCTCCACGTATCACAAATCTCGTCGGCACGTTTTCCTTCATCGATGGCAAGACGGAGCCTGGGCGTTCCAGCCAAACGGTCGATTGAGCCTCGCCACTGAAAATCGTTCGGATACAATTTCTTGATCGCAGCAAGCATGTAGACTGCGGTTTTCACCGGCTCAAAGCTGTTCCGGTCAGTCACTTTGACAAACACCCCACCGCACTTCACGTCTTTGTGCTTTGGGTTAGCGACAACAGTGGGAATCTCTCGCGGCGTGAACTCTATCGGCTCAAACTGGACCCCGCGTAACGCGAACGCATTCAGTGCATCGGCGAGTTTCTTGCCGTCGATATATGGCGCGCCGATGTACTCAAACGGCCGCTCGGTGCCACGACCTTCGGAGACGTTCGTCCCCTCAAAGAAGCAGGTGCCGGGATAGACAATTGCCGAATGGATCGTCGGAATGTTGGGTGATGGGCGAACCCACGTCAACCCTGTCTCATCGTACCACATTGTGCGTTTCCATCCCTCCATCTTGATCACAGTCAGTTGCGCTTGTACTCCCCCGGCAAGCCATCCCTCACCATTGATCATGGTCGCCAACTCGCCGATCGTCATCCCATGCGCGATGGGTGTCGGGTGCAAACCGACGAACGACTTCAGCGAATCGAGCCGGACCCATCCCTCCACCCAGGTGCCGCGAATCGGGTTCGGGCGATCCAAAACGATGTAGGGAATCTTCTGCTCTGCCGCCGCTTCCATCGCCAGCGCCATGGTGCTTTCATACGTGTAGAATCGTACACCGACATCAAAAATATCGAACAGCAACACGTCGATATCCTTCAACATCTCCGGCGTCGGTTTGTTGATGCGGCCATACAGCGAGTACGCCGGTACGCCGGTCTTTGGGTCGCGGTCGTCCTGAATCTTTGCGCCCGCCGGCGCATCACCGCGGATACCGTGCTCGGGACCGAAGAGCGCGACGAGCCTCGTTCGCTTGTCTTCATAGAGCGCATCGGCAAGATGCTTTCCGTTCGAGAGAAGGGCCGAGTGATTAGTGACAAGCCCAACGCGCTTGCCTTCGATTAGGTGAAAATGTTTTTCAAAAAGCAGGTCAGCGCCAACCTTGACCTGAGCAGAAAGAAAAACCCTCGTCGTTACAAGCACGAGGGTCAGAGCACACAATCGGATCGTCATGTTAGAGTCCTTCGACAAGTTCTCGCTCCGAAAAGAAAAATGCGACCTCAATCTTGCCGTTCTCAGGCGAGTCGGAGCCGTGCACAATATTCTCACCCTTGTTGTCGGCATACAGTTTTCGGATCGTTCCCTCCGCCGCTTCCTTCGGGTCGGTAGCACCGATCAATGCTCGAAAATCGGCAACAGCGTTTTCCTTCTCGAGCGCGATCGGTACGCAGGGTCCACTCGACATAAACTCGACCAACCCATCATAAAACGGCCGACCTTTATGTACCGCGTAGAATGCCCCGGCGGTTTCTTTCGTAAGCCGCACCATCTTGATCCCCAGCATTCTGAATCCGGCTTTCTGAATTCGCATGACCACTTCACCGACCAGTTGCTTCCTGACGCAATCCGGCTTGAGTATCGCAAGTGTTCGTTCAACTGCCATTGAGACTATGTACTCCTCTGTTTAGTGAATGAATGAATTTCGAGTGTCAAACCACGAAAAGCAGAAACAATATTAACCTACGAATGCCTGAAACGTTAAGCCAGAATCAACTTTCGAATTTCTCCTACAGATCCCACGTTCTCTGCTGTTTCCACCACCGCTCCATCACTTCGCTCGGGTCAGTCTTGCCGTCGGTCTTCTTCCACTGATTAAAGAAGCTGATGTCCGAGCTGTCCGGTTCGGGGTTCGGCGGATCGATCTGCACGCGGAGCGGCATCGGCATTGAATCGCCGAGAATGATTGCCTCACCCTGACGGAGAGTCGGGATCGAGGCATCAAGCCCACTGAACGTATCCGGTACCAGCCGACGCATGTACGCCTGATCAACCGGATTGAGGAGCCGCAAAATGACAAAACTATTGCACTGCGAGAGAATCGTTTCGGAGATTTCCGACGGGCGCTGACTGACAATCATGCAACTCACGCCGTACTTTCGGCCTTCCTTCGCAATGCGTTCAACGGTGCGTACGGCAGCTTTCGAGCCTGCCCCTGCATGTGTGAGATAATTGTGAGCTTCTTCAAAGACCAAGAGGATGGGGAGATCGCGACGGTTGGGGTTCCAGAAGTTGAAGTCGAACGCGATGCGTGCGATCAGCGCGGCAACGGTGTTCACGATGTCGAACGGAATTCCGCTCATATCCATGATGGTGATCTTCGATTTCTTATCGAGACCGAAGATCATCGCCAGGAGCGCTTTGGCGGACTCGGTATCCGTGCAGACTCGGGACTTGAAAATGAACGCGTAGCGAGGGTCGTTCATCTTCGTGTTCAGGCGAACGATGAAGCGGGAGAACTTTCCGAAATAAGGACCCTCTTTAGGGCCTGCCGTTCCGCCAGTGATTTTCTCCGTGTCCAAAAACTGAATCTTTGCACGCACCTCGTTGAGGTCGTAGAACACGGGAGAATCCGCCGTGATCACATCGGCCAAACGCTGGTTTGCGGCTTTCTTTGCGGCGAGGACGAGGTCGTGCAACACTGCCGTCTGCGTGGCGGCATGCTCGTCCTTCGGGTCGATGAGCATCTCGACCAACTCTTCGAAATTCATCAGCCAGTACGGTAATTCAAGTCCAGCGATGTCAAAATGGCGACTGCCTTCGGGGAACGAGCGCTTGTACTCGGAGTGAATGTCGATAATGACGATCTTCGTCTCTGCGGCATTGACAGCTTTTTGGAGAATGGAAGCAACCGTGCACGACTTGCCGGCTCCGCTCGAACCGAGAACGGCAATGTGCTTTCCAAAAAATTTATTCGGGTCGATGTAGGCAAGCTCGTTTTCGAAGAGCGAAAGCCTCCCGATCGAGAAGTTGAATTTCTGATACGTGGCAAATGCGACTTTCAGGTCTTTATCCTCGAGGATGTAGACGGGCATGTCAGCCGTGGGTGGAACCGAGACGCCACTTTCGAAGAATCCCTTTTTCAGCGAGCCGATCATCGTCACCGTCATGATGTAACGCTGGACGAGCTTGTCCAGCTCGTGAATATCACCCTTCTTGAACTCCGAAACAATACCAATGACGTACTGCTTCCCGACGGGGATGAGAACGTAACTTCCAATCTGACCGATGAGATAAATCTTTTCGCCGATCTTCTTCGAAAGATTCGTAATGGCGGGATCGACCACGACGGTCACGCTCGTGCTGGTGACTTCGCGAATCGTACCGATCTTTTTTTCATCCCACGAGGATTGCGACATATCTTCAGACTTTCCGATGTGCCATCAAATTATCTCTCACTTGTCAGAAATGAAAGCCCTTTCTGCGAGAAGATTCGTTCATTTCAACGACGCTTTTTCTTACGGGCTGATACGATTCTTGTCTTCTTCGCACGCAACCGATGGTTCGATCTTTTTGACGCGCCCGTGATTCTTTTTCTCCGCGAGCTTTTTTTCGAAACTGCCTCTGTCTTCATGCTTCTAGGAGATGGCGTCCGCTTTCTCCCTTGAAGTACTCGCTGCATGGTCTCTCCGAGAAGTGCCGGGCTTTCGACCACGTGAATGCCGGCCTCCCGCATGGCGTTCATCTTCTCGATCGCCGTCCCTTTCCCGCCAGAGATGATCGCGCCGGCGTGTCCCATTCTGCGACCCGGAGGAGCTGTTTGTCCCGCGATGAACCCTACAACGGGTTTCTTCACATGCGCGGCGATATACTCCGCCGCCTCCTCTTCTGCCGTTCCACCAATCTCACCGATCATCATGATCGCATCGGTCTCATCATCTTCGTTGAATAGCTTGATCGCATCGATAAAGCGTGTACCGATCACGGGGTCGCCTCCGATCCCGATACAGGTGGACTGACCGATGCCAAGCTCGGTGAGTTGCCAGACGGCTTCGTACGTCAACGTGCCGCTGCGCGAGATTAGGCCCACGCGCCCCGGCTTGTGGATGAAACCGGGCATAATCCCGACTTTGCATTCTCCCGGCGTAATGATGCCCGGACAATTGGGACCGATCATCCGTACACCCAGAGATTTTAAATACTCATAGACACTCACCATGTCTTTTGCCGGAATCCCCTCAGTAATCGTCACGATGAGCTTGATGCCGGCATCTGCAGCTTCCATAATCGCATCTGCTGCAAACCCTGCCGGGACGAAAATCACGGACGTATCGGCTCCCTCCTGCTGTACCGCCTCGCTCACGGTGTTGAACACCGGCACCGGTTTTGCGAGCTGATCCTTCTCATTGCCGCGATACATCAAGCCGCCTTTGCCCGGCGTGACACCGGCAACGACGTTCGTGCCGTACTCGATCATCTGCTTGGTATGGAATGTTCCCTCGCCGCCGGTGATACCCTGCACGACGAGACGTGTGTTCTTGTTGACGAGAATACTCATGTGCGTTTCACGTTCCCAGTTTTAAGTGTTGTGTTACGAGTTGAGTTGTTTTCTAAAATCTGGTGTCAAAGAAACCGAATGACACTGCATGATTCACACCTCTTCTCTCTCCCCTACGAAGAGGGTCAAAAGACTTATTTCCAGAGAGTGAGGTCAAGTCTCGCTTTCCAAAAAATCCGCCACCTTCAAGATGGTCGCTTCATCAAATTGCTTCCCGAGGATCTGCAACCCGATCGGCAATCCTTGTCTGTCTGTGCCGCACGGAATGCTGATGCCCGGGATACCAGCCAAGTTTGCCGAGGTTGTGTAGATGTCCGAAAGATACATCTGGAGCGGGTCATCGACCTTCTCACCCGCCTTGAACGCCGTCGTTGGCGATGTGGGCGTGATCAAGCAATCCACCTTCTTGAAGGCGTTGAAAAAATCCTCTTGAATCAGCCGACGCACCTTCTGGCCTTTGCGATAGTAGGCATCGTAGTAGCCGGCGGAAAGAACATACGTGCCGAGCATGATGCGGCGCTTCACTTCGGCTCCGAAACCTTCGCTCCGCGACCTGGTATACATCTCGGCCAAGTCCCGCACGCCTTTTGCCCGATAACCGTAACGAGCTCCGTCATAGCGGGCAAGATTGGAGGATGCCTCTGCCGTTGCGAGGATGTAGTACGTCGCAATCGTGTACTCCGTGTGGGGAAGGGAAACTTCTTCGACGACTGCCCCGTGTGAGCGAAGGAGATCGATTTTCTTTTCTATGGCGCTACGAATTTCGTTGTCCAGTGCCTCGCCAAAATACTCCTTCGGAATTCCCACCTTCAACCCTTTCACATCCTTTGTCAGTGCAGCGACGTAGTTTGGTACCGGCACATCGGCGGAGGTTGAGTCTTTCTCGTCGTGTCCGGCGATAACATTCAAGACCTGCGCGGCATCCTTGACGCACAAGGCAAAGGGTCCAATCTGATCAAACGACGATGCGAACGCCACAAGGCCGTAGCGAGAAACTCGGCCATACGTCGGCTTTAATCCGACAACGCCTGTGAACGCCGCGGGCTGGCGAATCGACCCACCCGTGTCCGTACCCAGCGCTGTCGTGGACATTCCTGCCGCGACTGCAACCGCCGACCCACCGCTTGAACCGCCGGGCACCCGCGACTCATCCTGCGGCAGCTTCACGCGGCCGAACGCGGAGTTCTCTGTGGACGAACCCATGGCAAACTCATCCATGTTCGTCTTGCCGATAATGACGGCATCGGCATCAATCAGCCGTTGGATGCTTGTTGCGGTGTACGGCGAAACGAAATGTTCCAGGATTTTCGACCCGCACGTCACGCGTTCGCCCTTCATCGCAATCACATCTTTCACCGAGACCACCATACCCGCCAGTGAGCCGGCGCTTCCCGCTGCAAGCTTCCGATCGACTGCTCTCGCTTGCTCAAGAGCCTTTTCAGAAAAGACGGACAGAAAGGCATTCAACGATTTCCCTTGTTCGATGGCACGAAGGTATTCCGCGGTCACACGTTCGCACGACGTTGTGCCAGCGGCGATGTCGGATCGTATCGCGTCAAACGTTTTCATGGAAGGTCGTGATCGTTGTGCACCACGGTGCTGGCCCGCCAGATTCCGCCAGAGGCGGACTGGCACGCGGCGGGCTGGCTAATGTCATGGAAGGCGGGCGCTCGTCGTCCGACGGCATGCCGTCAAACCGGTCGCCCGTGTGGGAGGCTACAACCGAGATTCCCAACAACCTGTTAGCTCTTGTCCTCTTTTTTTTCGTCGATCTGCTTGATATCTTTTTCGATGTCTTCCTGCACGTCCCGTGCGGCTTTGCGGAACTCCCGCAGGCCTTTTCCCAATCCCTGGG
Organism: Bacteroidota bacterium; assembly: GCA_035574455.1. Lineage (GTDB taxonomy): Bacteria > Bacteroidota > Ignavibacteria > UBA10030 > UBA10030 > DATLYT01. The sequence goes on from DATLYT010000041.1 coordinate 6,512, forward strand.
CAAGCTCAGGAATCTTTTTCGCACCGAAAAAGAGAAGGACGACTAAGAGAATGAGGATTATTTCTGACGCGCCGAGGTTCGGCATAGGACCATCCTTATGCTGAGAGTGATTGATACACCACACTATCGACGAGCGAACGGAAGATCTTCAGGCCGTCCGTCGAGCCGAGAATCTTCTCGACCGCCCGCTCCGGGTGAGGCATCATCCCGAGAATATTGCCACGCTCGTTCACGATACCGGCTATGTTCTTGAGAGAGCCATTGGGGTTACTCGCTGCCGTGATATTGCCCTGCTCATCACAGTAGCGAAAGACAATCTGTCTGTTATCTTCGAGTCGCTTCAGTGTTTCCTGATCGGCGAAGTAATTACCGTCGCCGTGCGCAATGGGGATTCGCAGAACTTCTCCCGTTTGACATCGCGAGGTGAAGCGCGTTTCAGCATTCTCGACTCGCAGGTGCACATATTTGCAAACGAATTTGAGTGACTCGTTGCGAAGAAGCACACCGGGCAACAATCCCGCTTCCGTCAGAATCTGAAATCCGTTGCAGATGCCGATCACGACTCCGCCTGCGTTGGCAAAGCGAACGACGTCGTTCATGATAGGCGAGAAGCGTGCAATGGCGCCGCAACGAAGGTAATCGCCGTAGGAAAATCCGCCCGGCAAAATGACCACATCGACATCACCCAGTGAGCCTTCTTTGTGCCAGATGAGGCGCGCATCTTGCTGAAGAATCGTTCCGACCGCATAGTGCGCATCATGGTCGCAATTGGAGCCGGGAAACACGATGATGCCGATTTTGAGCTTAGACATGGGCGGCAGTTGATGCTGGAACCTGTTCGAGTGTAAACGAGAAATCTTCCATGACGGGATTGGCTAGCAACTTCTGACTGACCTCACGCGTGATCCGCTCCGCTTCCTCCCGGTTCTCCGCAGCAATATCCATCTCAATGAACTTCCCGATACGGACATTCTTCACATCGGGATAACCAAGTGCATGGATACCGTGCTCGACCGCTTTTCCCTGAGGGTCAAGAATCGATGTTCGTAAGGTCACGACAACTTTTGCATGAAACATCATTCCTCGCGATGCTCACCGTTTAAATATCAATGCTGGAAACTTCGCTTTCTTCTTCCTGCTCCTTATCAATTTTCGAAAGGAAATGGTGTACCGTTTCGTAGACGGAACGAATGACACCTAGCGAGATAAACACGATCATCACGGTGAACCAGAGGCGTCCTTCGGAGAAGAAAATTAATGCCACGGCAAATAAAAACCCTACTGCACGCCAGGGATGAGCTTTGAAACCCCGGCGCGTGAACTTCGGTAACGTGTCATACCGTACGCGGCTGACCATCAACAACGATAGGAACACCACCAATGGAGCCAGGGCATCGCGAGACCAGCCTTGCAGTCCAAACCCCTCCGTGTAATATTGCAGGATAAACGCGCAAATCGTCATCGCCTGCATGGGAATCGGAAGTCCCTTGAAGTGGTCCTTCTCGAATCCCACCAGCTGTACATTGAACCGCGCGAGACGGATCGCTCCAAAGACCAGCGGCATCGCGCTGATGAGCAGACCGACATTGTCAAAGGTATGGAGATAAGCACGGTAGACGAGGAACGATGGAGCGGCACCAAAGGAGACGACATCGGAGAGTGAATCGAGCTCAACGCCGAACTGGCTGGACGACCGGGTGATGCGAGCCATTACTCCATCCAATGCATCGAAACCCGCCGCCAGAATGATGAACCAGGCTGCAATGTCGACCTTACCTTGAGAGGTGTTGAGAATCGAGAGGAAACCACAGAAGACATTAAGAACCGTAAACAAGCTGGGAACAACCGCTCGCGTAATCTTCATCGTCAACAATCTCCAAGATTGTTATCGGAATTCCGCCAGCACGGTTTCGCCAGCGACGGCCACATCCCCCTCCCGTACGTGAATGAGGGCAGAGGTTGGAACAAAGACATCGACACGCGAACCAAATTTAATCATCCCGAACCGTTCTCCGGCTTTCGTCCGGTCGCCGACGTTCAACGTGCAAACAATACGACGTGCGATGAACCCCGCAATCTGCTTAAACAAAACCTTACCCCTCGTCCCTTCGAGCCCGATGATCGTCTGCTCGTTCTTCTCGGAGGCCTTGTCTTCAAATGCCGCGAAGTATTCCCCCTTCACGTATCGGTAATGCTTCACCGTTCCCGATATGGGCGCCCGGTTCACATGCACATTGATCGGCGACATGAAAATGCTGATCTGTGTCGTTTCCCCGCCAAAAAATTCCTTCTCTTCCGCCTTCCTGACAACGATCACTTTGCCATCGGCTGGAGAGAGAACGAGATGATCGCCAGACGGAGGCGTGCGTTCGGGGTCGCGAAAGAAATTCACGGTAAAACCAAAGAACAGAACCGCAAGTGCCGTCAGCCCATACTTGAGCCATTTAGGCTCGACAAACACAAATGCAACAACGATAAGAACGATACAACAAGCGGTAACCGTAAAAAAAACATCGTAGCCATACTTTGTGATAGCCATTCTGCCGACGACAATCCTCCCGTACGTGAAACTTGCGTAGAACGATGGTACCAAAAAAAGCTCCGAAAGTCAAGAAAACGCCAGAGTGAGGTGTGTAGTGATTGGTCGGCAGTGAGTAATGCAAAGTGCACGTTGCAAGTGGGTTGTGGAAGAAGATAGAGCTCTCACACTTTTGTCATCGACTTTGTCGTTGGAATATTTTCATTTTTTGATTACATTTACCGTGCATTGCATTGCCCCGTGGTGTAACTGGCAACACGTCTGACTCTGGATCAGAAGAGTCTAGGTTCGAGCCCTAGCGGGGCAGCAACAATGTTGG
>DATLYT010000042.1:0-17188 GCA_035574455.1 Bacteroidota bacterium
TCACTCAGGGCATCGGTTACCTCTGAACTGGTGTTTCAGGATTGCTTCATCCCGGAAAAGAACCTGCTGCCGAAGTCCGGTGGATTAAAGTCCCCATTGATGTGCCTGACGCAAGCGCGCTACGGTATCGCCTGGGGAGCGGTTGGCTCGGCGATGGCGTGCTACGAAACGGCACTGAACTACGCCAAAACGCGTATACAGTTCGGCAAGCCGATTGCGGCTTTCCAGATGACGCAGGAAAAGCTCGTCCACATGCTCAACGAGATCACCAAGGCGCAATTGCTCTGTCTTCAGCTCGGGCGACTCAAGGATCAGGGGAAGGCGAAGTTCACTCAGGTCTCCCTGGCCAAGCGCAATAATGTGTACCATGCTCTTGAAATTGCCCGGATGGCGCGAGAGATTCTTGGCGCGAACGGCATTCTCGACGAGTATCCGGTTATGCGGCATTCGGCGAACCTCGAATCGGTGAAAACGTACGAGGGAACGCACGAGATGCACACGTTGATTATTGGTGAAGATATAACGGGAATTCCAGCGTTTGAGTAAGGTTACCTATGCCCTTCAAAAAAATACTCGGTGAAGCGATCACGTTCGATGACGTTCTGTTGGTTCCCGCAAAGTCATCGGTGTTACCGCGGGAAACCGATGTGCGCACCAAGCTTTCCCGTCACATCGAACTGAACATCCCCCTCATCAGTGCGGCGATGGATACCGTGACGGAATCGGAAATGGCGATTGCCCTCGCGCGCGAAGGCGGCATCGGTATTCTCCATAAGAATATGTCGATCGAGCGGCAGGCGGAGGAGGTGGATAAGGTCAAACGTTCCGAGAGCGGGATGATTCAGGACCCGATTACCCTTTCGCCGGAAAAAACTGTTCGAGAAGCGTTGGCGATGATGAAGAAGTACAGTATCTCCGGAATCCCCATCGTACAGCAGGACAAGCTCGTCGGCATCCTCACGAACCGCGATCTGCGCTTCGAGCCGAACCTCGACCTGCAGGTGTCGCAAGTGATGACCAACAGCAGCCTGATTACGGCGCCGGTGGGGACGACGCTGGAAGAAGCCGAGGTCATTCTTCAAAAGAATCGCATCGAGAAACTTCCCATCGTCGATAAGAACGGCAAGTTGCGTGGTCTGATTACGTTCAAGGACATCCAGAAGAAAAAACGGCATCCCAACGCCTGCAAAGACAGGCATGGACGGCTGCGCGTTGGTGCTGCGGTCGGTGTAACGGAGGACACGCTCGACCGCGTGGCCGCACTGGTTGCGGCAGGGGTTGACGTCATTGTGGTGGATACGGCACACGGACATTCCCAGGGCGTGCTGAAGATGATCAAGCGCGTGCGGGCGAAGTTCGATGTCGAATTGATTGGCGGCAACGTTGGCACGGCGGAAGGGGCGAAAGATTTAATTCGAACCGGCGTTGATGCGATCAAAGTCGGTATCGGTCCCGGCTCCATCTGTACGACGCGGGTGGTCACGGGTGTTGGCGTCCCGCAGATTACGGCAGTCATGGAGTGCGCGAAGGTAGCGCAAAAGTCGAACATCCCCGTCATCGCGGACGGCGGTATCAAACAGACAGGTGACATCGCGAAAGCCATTGCCGCGGGTGCCGACTCGGTGATGATCGGAAGTCTCTTTGCCGGTTTGGAAGAAAGTCCCGGCGAAAAAGTCCTCTACGAAGGCCGCAGCTACAAAATCTATCGCGGGATGGGCTCGCTCGATGCGATGCGGCGTGGAAGCGGCGACCGGTATTTTCAGGATGTGGAAGATGATATTCAGAAGCTCGTGCCGGAAGGCATCGAGGGGCGCGTACCGTACAAAGGCAATCTGGGCGATACCGTGTACCAGATGGTCGGCGGCTTGCGGGCGGCAATGGGCTACTGTGGCTGTCGGACAATCGCCGAACTCAAAAAGAAAGCACAATTTGTCCGCATGACGGATGCTGGCCTGCGGGAAAGTCATCCGCACGACATCACCATCACCAAGGAAGCGCCCAACTATCATCTCTAAGTGCTCGCCGTGACCACCTCATCCCGCAGCACTGTCTCTGCCCGCCTCCGTGCTCTCCGTGCAGAACTGATTCGTTCTCGTCTTGACGCTCTCATCGTGACGCATCTCCCCCACGTTCGGTATCTCAGCGGTTTTTCAGGTTCGAGCGGTATCTGTATCATCACCAAAACAGGTCAAAGCTTTCTGTCCGATGGCCGTTATCGAGTTCAGGCAAAGGAAGAGGTGCAGGGATTCCGCATTATCATTACGCAGGCGAAATTGTATGATGCCGCTGCCGAACGAGCTCTCTTGCCAAAAAAAGGAAAGGTCGGATTTGCCGCCCAGCATCTTACGGTTGCCGAATTCCGCCATCTGAAAAAGCTTTTTCCCCAGGCACGATTCGTTTCTGCCGATGGTATAGTTGATCGATTAACGGCGGTCAAACACCACGATGAAATCAGTCTCATCAAACAGGCAGTCAAGATCACGGATGAGGTCTTCAGCAAGATTCTCAACATCATCAACCCGGGCGTAACCGAGCTTGATGTCGCGGCAGAAATCGGCTATCTTCATCGCACACTGGGCGCGGAAGCGGATGCGTTTGAGCCGATTGTTGCCAGCGGGACGCGAGGAGCCTTACCACATGCACGAGCTTCGCAGAAGAAGATTCGGAGAGGTGAACTTGTCACGATCGACATGGGTTGCCGGTTCCGGGGTTACCACAGCGACCTCACTCGAACGGTTGCAATGGGAAAGCCGGGTTCCCGCGCTCGAAAGTTGTACCAGGTCGTCCAGGACGCGCAGCGCCTTGCTCTTGATGCTGCGGGAAGCGGCCTGAGCTGCCGTGCGCTGGACGCCGTCGCTCGAACGTACATCAAAAAGAAGGGCTTCGGCAAGTATTTCACTCACTCGTTAGGACACGGGCTTGGTCTTGAGGTGCATGAGTTGCCGCGGCTCTCGAAGCTAAGTTCAGATCGACTCTCTGTGGGAAATGTTGTGACCATCGAGCCGGGGATTTACATTCCGGGCTTCGGCGGTGTGCGGATTGAGGATGATGTCGTGATTCACGAGGGATATGCTGAGGTGTTAAACAAAGCTCCGAAAGAGTTGATTATTCTCTGACGTCGCAGGCGAAGGTATCCATCTTCTCCTGCCATCAGGCAATCAACACGATCATGATCGCTCCACACCGTAACGTTCTCGTTATTGCGTACTACTTTCCGCCGCTTGGCTTGAGTGGTGTACAACGGACGACGAAGTTCGTGAAATACCTACCGCACTTCGGCTGGAAGCCGGCGGTACTCACGATCACGCCGACCGGATACTACGCCATCGATCCCACGCTGCTGCTCGACGTCGAAGAGGCAGAGATCATCCGCACCAGTTCGCTCGACGCGAATGCGCTGTTCCGGAAAAAGGGGGTCGTAACGATGCCATCCGAGCGTATTCGAAAAATGCTGCAATTCGTCGGCGATACGCTGTTCGTTCCGGATACGAAAATCGGGTGGAAGTCGCGCGCCGTCAGAGCGGCCGCCGAACGTTTCCAGCAGAAGAAGTTCGACCTGATCTTTGCCACAGCTCCGCCGCAGACTGATTTCCTCATCGGCCGCGATTTGAAGCGGAAGTTTGGAATTCCCCTCGTGCTCGATTACCGGGACGCGTGGTTGGATTATCCGTTCAAGTATTTCCCGACCCCCGTGCATCGGTACTTGAATTATCGATTAGAGAAACAGGTGGTCGCAACCGCCGACCGCATTGTTGTAACGCATCGGCGCGTAAAGGAGAGCATCCTCAAGCGGTATCACGCGCTCTCGTATAACGATGTTGTCATTATCCCACAGGGATACGACCCGGAAGATTTTCAGTTCAATCAGTCTGAACCGATGCCGCGTCACGACCGACTGCGGATAACCCATGCAGGAACTTTCTACGCCGGTCGCAATCCTGCGGCGCTCTTTTTTGCCGTCAAAAATCTTGTCCACGAATCGCCACAGTTGGAAAACAAGCTTGAAATCTGCCTCATCGGGACTGTCCGCAAGGAGGATCAACAGCTTGCTCATCAACTCGGATTGACCAACGTAGTGCGGTTCCTCGGCTATCTTGACCATCGCGAGTGCACAAAATATCTCCTTGCTTCCGACGTTTTGTATTTCGTACTTGATAACGACTACCAATCGCCGGGCAAGCTGTATGAGTATTTCGGCGCGCGCAAGCCTATTCTTGCCTCGGTCGTTGAGGGATATATGAAAGAGTTAGTTCAGGATTCCGGAGCTGCCGTTTGCGTACCACTGCACGATGTTTCTGCTCACGAACGGGCATTACGCGACTTTATCCGACAGTACGAGCGAAAGAAATTGCAACAGGTCCCCGAGGCCTTTGCCAACCAGTTTAATCGGCGTGTACTCACCGCTGAGTTAGTCAAACAATTCGAGTCGCTCATGGAAATCGATCATCATCCGATTGTCAAAGTCGAGGAGCGTGCTGGATGAAGGTGCTGGTCATCGGTTCGGGCGGACGAGAGCACGCCATGGTCTGGAAGCTGAGGCAAAGTCCACGTGTCCGTGAACTGTACTGCGCTCCCGGCAATGCAGGCATCGAGCAGCAGGCAACCCTCGTGCCGATCAAAGCGAATGAGTATGAAAAACTCCTGGCGTTTGCGAAAGAGAAGCAGATCGATCTCACGGTTGTCGGGCCGGAACAGCCGCTGGTCGATGGTGTTGTCGATCTTTTTGAGCAGCAGGGGCTGAAGATTTTCGGTCCTCACAAAGCGGCGGCGATGTTGGAGGGCAGCAAAGTTTTCGCGAAAGATTTCATGCAGCGGCACGGTATTCCAACGGCGCGGTACGGGCGGTTTTCCGTGGACCGACGAGTAGAGGCAGAAACATTTCTTGCGGAGCTTTCCGTGCCCGTTGTGATCAAAGCAGATGGATTGGCGGCGGGGAAGGGAGTGGTAATTGCTGAGACCATGGATGATGCTCGCCGCGCGCTCGACGAGATGATGGTGAAGAAGCAGTTCGGTGCCGCTGGCGAACGAGTCGTGATTGAGGAGTTTCTGCGCGGTGAAGAAGCGTCGGTCTTCGCGATTACAGACGGCTTCAATGTTGTCACGCTCGCACCGGCACAGGATCACAAACGCATTCTCGACGGCGACCGCGGCAAAAACACCGGTGGGATGGGCGCGTATGCCCCAGCGCCTATCGTTGGCGACCTGCTCATGCAACAGATTAACCGAGAAATCATTCAGCCAACGCTCGACGGCATGCGGGCAGAAGGTTCGCCGTACCGCGGCTGTCTCTATTGTGGCCTGATGATCACCGACTCCGGTCCCAAAGTGCTCGAATACAACTGCCGCTTTGGCGATCCCGAAGCGCAGGTGGTGATTCCGCTGATCGAGAGCGACGTTGCTGAGCTGTTGCTCTCCGTCGCAGAAGGCCGGCTCGCTTCCTCGTCTCTCCGATTGCGCTCGGGTTTTGCGGTCTGCGTCGTCATGGCGTCCAAAGGATACCCTGACGAGTACGAGACAGGAAAGAGCATCACCGGCTTGGAGTCCCTGCAAGCCGAAGCGGACGTTGTGGTCTTCCATGCCGGTACGAAGAGGCAAGGAAAGGATATCGTCACATCCGGGGGGAGGGTACTAGGGGTAACCGCGTTCGGTCAAGACTTGGAAGTGACGATTCAACGCGTGTATGATGCTGTCAACAAAATTTCGTTCGAAGGCGCGTACGTTCGTCGCGACATCGGACAGAAGGCATTACAACGATTGCAGCGGAGTCTATCGTGAAAATTCTTGTCACAGGCGGAGCGGGCTTCATCGGCTCGCACGTTGTCGATGCGTATCTCATGGCGGGCCATCAGGTTGTGGTCATCGACGACCTCTCCAGCGGCACGCGGGAAAATCTCAATCCGAAAGCGAAGTTCTACCAAGTCGATATTCGCAGCGACCAGATTGAGGGGATCTTCCAGCGCGAGAAGTTCGATGTCGTGAACCACCATGCCGCGCAGATGGATGTGCGCCGTTCGGTTGCCGACCCGAAGTATGACGCGTCGGTCAACATCATGGGCACGCTCAACCTTCTCGAGTCGTCCCGAAGGAACGCCGTGAAGCAGGTAATCTTTGCTTCAACCGGTGGAGCCATCTATGGCGAGCAAGAGCAATTTCCGGCTGATGAGGAACATCCCCAACAACCTCTTTCTCCTTATGGTGTCGCCAAGCTCGCCGTAGAAAAATATCTCTTCGTCTATCAGGCAGTACACGGTTTGCGCTTTGTCTCTCTGCGCTACGCGAATGTCTACGGCCCACGCCAAAATCCCTTTGGGGAAGCGGGCGTTGTAGCCATTTTTGCCCACAAGATGCTCAAAGGGGAGCAACCGATCATCAACGGCGACGGCAAGCAAACGAGAGATTATGTGTATATTGCCGATGTGGTGCGAGCGAACCTTCTCGCGTTGGAGTGCCCCCGCTCGGAAATCTACAACGTCGGTACCGGTGTTGAAACGGATGTCAATCAACTCTTCAAAAAATTGAGGAAGTATCTCAAACCGGATTGCAAAGAGGAACACGGTCCCCCCAAGAGCGGCGAACAACAGCGGAGCGTCATCAGCTATGCGAAGATCAAAAAAGAGTTGGGTTGGATGCCGGAGACGAAGTTGGAAGAAGGGTTGTACCTGACTGCTGAGTATTTCAAACAAAAGCAGGTCGTCGTTTCGTGATGCCGACCGCTCAACATACCACAAACTCGTTGCTCAAGGGCGACCGCCGTGCTCTCGCTCGTGCTATCTCTCATGTTGAAAACGAGACGTCCGAGTCGGCGGCAATTCTGCAACGGATCTACCCGCACACCGGAAAGGCGTATCGCGTGGGCATTACGGGACCGCCCGGTGCCGGCAAGAGTACGCTGACGAATAAACTTGCCCAATATTATCGGAAGCAAGGGTTGAAGGTCGGCATCATTGCTGTTGATCCGACGAGTCCATTCACGGGTGGGGCGTTGTTGGGTGATCGCGTGCGGATGACCGATGTCGAGCTGGACGAGGGCGTTTTCATCCGCAGCATGGCGTCGCGAGGCAGTTTGGGTGGGCTGAGTCGACGCGCGAAAGAGGCGGCGGATATTCTCGACGCGGCAGGATTCGACCGCGTCTTGATGGAGACCGTCGGCGTGGGGCAATCGGAATTGGACATTGCCAGTGCAACAGACACGACGGTCGTTGTGCTGGTGCCGGAATCTGGAGACGGCATTCAGGCCATGAAGGCAGGGTTGATGGAGATTGCCGATTTTTTCGTGATGAATAAAGCCGACCGTCCCGGTGCCGAGCAGGCGGTGATGTCGATCAAGATGATTTTAGGATTTAAACCGCAACGTGGTGAGCACGGGTGGCAACCGGATGTGGTGAAGACGATCGCGCACGAGGGGGAAGGCATCGAAACGGTTGCAACACTCATTGAGAACCATAAAAGGTTCTTGGAGTCGAGCGGTGAACTGGAACGCAAGAGAAAGGCTCGCTTGCGCAACAGAATCCGAGAGCTGATCGATGCGCAGCTGCAGGTAGATTTCTGGAACGCCGAACGGACGGAAGAGTTGGAACGAGTGATTGAAACGGTATTGAATCACCAATTGACCCCATACGATGTAGCGTCACGACTCCTTTCGCAATTCAAAGGCTCGATGGAGAAAGAGGTTTCTTAAATCGGTATCTTCACCACGAAAGATACATTGTTCGTGGTGAATCTGTTGCTCAACGAACTCATCAACGTCAGAACAATTGACGAAGGATGCATGTAAAGCAGAGGTATCTATGACACCGGAACCAGCAGTCGCCGCAGGAATCGATTTTCAACTGACAGATGAAATGAAGATGCTCCAGCAAGCCGCGCGGGATTTTGCGGAGAAAGAAATCCGGCCGCACGTGATGAAGCTGGACGAGGCACAGGAATTTCCCCACGAAATTATCCGAAAGATGGCGGACCTTGGCTTCTTGGGTGCGGTAATCCCCAGCGAGCTTGGCGGTGCGGGTCTTACGGCGCTGGAGTTCGTCGTGATTATGGAAGAAATCGCCCGCATTGACCCTTCGGTCGCACTCACGTTTGCCGCGCACAGCGGGCTCTGTCTCGAACACATCGCTCGCTTTGGAAACGAAGAACAGCTCCGGAAATACGTTCCCGACCTTGCCACAGGCAAGAAGATCGGCTCGTGGTGTCTCACAGAGCCGGGTGCCGGTAGCGATGCGGGGGCGACGAAGACGGTTGCGAGACTCGAAGGCGATTCGTACGTCATCGAGGGGACCAAATCGTTCATTACGAATGGTTCGTTCGCCGAAACATTCGTTGTGATGGCGAAGACGGATCCTACGAAAGGAAAAAGCGGCATCTCGGCATTCATCGTGGAGCGGTCGATGGGTGGTGTTTCTGTCGGCAAGAAAGAGAACAAGCTCGGCATGAGGGCGAGCGATACCGTACAGTTAGTGTTTGATTCGGTCAGGGTGCCAAAGAACAATCTGATTGGCCGGGAAGGTGAGGGGTTCAAGCAGGCGCTCGCGGTACTCGATAGCGGTCGGATTGGCATTGCGGCGCTTTCCGTCGGCTTAGCCCAGGGAGCTCTCGATGCGTCGATCAAGTATGCCAAAGAACGCCAAACGTTTGGGAAGCCGTTGACGGAGCACCAGGCGATTCAATTCAAGCTTGCCGATATGGCTGTAGAAATTCAGGCTGCCCGTCTTCTGACGTACAAAGCTGCACTCGCAAAAACGCAAGGCAAGGAGATCACTTTGCTGGCGGCTGAAGCGAAACTGTTTGCCAGCGAGGTGGCGGAGCGTGCGGCGAAGGAGGCCGTCCAAATCCACGGCGGGTACGGGTATATCAAAGAATTTCCTGTGGAGAAGTACTACCGCGACGTCAAGCTGCTGACAATTGGTGAAGGAACGTCCGAGGTGCAGCGAATGGTCATCGCAAAAAAACTTCTTCAATAAATCACAAATTACTCAACGTGATCAACCGTCAACATCTGCTCTCTATCATCGCCCTGCTCTTCATCGTCTCCGGGATTGCGGGGTTGATGTACCAAATCGTCTGGTTTAAGTACCTCTCTCTGTTCCTCGGCAATACAACGTACGCCCAGACGATGGTACTGGCGTCGTTCATGGGTGGACTCGCTCTCGGTGCGGCGCTGTGGGGGAAACGGGCCGACCGCTCGAAGAATCCGCTTGCCCTTTACGCGTGGCTTGAACTCGGAATCGGTGTCTATTGTCTTCTGTACCCGTTGCTGCTCGACCTCGTGAAGTCTGTCTTCATCGGCATTGTCGTCCGATCGGATTTACCCAGCGATAGCAGTACTGTCCTATTCCTGAAACTCCTCGTCAGCGTGGTGACGCTCATCCTGCCGACGATGTTGATGGGCGGAACACTGCCTGTGCTTGTCCGCTTCATTTCTCATCGAATTGAAGAGTCGGGCAAGAATGTTGCGGTGCTCTACTTCCTCAACAGCTTTGGCGCTGTTGTCGGCTCGTTGTTAGGCGGCTTTTTCTTCGTCCCGATGGTAGGACTCCAGGCGACGATCTTGAGTGCTGTCGGTATCAATCTGGTCGTGGGGGTTGTAGCGCTGGTGCTTTCCCGCGCCCGCATCGAGGAAGTAGCGACGGAAGAACCCCAGACCGTTGAACCGACGGAATCTTTCTCAGACCGGCAGATCCGAGTCGCGATTCTCGTTGCGGGACTTTCAGGGTTTGCCTCGATGGTGTATGAAGTTGCCTGGGTTCGGCTCCTCATGCCGCTCCTTGGTTCGACGACCTATTCCTTTACCCTGATGCTCGTAGCGTTTATCTCCGGCATTACGCTCGGCAGCTGGATCGTTTCCGTTGTCATCTCCCGCGTCAAGAATCTCATCGCCGTCCTTGCTCTCTGTCAGTTCGGTGTTGCCGTTTCGATGATCATTTCGCTTCCACTCTACGGAAGATTGCCGTACTATCTCTGGAGTGCCGCTTCCGTTCTTTCAAGGACGGAAGGCTCCTACCCGCTCTTCCTCGCGTTGCAATTCATCCTCTGCTTTGCGCTCATGTTTGTGCCGACGATTTTCCTCGGCATGTCGCTTCCCATCGCCAGCAGAATTGCCAGCAGGAAAATCGAGATGCTCGGTGCGACGGTCGGCAATGTCTTTTCTGTGAACACCCTCGGAACGGTGCTCGGGTCGCTGATGGCTGGGCTGGTGCTCATCCCGACGATCGGCATTCGTCACGCCATCGAAGTTGGTGTTCTCATCAATCTTGCGCTCGGGCTTGTCATCCTCGCTGCCGATATCCGGTTGCCCAAAGCCCGCAAGCTTGCCTATGCAGTACCCGTAGTAGCGGTCTCCGTCGTGTATCTTCTTTCTGCGACCGGCTGGAATCAAACAGTCATGCTGATGAGCATCTTCAGGCAGATTGCGTTTAACACGCCACCCCCGCCGACGTATGCAGCGTTTGAACGCGAGGCATCGATGAAGAAGGTGCTTTACTATCGGGAAGGTTCGAGCGCGACGGTGGCGGTTGCCGAGGTTCCCACGCAAGGGAGGGTGGCACGAGCGTTGTACGTCAACGGGAAAGTGGATGCGAGCACGCATAGCGATCTCCCAACGCAAGTCCTCCTTGGACAGTACCCGATGATGTTGCATCCAAAGGTGAATGATGCCCTCGTTATTGGATTAGGGAGCGGCGTTACCGTCGGCAGTATACTCACGCATCCCGTCCGGTCGGTCGATTGTGTGGAGATTTCGCCGGAGGTCGTCGATGCCTCGCGCTTCTTCGACCATGTCAGCAACCGACCGCTGGAGGATGCCCGCGTTCGGGTGATTGTCGATGACGCCCTTGCCTACTTGAAGCTGACGGGTAAAACCTATGATGTGATTGTCAGTGAACCGTCGAACCCGTGGATTGCAGGCGTGGGGAATCTCTTCACGCGGGAGTTTTTCCAGCAATGCAAAGAGCGGCTGAATCCCGGCGGGTGGATGGTACAATGGTTTCATGTGTATGAGATGGGAGACGAAACATTCCAGCTGGTGGTCCGCACGCTCCGGGAAACATTTCCCCACGTTGTCATGTGGCAATCCCTCAACAAAGACATGATTCTCTTTGCTTCCGAGGAGCCGATTCAGCTTGACGAGGCGCGCGTGCGGGCGAAGTTCGACCTTCCCTCCGTCCGTCAGGACCTTCAACGGATCGCCATCCCCGATGCCGCGACGTTATTCTCCCTTCAACTGTTATCCGAAGAAACTGTCTCCCAATACGCCGATTTTGGCCCCGTCAATACGGAAAATCTTCCCCTCTTAGAATATTGGGCGCCCCGCGATCTTTTTCTCCACAGGAATCCCGACATCCTCGCGCAACTCGACGAGAGGCATTTGCTTGGGGGAGAAACATTGTTCTTGAAGACCGTGCTCAGCCGACGAGCACTGACGGACGAGGAACTGTTGAACATCGGTTTGCTCCATGCACTGCCCGACCGCGGCTCGCCGGTGCTTTCCTACTCGATGCTCTCCGCCTATCTGAAACGTCATCCCAAAGACCTCAAAGCGCTTCGCTCGCTGGTGCAGGTCTGCGACCGTCTGAACCGAGAAGACGAAAGCCTTCTCTATTTGAAAAAGATTATCGACCTTACGCCGGAAGATCCTCACGCACTTGTTTTTTATGCGTGGAAGAAATTTTCGCGAAACCGTTCCGTGGCATCCGGGACTACACCATTTGACATCCAGGAGTATGAGCGGTTGTTTCGGAAAAGCATCGAGTTAGTCGCCGATACGGTTGGAACATTTCGGTCGCAGCTTGGGGAGATGTTCTTTCGGGTGCAACGGTTTTCCGAAGCACGTGAAGAATATCAGAAAGCACTCGAATTGCTCGGTAGCCATCCGGGTGAATTTGACGCCAACGAGGAACATCTTCGCCTGCGCCTCGCTCAAACGAACTGGAAGCTCGGCAATGATGCCCGTGCCCTTCAATACGCCGTCGAGGTGACCATGATTAACCCCCGCAATCAGGTGGCGCGGGATCTTGTGTATTCAATCTGGATGACGATCAACACGCAAGCCAAGTAGGCAACAGTATGGCAACCATTGGGAGTGATATTAAAAAAGACAGCGCGTTCAAAGCGAACGAGGAGTCGTTGCTGAAATTGTTAAAGCAACTCCGTGCAAAAGAGGAGACGATCAAGCAGGGAGGTGGAGCGGCCGCAATCGAGAAGCATCGACAGAAGGGGAAAATGTTTGTGCGCGATCGGATTGCAACGCTGATCGATCCCGGCAGTCGTTTTCTGGAGATTGGCCTCTTCGCAGGCTACGGGATGTATGAGGAGTACGGAGGCGCCCCGTCGGCAGGCACGGTGTTCGGTATCGGCAAGATTCATGGGCGCGAGGTAGTCATCGTGGCGAACGATGCCACCGTGAAGGCAGGTGCGTGGTTTCCCATCACCTGCAAAAAGAATCTCCGTGCGCAAGAGATCGCCATGGAGAATCGGCTCCCCATCGTCTATCTTGTCGATTCGGCAGGCGTGTTCCTTCCACTTCAATCCGAAATTTTCCCCGACAAGGAACACTTTGGCCGCATCTTCCGGAACAACGCCATCATGTCCTCGATGGGCATCACCCAAATCGCTGCCATCATGGGACCTTGTGTTGCGGGTGGAGCGTATCTCCCCATCATGAGCGACGAAGCGTTGATTGTCGATAAAACTGGCAGTGTGTTTCTTGCCGGCTCGCATCTCGTGAAAGCGGCGATCGGTGAGGAGATCGATAATGAAGAGCTCGGTGGCGCAACGGTGCATTGCGAGATCAGCGGAGTAACCGATCACAAGATGAAGAATGACGAGGAGTGCCTTAAGAAAATTCGCAGCATCATCAGCAAGTTGGGTGAGAAACCGAAAGCGGGGTTCAATCGAGAAACTCCGAAGCCGCCCAAGTTCAACCCGACGGAAATTTATGGATTGGTTCCGGCCGATCGGTCCAAGCCGTTCGATATGTATCAAGTCTTAGCTCGTATCCTCGATGAGAGTGAGCTGGACGAATACAAAGAGGGATACGGAAAGACCATCATTACCGGGTATGGCAGAGTAGATGGCTGGGCGGTGGGCATCGTTGCAAACCAGCGTCTTGTCGTAAAGACCAAGAAAGGTGAAATGCAGGTTGGAGGGGTAATCTATAGCGACAGTGCAGACAAGGCGACGCGTTTCATCATGAACTGTAACCAAAAGCAAATTCCGCTCGTATTCTTTCAAGACGTCACAGGGTTCATGGTGGGGAGTCGCGCCGAACACGGCGGCATCATCAAGGACGGCGCGAAAATGGTGAACGCCGTTGCCAACTCGGTTGTCCCCAAATTCACCTTTTTTGTTGGCAACAGTTACGGGGCGGGTAACTATGCGATGTGCGGGAAAGCGTATGACCCTCGATTAATTTTTGCCTGGCCGACGGCGCAAATCGCCGTGATGGGTGGGAAGCAGGCGAGCGAGACGTTGTTAAGCATTAAACTGCAGGCGATGGAACGTGGTGGGAAAAAGATTTCCGCTGAGCAACAAGCGAAGCTGTTACAGGAGATTCAAGAACGGTATGAGGCAGAACTTGACCCTCTCTTTGCGGCGGCACGACTCTGGGTGGATGGGATCATCGACCCGCTGGAGACGCGCGAAATCATCTCCCGTGGCATTCGCATGGCTTCACACAATCCCGACATTCCTCGCTTCAATCCCGGTGTTCTTCAAACTTAGCTTCCATTGTTGGAGGCGATCGTGAGGAGAACAATCCCGCTGCTCGTGTTGTTGATGATGTTCGGGACGGTTAGTTCCTGGTCACAATGCGATGACCGGCCCGGCCCCGATGGTCTGAGTTGGGACTATGAGACTGAGAAGAAGAGTTTCAACCTCTTCAAATTTCTTGCGGATGCCTTTACTCCCCGCATCGTGCAGGACGTCAACGCCATGCGCGCATACGTGCGGGACAGTCGTTTCGCTGAGTTGACGCGTCGTTGTGGCGACATGCGGGCCGTCGATGCGATCTATCTTCGAGCATTGAAGATTGCCGAATACAACATCGGCCGCGCCCTGTTTCTTTCGATGGTTGCTTGTTTCGAGCATCAACAACTCGACATTCGGATGCCTCTTGTTGGTTCAGTTCAGATGCCCCTGAGTTTCGAGGAGGATAGTCTCTTCAAAGCGCGTATCAAGAACTTACCTTCTCGCATCTATCCCGACACGCCCAATGATTCCCACGGCGATAAAGACAAGCTCCAACATTTCTTCGGGTCTGCGTATCTTGCCTATGCGTCGGAATCGCCGGAGTTTGCTCGGTCGACGGGTAACGTGGTCGAGTGGGGCGAGGCGCAGTTTGTGGTTGGCGGTGCCGATGACCCGCGCGACCGGCGGGCCAACAAGCAGGGAGCGCGCTTCGGGCATGACTTACTCTCGGTCAAGACATTGCTTCCTTCAGATTATTTCAGTCTGCCGGTGAAAGATGATTGACATTCGTGGATGAGGGAGGTTTATGAAAACAATTCTTGTCGTTGATGATGAGAAAAGTGTACGCGATTCGCTCAAGATGATTTTAGAGTATGAGCGGTACGACGTTCTCTTTGCTGAAAATGGCGAGCAGGCGCTCAAAGCGGTGCAAGGGTCTCATCTGGATGTTGTCCTGCTTGATGTGAAGATGGCCGGCATGGATGGCATCGAGGTGCTCCAGCGTGTCCGCGAGCAAAAGCCCGAACTCCCGGTGATTATGATCTCTGGACACGGCACGATTGAGACGGCGGTCGAGGCAACCAAATTGGGGGCATTTGACTTTCTGCCGAAGCCGCTCGATCGCGACAAGCTGTTGGTGACCATTCGGAATGCGTTACACCAGGCTCGCTTGATGCAAGAAAAGCAGAAGTTAGAGGAGGCGGTTGAAGGGAAAAGGCAGATTTTAGGCGAGAGCGTCAAGATCAAAGAAGTTCTTGAGATCATCGACCGCGTTGCGCCGACCGACGCTCGCGTGTTGATCACGGGCGAGAATGGGACGGGTAAGGAGTTAGTCGCACGGGCGATTCACCGGAAAAGCAAACGGGCAGACAAGCCGTTTGTCGAGGTGAACTGCGCGGCGATTCCGGCAGAACTGATCGAGTCGGAATTATTCGGTCATGAGAAGGGATCGTTCACTGGAGCGACGGGGCAACGCATCGGCAAGTTCGAACAGGCAGACGGCGGAACATTGTTTCTCGACGAGATCGGTGATATGAGCCTTGCGGCGCAGGCGAAAGTGCTGCGAGCGCTGGAGGAAGGGAAGATCGAGCGCGTGGGCGGGAACAAGCTGATTCCGGTCGATGTCCGCGTCATCGCGGCGACCAACAAGAACATCGAGGGTGAGATTAAGAAAGGAAACTTTCGGGACGATCTGTATCATCGTCTCAACGTGATTCCTATTCACGTCGCTCCCCTGCGCGAACGGCGTGAGGACATTCCTGTCCTGGTGAAGGCGTTCATCGAAGATGTCTGCACCCGCAACGGCCTGGCGAAGAAGACGATCTCCGATGAGGCGCTGAAGGAATTAGCCAAACGCGATTGGCCCGGCAATGTGCGCGAGTTGCGGAATGCCGTGGAGCGGATGGTCATCCTCTCACCGGGTTCGCAGGTTGACCTTCGCGTCTTGGAAACATTCGGCACGAGAAGCAAGGACGAGAGTGGGGATATCATCAATATGTCGGGGACGTTTCAGGAATTCAAAGAGCGGGCAGAGGCGGCGTTCATCAAGAAGCAATTGGAACGGCACCGGTGGAACATCTCAAAAACGGCAGAGGCACTCGACATCCAGCGCAGTCACCTCTACACGAAGATGAAACGTTACGGTCTCATGCGGGAAGAAGACAAGGAGAATGAATGAAGCGAGTGAATAATAGACAGAAGATGTTTGTCAAACCACGGGAAAGTGTGCAGAAGTATATCTTGGAGGCAAGTAGAGTGCAAAAACCAGATGGCAGAAAGCAGCTTGGTGCGACGGTCATTCGAAGAAAAAAAGCCAGAAGGGTAAGTCATTGATCTCAAGTTGACCGATTCTCCGCACTGTTCTATCCCTGTTTGTGTCTCGCCTTTACGACCTCGAACATCACCAGTGCTCCTGCGACTGAGGCGTTGAGCGATTCAATCTTGCCATAGAGCGGAATCCTCACCAAAAAATCACACTTCTCCTTCACCAGTCGCCGAATCCCTCGCCCTTCATTGCCGACGACGATGGCAATGGGTCCTGAGTAGTCTGCTTCATAGTATGTCCGTTCTCCCTCCATCGCCGTTCCGAGGATCCAGACACCGTGCTGTTTCAGTTCGTCCAATGCCTGTGCGATGTTGGAAACTCGGGCAATCGGCACATGCATCGATGCGCCGGCGGAGGTTTTTGCGACCGTTTGGCCAATGGTGGCAGAATGGTGTTTAGAGACGATCACTCCGTGAACTCCGGCGCATTCCGCTGTTCGAATCAATGCCCCGACGTTGTGCGGGTCTTCTAATTCGTCGAGAACCAGAATGAACGCAGGCTCATTGTTGCGGCGTGCAATCTCCAGTAGGTCTTCAACTTCCACGTACGCTACGGCCGCAATCATTGCCGCAACACCCTGCGTGACCGTCTCTTCGCCAAGCTCGCGGAAACGCTGTTTGGCTGTCTGCGTGACCGGGATGCCGCGCTGTTTTGCCAGGGCGTAAATCCTGTCGATCGTACCACCTTTTGCCCCGAACATGATCAGGATTTTCTCGATGGGCGCTCCGGACTTCAGTGCCTCGAGCACCGGCTGGCGGCCAAAGATGATCTCGCTCTTCATCTGTTTTCTGTGGTACCCAAAACGCGCAAATGCTGCCGCTTCATCTCGCGTTTTTCGAGCGCTCTTCCGATCACAAACACGGCGATACCGGCGAGGAAGAAATACAGGTCGGTCCACATATCGCCAAGGATGCCGTAGAAGAACCCAACGAACACCGTCATGAAGCCGAGCGCCTCAAGGAATTTTGCTGCCATAAGACGTGGGGTGAACTTGTAGACCAAGCCAAGAACCTCGCGCAGGCGTTGTTCTGTTATCTCGCCGGCAACTTCATTAACCCCATTGATGACGACCACCGGCACGCTGACGAGATACTCTTTGTACTTCGGATGGTTTTCGGAAAGGAGAATCTCTTTGAACTCAAAAGGTACTTCTTTCCGCAAGCGTCGGAGAAGAGCTTTGGCGTT
>DATLYT010000043.1:0-25866 GCA_035574455.1 Bacteroidota bacterium
GACGGCTTCACGATTTCCGTCGGTATGCAGTTCGATTTTCTGCTTGGTCTGCTGGTGTTCTGTGGCGTCCTGCTTCATAAAGTGCCGGAAGGTTTGACCATCGGCTCCATCATGCTCGCAGGGGGATATTCTCGTAGGGCGGTTTTCTTCTCAGCCCTGGGCATCGGCGCAGCAACGATTCTTGGCACAAGCTCTATCTTCGTACTCTCGACGGTGAGTCGAGAAATGCTCGGCATCGCGTTTGCCATTTCTGCGGGTGCGGCGGTGTATGTTGGTGCGAGTGATTTGATCCCCGAGATCAACAAATCCGAGCGTCGTATTCCACCGTTTATCGTCTTTGCAGGAATGCTACTCTACTATGTAAGCGAACAGCTTTTGCATCGTGTGGTGGAGTAAATCACACTTCGAATATCACTCCTTGAAATTCACGCGATTCTGCCCTACCTTGGCATATCATGAAGCACTTTTTTGTGGTTCTGATTTCTAATCTCTTCCTTTTGTCATCTCTCTGCTCGCAAGGCACGTACGACTTTCTCCGTAACGATATGAGTGCGCGTGCTGCGGGACTGAACGGGAGCTTTGTTTCGATGGCGGATGATCCCAATGTCCTCTTCTACAATCCCGCCGCTCTGACTTCGCTGACGCGCCCGAGAGCTTCTCTCAGCTACCTCAAGCACCTACTCGATGTGAATGCGGGGAGCTTGGTCTATGGTCAGGAGGTAGAAGGAATCGGGACAGTCGCCGGCGGCATCGTGTATATCAACTATGGGAGCTTTACGGAAACCGACCCATCGTCCAACATCATGGGCACGTTTGGGGCTGGGGAATTAGCGGTCGTCGCCGGACTTGGAAGGATGATCGATGAACACACAGCGCTGGGGTTGAACCTCAAAGGAATCTACTCCTCCATTGCGGACTACCGTTCCGCGGCAGTCGCCGTGGACGTCGGGGTATTCTATTCCATCCCGTCCGAACAGATTACCATCGGCGCGAGCGTACTGAACCTTGGAAAGCAGGTGAACGCTTACGCGGCAACGCACGAGGCGCTTCCACTCGACGTGAAAATCGGGATTACAAAACGGCCTGAGCACCTCCCGGTGTTGCTTAACCTGAACTTTCATAAACTGAATGAGAGGCAGGACGATCTCCTGCAGCGCTTCAGCTCGTTCACGTTGGGGGCGGAGTTTCAAATGAGTGAGTCGGTGCGGTTCCGTGTTGGCTACGACAATGAGAAGCGCAAAGAGCTGAAGCTCGGAACGGGGGCGGGTTTAGCAGGGTTTTCCTTGGGTGGTGGGTTTTTGTATCAGGAGTATCAATTCGACTACGCATTCAACTCCTACGGAAAAATTGGCGGGTTGCATCGCATTTCGCTCAGCATGAATCTGTAGCTTCACCGACCGCCTGCAGGGAATTCTTTCTCTCCAGATATCGTTGTATCGTTACAGCCAGCAACAAAGACTGACCACAGATTTCACAAATTAGTTGCGAAGACACAGATCAAAGAACATGATCAAGAGAAAGCGTTCTTTGCGCTATATGCAAGAACCCATTAAAAAAATCCTATCTCTCCTTATCATTCTTCTTCAACCTGTGAATCTGTGGTAGATTTGAGGTGGTTATTGAATCTGACGCTGAGTAATGACGTCGCATCATTGTTTGTCTAAAGCCGATGAAGACATTCTTCTTGCTGGTGATAGTAAGTGCGTTCTGTTTCGGACAGAAAGGAAAAGAGATGGCTCAGCTTGAACAAGCGACGTTGGGTGCAGGGTGTTTCTGGTGTGTGGAAGCCGTGTTTGAACGACTCGACGGCGTGAAATCTGTAGAAGCAGGCTACGCCGGTGGAACAAAGGCAAACCCGACGTACGAAGAAGTGTGCACAGGCACAACAGGCCACGCCGAAGTGGCACGCATTACATTTGACCCTTCGAAGATCAGTTATGAAACGATTCTTGAGTGGTTTTGGAAGAGCCACGACCCGACAACACTGAACCGGCAGGGCGCAGATGTCGGCACGCAGTACCGATCCGTGATTTTCTACCACAACGATCAGCAAAAAGCCATTGCCGAACAATCGAAACGAAAAGCGCAGGCGATGTTCAACGACCCGATTGTCACGGAAATCCAGCCGCTCAAGGCGTTCTATGTTGCGGAAAACTATCACCAGGATTACTACCGCAACAATCCCAACGCACCCTACTGCACGTTTGTCATTCGGCCGAAGTTGAAGAAACTGAAGTTGGAATAGAAGTACCGATTTTCATGTAACCGAAATAAGGAGATGACGATGCAACGATCTGCGTTGTTTCTTTTGGCAGGTTTGATGCCTGCGGTGCTGTTTTCACAAGCGACACATCAACATGAGACGAAATCCGCAGTGACGAAAGCGATAGCAGTGCTGTCGCCGACGAAAGGGAGCACTGTGCGGGGCATAGTGACGTTCGAGGTTGTGAAAGGCGGTGTTCGTGTCGTGGCATCGATCTCTGGCCTTGCACCGGGGAAGCATGGATTTCATATTCACGAGTTTGGCGATTGCAGCAGCGATGATGGGATGTCGGCTGGTGCTCACTTCAACCCGACCGCGATGCCGCACAGCGAGCCGATGAGCGACAAGCGTCACGTGGGCGACCTCGGTAACGTCGAAGCCGACAAGGAGGGTAATGCACGGCTCGATTATGTCGATTCCATGTTGAAGCTTGAGGGAGAGACGTCCATTCTTGGCCGGGCGGTGATCGTACATGAAAAGGAAGACGATTTGAAGACACAGCCCACCGGCAACGCAGGCGGTCGGTTAGCCTGCGGCGTTATCGGTGTGGCAAAACCATAGGAATACGGCATTCAAATTCCAACAACCAGAAAAATCGTTGCGACTCTAGCCAATTTTGGTTATCTTACCTGTGCAAGGATTCAAGACGAAAAGGAGTGTGTCGATGAAAGAAGGAATTCACCCGCAGTATAAGAAGGCGATTGTGACCTGCGTCTGCGGGAATACATTTGAAACTCGCTCGACGCGAGGTAACATCCACGTCGAAATCTGCTCGAATTGCCATCCGTTCTTTACCGGAAAGCAAAAGCTTGTCGACTCTGCCGGCCGTGTGGAGCGCTTTAACAAGAAATACGCGAAGAAAACGGAGCCTACGGCAACCCCGGCAAGCGCATAACGTCGCACGTGTTCTGAAGGAGCGGAATGTATTGTTTCAATGCATTCCGCTTTTTTTATATCCCGTCTGAACCCACATTCGATGAGGTGAGCTTATGCTACTCCGCATTACCGACTCTTACGAAGCGATGAGCAAAGAAGCAGCAACCATCGTAGCCGACCGTATCCGACGCAAACCCAACCTCGTGCTTGGGCTTGCGACCGGCAGCACACCGCTCGGTCTGTACAAGGAACTGATCCGCATGCACAAAGAAGAAGGCCTGAGTTTCGCCAAAGTGACGACCTTCAACCTCGACGAATACGTCGGACTTCCCCGAACGCATGACCAGAGCTACTACTATTTCATGTGGGAGAATCTCTTCAAGCACATCGATATCGACCCGCGGTACATTCACGTGCCGGACGGGATGGCGAGTGATGTGGAAGCGCATTGCGAGTGGTACGATAATGAAATCAAAAAATGGGGCGGGATCGATCTCCAGATCCTTGGAATCGGTGCGAATGGCCACATCGCCTTTAATGAACCGGGGTCGTCGTTAGGCTCGCGGACACGCATCAAGACGTTGACGGAGCAGACGATTAAGGACAACGCGCGATTCTTCAAGTCGATGGATGAAGTTCCGCGACTGGCGATTACGATGGGCATCGGCACCATCATGGAAGCGAAGGAAGTGATCTTACTTGCCAATAAAGCCAGTAAAGCAGACGCCATCAAGGCCGCCGTGGAAGGCCCCATCACTCACATGGTGCCTGCTTCGATCATTCAGATGCACCGGAAGGCATATGTGATTATCGATAAAGAAGCGGCCTCGAAGCTCACCCATAAGTTCGTGGGTTGACACCATGAGCGCGACGATCTGTATTTTCGAAGACACGCACTACGATAGACTTTTGCCGCTGGCATTTTTCCGGCCGGTGTACAACCTCAAAGCCGGAATTTTTTCTCTCAAAGAGAAAATTATCCGCCGTTACCCGAAGGCAACGGTGACGCTGCATTGTCGCTCGTATCTTGCCGACTATATGCGCTTGCGAAATCCCGGCGTGCGAGTGAACGACGTTCCCGACTCAGAATGCTTGTTCATCAATGGCCGCGTCATCGCTCATGACAGGTTCGAAAAACATATTCCGCTGAAATCGAAGTCGGATGTCGTCTATGTGCACAACGGAGAAGTCGTCGCCGCGAGGGTGAGTGGAACCAATCTGAAACGGCTGAAGAGCCGGCTGAATGATCCTCTCTCGCTTGAGGACTTTGAAGGAATCCCAACAGAGGAGGTCGTTGTCGAGATGATCTCCTATTCCTGGGATCTTGTCCATCGCAATGGAACCGAGCTGAAGCGAGATTTCGCTGAAGCCGTGGGTCGCCAGAAAGGTAAGAAAATCCGCGGGAAAGTGTACAAGGGTGTTCACATGCTGAACAAGGCGGAGATTTTTATCGATGAGGGCGCCTCCATCAAGCCCGGCACGGTCCTCGATGCGGAGGATGGGCCGATCTACATCGGCAAGAACGTGCGCGTGTTTCCTCATGCAACACTCATCGGCCCCGTGTATGTCGGTGATGGTTCATGGATCAAAGTCGGTGCACAGATTTATGAGAATACGACGATTGGACCGATGTGCAAAGTCGGGGGCGAGGTGGAGGAGTCGATCATTCACGGCTACTCGAATAAACAGCACGCCGGATTTCTCGGTCATGCTTACATCGGTGCGTGGGTGAACTTAGGCGCCGATACAAACAACAGCGACCTCAAGAATAATTACGGCAAAGTCAAAGTGCAGGTTGGGAATCAACAGATCGATACCGGGTTACAGTTCGTCGGGTTGACGATGGGGGATCATTCCAAAAGTGCGATTAATTCGATGTTTAACACCGGTACGGTCGTCGGCGTGTCGAGCAATATCTTCGGCTCAGGCTTTCCTCCCAAATATGTTCCCTCTTTCTCGTGGGGTGCAGCGGGCGAGACGTTTACGACGTTCAGCATTGATCGCGCTATCGAAGTTGCTCGGCGAATGATGGTTCGGCGAAAAATTGAATTGACTGCGACGGAAGAAAAACTCTTCCGGAAAATTTTTGAGTTAACCAGCCCGGAACGGAAACGGCAAGGAATGCCGATGTAAATGGCTCGTTGGCGATGGTGAATGGTTGGTGAATGATGGAAGGGTGAACAGGTGGAACGAGGAGCGGCTCTTGAAAAATCTATGGCAGAAACAGCAGTAACAGAAAATCTGTACAGCGGGCCGCGGGGTACGGCGGTGAAGATTCTGAACCGTGTCGACCGGTCGGATTCGTACCTCGAACGTCTGGTGGACGCCGAGATGCGTTCGACGGAGATGAACGAGCTCGATAAAGGTCTGATGGTCGAGATCGTTACCGGCGTTATCCGCTGGCGTAATAAACTGGACTGGATTCTGACGGGGTTCTTCCACGGAAACTTCACGAAAGCGGAAACGAACGTCAAGAATACGCTTCGGGTTGCACTGTACCAGATCATGTTTTTGGATCGCGTGCCCCATTCCGCGGCGGTCAACGAGGCCGTCGAGTTCATCAAACGGATTCGCGGCCAGAAAGTTGCTGATTTGGTCAATGCCGTCCTCCGCAACATCGTTCGCAACGTCGAAAACCTTCGTTATCCCGACCCCAACGAAGACAACATCCAGTACCTTGCCGTCGTCGAATCGCACCCCTATTGGCTTGTGAAGCGGTGGGTCCAACGTTTTGGCGCCGATCAGGCGCGACAACTTCTTTCTGCCAACAATCAGCGTCCGGACCTCACGATACGCGTCAACAGGCTCAAGATGGATTTCACCTATTTCTTGAACATCCTCGAACAGCATCAAATTCAGTTCTCTCGCTCACGGTATTTGGATTTTTTTGTCCGTGTCAAACACATGACCGACATCAGCAACTCCGACCTCTTTAAGCAGGGCTTTTTTGGTGTGCAGGATGAAAGCGCCGGGTTGCCGGTGCTCCTGCTCGACCCGAAGCCCGGCGATCGTGTGTTAGACCTCTGTGCAGCGCCGGGAGGGAAGACGACCTTCATCGGCGAGTTGATGAAGAATATCGGTGAGATTGTTGCCGTCGACCGCTACGAGAACCGATTGAATCTGGTCAAACAAGCCTGCCAACGGCACGGCATCGCCAATGCGCACTTCATGGTGGCGGATGCGTCGGAACTTCAAACACAACCTGCCGACAAAGTGCTGGTGGATGCGCCGTGCTCTGGGCTCGGTGTGTTGTGCAAGAAACCCGACGCGAAGTGGAAACGCGAGCCATCCGATATCGACCATCTTGCAAGCATTCAACGAGGAATCTTGGAGAATGCGGCATCGCTCGTTAAACCCGGCGGTGTGCTGGTGTATAGCACGTGCACGACGGAGCCCGAGGAGAATATCGGTCTGGTGCGAGACTTTCTGTCGCGGCATCCGGAGTTTACCATCGATCCAGCACAACAATTTGTCAATGCGGAGCTTGTTCACCCCGATGGTTATGTCGAGACATTTCCACACAAGCATGCAATGGACGGGTCGTTTGCCATTCGGTTGAAAAAGGCTGGCTAAGGTCCTCTTCATTTTGCATTCCGCAGTTTTCTCGTTATATTTTTAGCGTTTCATGCCGGCCGAGAGGCTGGTCAAACGGAATTCTCACCATTCGCGAATCTCTTCTCAACGCTCACCGAAAGTAAGGAGACACTCATGCGAATTGTTTCAACCCTCTGCGCTGTTGCTCTCTTCGTGTTCTTCGCGGTGTTCAGTTCAAACCCTTCGCTGTTTCCCGAAGACCGTTTTGTTGCGACGTTCTCCATTGCTGCCGTCGACGTCGAGAATGGCGATGCCGGGGTTGCTGTTCAGTCAAAGTTTCCCAACGTACGTCCTGTTGTGCCGTGGGTTGAGGCAGGCGTTGGAGCAATTGCTACGCAATCGTTCGTCAATGTGCAGTACGGCATTAAAGGACTCGCGCTCCTGCGGAACGGCGCCACGGCAGAAGAAGCGCTTCGCATTGTTGTCGCAAACGACAGCGGGCGCCATACGCGGCAGGCTGGGTTTGTCGACGCGAAGGGGAACGCAGCAAGCTGGACGGGCAACGACTGCTTCGACTGGGCGGGCGGAATGACGGCCACAAGCTCGGGAGGGAAGGGGATGCTCATCACGGGAAAGGGGTTTGCGGCACAGGGGAATATTCTTGTCGGAAAAGAAACGGTGGAGGCGATGGCGAAAACATTTCAGGAAACCAAAGGCTCGTTAGCAGATAAACTCCTGGCCGCTCTCCTTGCCGGAGGCAAAGCCGGTGGTGATAGACGCGGCGAACAATCAGCGGCGCTCGTCGTGAAACGCAAAGGCGCCGGGTACGATGGAACAACGGACGACTATATCGACATCAGTGTTTATGACCATCCAACTCCGCTCAAAGAGCTTGAACGCCTCTACGCGCTGCATAAGCTCTACTTTTTCCGTTCCGAACCCCAAAATCTCATCAAAATTGATGCGGCGATCTGTAAAGAGCTTCAGACCATCATGAGTGATAAAGCCTACAAGGGTTTTCTCTTTTACAATGGGCCCATCCACGGAGTGTTTGACCAGGCGACGAGCAAAGCCTTGCAGGATTTTATGGGATGGGAGAATTACGATGTCCGCATTCGTCAAGATGATTTGATCGATAAAGAAGTGCTGGCAGATATTAGAAAGAACTATTCAGCATGGAAAAAAGCGAGAAGGTAGTAAGCAGAGTGTAGCGTGCGGATGAGCAGTATTGATATCAGCAATTCAACGAATAACGGAAACCAAAGAACTCATAACGAAACCATGAATCTCAATGACCTCCTTTCCGCTGAGCTTGCTCGGATGGAACAAGCACAGACTTTCAAGTACGAAACCGAACTTCAATCTGCACAGGGTGGAGTTGTCAAGGTCGGGGGCAGGAATGTGGTCATGCTTGCCTCGAACAATTACCTCGGCATGTCCAATCACCCCAAAGTGTTGAAAGCCGCCGTCGATGGACTTAAGAAGTACGGCTATGGCGTTGCCTCGGCACGATTTCTCTGCGGTACGCAGACCATCCATCGCGATCTGGAGAAGAAGATTTCGAAGTTCCTCAAAACAGAAGATACGATTCTCTTCTCGTCGACGTTTGCCGCCAACGTGGGATTCTTTTCGGCGTTCACGAACGAAAAACTCGGCTTTGAGAACTACAAAGATGTCATCTACAGCGACCGGTTGAATCACGCAAGCATCATCGATGGACAAAGGCTCTGTCGCGCAGAGGTGACTGACAAGAAGATCTACAATCACAACGATGCCGAACACCTTCAGCAGATGTTAGAAGAAGACAAGAACAAGGATTATCGCTTGAGGATTATTGCGACCGACGGTGTCTTTAGTATGGAAGGTGACCAGGCGCCGTTGGCAAAGCTGGTGGATCTTGCAAAGCAATACAACGCAATGCTGTTCGTCGACGACGCGCACGGGATTGGCGTCGTCGGTAAAACAGGGCGCGGCACAGCTGAGGCGCAAGGTGTGCTTGGAAAAATTGACGCCCTGGTGGGGACGCTTGGCAAAGCCATCGGCGGTGCAGCGGGCGGCTACATCAGCGGCTCGAAAACGATGATTGAGTACTTGCGACAGAAAGCCCGGACGTACATCTTCTCCAACTCTTTGCCGCCGTCGGTTGTTACCGCCACAAGTGCTGCATTCGACCTCCTGATGAAGGACAGATCAATTATCAAACGGTTGCACGAGAACACTGCGTATTTCCGGAAGGAGATACGTCGCTTGGGCTTTACCATCATCGAAGGCACACATCCTATTGTACCGGTGATGTTAGGGGAGGCGGCGATTGCCCAGCAGATGAGTGCAAATCTCCTGAAGGAAGGGGTCTACGTGAAAGGCCTCTGGTTTCCGGTTGTCCCAAAAGGAGAGGCTCGACTACGCGTACAAATTTCAGCAGCGCACAAACGGAAAGACCTTGACCGGGCGCTTGAGGCGTTCCATCAGGTCGGTAAACGAATGGGAGTTATTTAGAGAATGTCCACCCAAACAGTCCTCGTCACCGGAGCAAACGGAGAGATCGGGCACGGTCTGATTACTCGACTGCACCGCGAGCGCCCTGAGCTTCGTATCATCGCCCTCGATGTTCACCCGCTCAGCAAGGAACTGAAGCGGATGTGCCATGAGGTCATCGTGGGGGATATTCTCGATACAGTGTTGATTGACCGGCTTGCTGCATTCTATGATTTCCGTACGATTTATCACTTAGCGGCAATCCTTTCAACGAAAGCCGAACGTGAACCTTTGCTTGGTCACCGCATCAATGTCGATGGCACGCTCAATCTGTTAGAGCTTGCGGTTCGGCAGTCTCGTGCAACCGGTGAACGCGTCAAGTTCCTCTTCCCCAGCTCCATTGCCGTCTACGGGCTGCCTGACCTTTCGACGAAAATGAAGGTCGGCAAGGTGAAGGAAACCGATTGGCTCCAGCCGCGAACGATGTACGGCATGAACAAGCGATATTGTGAGGAGCTTGGCCGCTACTACAATCGCTACTACCGGCAAATCGACCCGCAGCCCACGACAGTCGGTGTTGACTTTCGCGCCATCCGTTTTCCAGGACTCATCAGCGCGCAGACTCTTCCAACTGGGGGTACCAGCGACTACGGTCCCGAGATGCTTCACTTTGCTGCGCAAAATAAACCGTACGACTGCTTTGTCCCGGAAGACACAACACTTCCCTTCCTCGCTATGCCGGATGCGATCGAATCGTTACTCCGACTTGAAGCAGCGCCTGTGGAGAAGTTATCTCAACTGGTGTATAACATCGGAGGGTTCAGCGTGTCGGCTCGAGATTTTTTTGAAATTATCACCAGAGCATTTCCTTCTGCACGGGTGACGTTCAAGCCCGATCCCTTGCGCCAGAAGATTGTTGACAGTTGGCCGGCCGATGTCGATGATAGCTATGCCCGCAACGAATGGGGATGGAAGCCGGCGTACGATTTTCGGCGATCATTCGAAGAATACCTGATTCCAGCGGTGAGGGAGCGTTACGGGAATCGGTAGCCGCACGTTAAGAGAGGAGCGGTGATGAAATCGCGGCTTGTCTTTATTGATCTCCTGCGCGGTTGGGCAACGCTCGTGATGATCGAGGTCCATGTTATCAATGCGTTTGTTCTTCCGGAAATCAAAGAGGCAGGCTGGTTCAGCGTTCTGAATTTCCTCAATGGACTTGTTGCGCCGAGTTTCTTATTTGTCGCGGGCTTCGTCTTCGTCATCGCCAGCGAAAGGAAACTCGACGAATTTCGGACATTCGGGCAGGCATTCTGGAAACAGATCGGAAGGATCGCTCTCATTTGGTCTGTGGGATACCTGTTACACTTGCCGTATTTTTCGTTTTCACGGACAGTACGGGAAACGACGGAGCAAGGATGGCTCAAGTTCTATCAAGCTGACATCCTGCACTGTATCGCGTTTGGCCTGCTCGTACTTTTTCTCACTCGTCTTATTGTAAAACGCGAAGAGGTCTTCCGGAGTCTCCTTACCCTTTTCGGTCTGGGGTCGGTTTTCCTGGCTCCGTTCATCTGGGATATCGACCTGTTGAACGTCATGCTGGCCCCAATCGCAGCCTACATCAACGGCCAACACTATTCCCAATTCCCGATCTTTAACTGGCTGGGATTTATGATGTTCGGCGGGTTAGCAGCTATGATGTATACGAATGCACGGGCAATCAATAAGGAGCAAGACTACATCCGTCAGGTCGGTTGGCTTGGTGTCGGACTTATCCTGGCCGGGTCATTGCTCATCGAGCTTCCTGTGGACGTCCCGTTTGTCTCAAAGGCCATTCGCGCCAACCCGCTTTTCTTTACGACGCGACTCGGCATCGTCTTACTTTTGATGGTAGTGTGCTGGCACTATGCGGAACGACGGAAGACCCAGAGTTCGTTTGTGCTCGACGTCAGCAGAGAGTCGCTAGTTGTCTATACAGCACACCTGCTCGTGATTTATGGCCAGTTCTGGAATGACCACAGCCTTTCGTTTCTCTATGGGAAAACGTTTACATTCCTAGAAGCCGTTGCTGCTACGCTGGTGCTTATTGCAGTGATGGTGCTGTTAGCAAAGTTCTGGGGATGGCTGAAACAGCGCTCGCTTCCGACGGCGAGGGCTTGTGCGTATGCCACGGGACTGATCGTTCTTATACTCTTTTTTATTCGCGAATCGTAGCTTACATTTCATCCTAGCATGGAAACCCTTACACTGATCTTGCTTGTCATTGTTGCCGCGCTGCTTGTTGTACTGGTAGTCCGATCGACTGGGCGAAAAGTTGAGGATGCAGGCTCGTCAGCTCTTTTGATGCAGCAGCAGATCGAAGCATTGCGCGCTGAGGTCGATCGGAGTCTCAAGAACACCACCGACTCCCTCAGCTCTGCATTGAATCACACTCAGCAGACGTTATTGACGGTGGTGAACGATCTGCGGAAGAACGTTACCGACCAACTCCAAAACAATACCGGACAGGTGGGGACGCGGTTGGATAACGCGGCGAAAGTGATTCAGGATGTTCAAAACAAACTCGGTGAACTTGGCAAGGCGACGCAGGAAATTAAAGAGCTTGGGCAGAGCGTCTCGAAGCTTGAAGAAATGCTGCGCGCACCGAAATTACGCGGGGGCTTGGGGGAATTGCTGCTTGAAGATTTATTGAAGCAAGTCCTGCCGGTGGGCGCGTATGACACACAATATACCTTTCGTAACGGTCAGACCGTCGATGCCATCATCCACACGGCGGGAGGGAAGGTACCGGTGGATTCGAAGTTCCCCTTGGAAAACTTCCGCAAAATGGTCGATGCAAAATCCGATCAGGAAAAGAAAACGGCATACCGAACGTTCGTGTCGGATGTCAAGAAGCATGTGGATGCTATCGCTGAGA
Source organism: Bacteroidota bacterium (assembly GCA_035574455.1). GTDB lineage: Bacteria > Bacteroidota > Ignavibacteria > UBA10030 > UBA10030 > DATLYT01. The sequence continues at coordinate 12,063 of DATLYT010000043.1, forward strand.
AGTACATCGTGCCGGATGAGGGGACATTCGACTTTGCGCTGATGTACATTCCTGCGGAGAATATTTACTACGAGACGATCATTAAGGATGAATCGTTTGGCGAGGAGAACGGCCTGTATTCCTACGCCACGAAGAAGCATGTTGTCCCCGTCTCGCCGAATAGCTTCTACGCCCACCTTCGAGTGATCGCTCTCGGATTGAAGGGACTGCAGATCGAACGGAGCGCGAAAGAGATCATCCAGAACCTCTCCCGGCTGAATTCCGAGCTGCAAAAGTTCACCGATATCTTCGACACGCTCGGCACGCATTTGAATAATGCCAAGAACAAGTTCGATGAGGCGGATAAGAAGCTCAGCGCGTTTACCGAGCGGCTCAAAAATGTTCAATCGCTGCCCGCGAATGACGGCACAAAACAGCTCGACGCATTTTCAGGCTCGTAACACAGGAATCCTCATGACGAGTCAGCCCCACGATCAACCTTCCCTCTCCGTTAGTCGGTCAGAATTCTGGGAGGAGTTGTACCGCAGCGGCGATACGGGCTGGGACTTAGGCGCGCCCACTCCGGTGTTTATGAGTCTGAAGCATCTTCTTCCGCCAACAGGTCGTATGCTGGTGTTAGGGAGCGGAATGGGGCACGATGCGATCTATTTTGCCAAGCAAGGGTATCGCACCGTTGGAGTTGACTTTGCTGCCACGGCAGTAGCACGGGCACGGCAGAACGCAAAGCATTTGGGTGCAGATGTTGAATTTCTGCAGGAAGATTTCTTTACGTTACCGCAACGTTTCCGTGAGCAATTTGACATTGTCCTCGAATACGTTACCTTCTGTGCCATCGACCCGGCGCGTCGGGCTGAGTATTGCGATGTCGTTCATGCAATGTTAACGCGAGGCGGACTTCTCGTCGCGCTCTTTTTCCCGATTGACGGTCGACCTGGCGGTCCACCGTTCGCCGTAGATGTTGAGGAACTGCGGTCGTTATTCGGCAAAACGTTTCACCTCGTCCATGAAAGCAGGCCGACGAATTCCGTCAAGCCGCGGCAGGGCAAAGAAGTGTTGATGATCTGGAAAAAACAATAATCTCCTTCTTACCATAATCAACGAGAACATCCTATGAAAGCGATCAAACGCATCGGCATTTTGACCGGTGGCGGCGATTGTCCCGGACTCAACGCCGTGATTCGCAGTGTTGCCAAACCCGCGATGTCGTTCTTCGGGTGCACGGTCGTCGGGATTGAAGATGGCTTCGAGGGATTTGTGGAGGGAAGAATGAGGATTTTGAAGCCGGAAGATGTCGCCGGCATTGTGAACATTGGTGGAACGATCCTGGGGACGTCAAACAAAGGCGACCCTTTTCATTTTCCTGTTCAAACGGAAACGGGTGTTGAGACACGCGACCTGTCCGAGAAGGCAATCCAGAATTACAAGGACTGGGAGCTCGATGCCGTTGTCGCGATCGGTGGAGATGGCACCATGCACATCGTGGATAAGTTTACCGACATGGGCTTGAACTTCGTCGGTGTGCCCAAGACGATTGACAATGATCTCTCGTCCACAGACCAAACCTTTGGCTACGATTCTGCGCTCTCGGTTGCCACAGAAGCCATAGACCGATTGCACACGACCGCTTCTGCTCACCATCGTGTGATGGTGGTGGAAGTGATGGGACGCTACGCTGGCTGGATTGCACTCGGAGCGGGTCTGGCAGGGGGAGCGGATGTGATTTTGATTCCCGAAATCCCCTTTCAATGGCAGAAGGTTTTTGACGCGGTTCAGAGTCGCAGTAAGCATGGCAAAAAGTTCAGCATCGTCTGTGTGGCGGAAGGAGCAAAGGCCGCAGATGGCGAGCTTGTGGTGAAAGAGAAAGATGCAAAACGAACCGACCCAATCCGGTTGGGAGGTATCGGTGATCATGTCGCGCGGAGAATTACTGAAGCCACAGGTCTGGAAACGCGCGTCACCGTGCTCGGGCACTTGCAGCGTGGGGGCAGTCCGACACCGTTTGACCGCATTCTTGCTACCAAATTCGGCTCAATGGCGATGCAATTGGTCTCGGAGAAGAAATTTGGCTACATGGTGAGTTTGCGGGGCACGAGCGTTGTTGCGGTTCCTGTCAAAGAAGCCATCATGAAGCTGCGGACGGTTCCGCCCGACTCGGAACTGGTCTTTGCTGCGCGCGCTGTTGGGACGTCGTTTGGAGATTAACGATGCAGGCCGCTGTCGTCACGAAGTACGGTCCGCCGGAAGTACTGCAGCTTCGTGAATGGCCCACGCCGCAGCCGAGCGCAGGCGAGATTCTGATCCGAACCAAAGCCATCGGACTGAATTTTGCCGAGCTTATTCAGCGGATGGGATATTATCCGGAAACACCACTTCCCCCATTTATCCCCGGTCTCGAGGTGTGTGGGGTCGTGGAAAAAGTTGGGACAGGTGTCAAAGGTTTTAGCCGAGGCGATCGGGTGATGAGCTTTATGAAGCGGGGAGCGTACGCAGAGTATGTAGCGGTACCGGCGGAGCGGGCTGTTCCGCTGCCGGCTAAAGTTCCGTTTGAGCATGGCGCCACTCTTGGCGTATCATACTTCACGGCCTATCACGGCTTGATCACCCTGGCGAATCTACAGAAGGGCGAAAAGCTGCTTCAACACGCGGCAGCGGGCGGAGTTGGTACGGCAGCGATTCAACTGGCCAAGCTACGCGGCGCCGAAATCTTTGCAACAGCAAGCTCGCCCCAGAAACTCGAAGTCGCCCGCAAGGAGGGCGCGGACCATCTGATCAACTACGAGGAAGAAGACTTTGTGGACGTTGTGCGTCAAACGACGAAGGGATACGGAGTGGATGTGGTGATGGATTCAGTGGGAGGAACGACGTTCCGTAAAGGTTGGAAACTCCTTGCTCCGGTTGGGAGGTATGTTCTCTATGGCTTTGCGGGTGTTACGAACAGACGGGGGATTGGTAAGCTGACCGCTCTTAAAGAATTTGCCTTGATCCCGTTGATCTACCCGCCGAGTCTTCTCCAACGCAACGTGGGACTCCTCTGCTTCAATCTCTTTTTCCTCACGCACAAGGTAGAGTATTTTACTCGCCTGTCTCGCACTCTCTTGAAGCTGTACGCGGAAAAGAAAATTCGTCCGGTCGTCGGCAAGTCCTTCTCGTTTGATAACATTGCTGAAGCTCATGCGTATCTTCAAAGCCGTCAGAGTTATGGAAAAGTTGTGGTACTCGTATGACCCCTCGCGCGCAAACATCTCGTGCCATCGACTCCGATTTTCTGTTGATGGCGTACTGCAGCGGCTTTTTCCCCATGGCAGATCCCAAGACGGGAGAGATCGGCTGGTTTTCTCCCGACCCAAGAGCGATCTTCGAGTTGGATGAGTTCCATGTCCCTCGAAGTCTTCGACTGGTGATCAAAAAAAATCTCTTTGAAGTGAGAGTCAATACAAGCTTTGAACAGGTGATGCGTGGTTGTGCGGAACGGGAGGAGACGTGGATTTCCGAGGACATCATTCGAAGTTACGTCGAGTTGCATCGGCTGGGGTTTGCGCATAGTGTGGAAAGTTGGAGCGCAGGATCGCTCGTCGGTGGGTTGTACGGCGTCGCGATTGGCGGGGCTTTTTTTGGCGAGTCGATGTTCAGCCGCCAAAAGGATGCCTCGAAAGTTGCACTTGTTCATCTTGTCGAACGCATGAAGGTCCGCGGCTTTGAGCTGTTGGATACGCAGTGGATCACGCCACATTTGAAAATGTTCGGAGCGAAGGAGATTTCACGGGAAGAGTATTTGAAGCGCTTGCGGCATGCCATCAAAAAGAAGTGTACCTTCACTTAGGGCTCGGAGCGCCTTGATCAAATCACACTGCAGGGGCAATCTTCATCTCTCGATCGAGCATTATGTCAACACTCCATACCATTCCTGTCATTACACAAACCAACTTCCCCGGACTGAAGCTTCGCAATCGCGGCAAGGTGCGGGATATCTACGAGTTTGAAGACTCGCTTCTTATTGTCGCCACCGACCGCATCTCGGCATTCGACGTGGTGATGAACGAAGGTATCCCGTTCAAGGGGAAAGTCTTGACGCAGATCTCAGAGTATTGGTTCGAGCAGACGAAGGATATCGTCCCGAATCATCTGATCTCAACCATCATCTACGATTTTCCTTCTGTTTGCAAACCGTATTTCCGCGAACTCGAGGATCGGTCCATGCTTGTAAAGAAAACCAAGCCGCTGCCCATCGAGTGCGTCGTGCGTGGCTATCTTTCCGGATCGGGTTGGGTTGAGTACCAGGAAAATCAGAGCGTCTGCGGCATCAAACTCCCCGCCGGCCTTGTTGAATCCGACCGACTGCCGGAGCCGATTTTCACTCCGGCAACAAAAGAAGAACTTGGTAAGCATGATGAGAACATCTCCTTCGACCGCGTCGTGGCCATGATCGGTAGTGATCTGGCGGAACAGGTGCGGGATCTTTCTCTCAAGGTATACAAAAAAGCTGCCGCGATGGCAGAAGCGAAAGGTATCATCATCGCTGATACGAAGATGGAGTTTGGCATCGATGAACATGGAACGTTGCTGCTGATTGATGAATTACTGACACCGGATTCCTCGCGCTTCTGGCCAAAGGATACATATCAGCCCGGAAAAAGTCAGGAGAGCTTTGACAAACAATTCGTGCGTGATTATCTTTTATCCATCAACTTTAACAAAAAACCACCCCCGCCGAAGTTACCGGAAGAGGTGATTTTCAAAACCTCTGCCCTGTATCTTGAGGCACTGAGGAAACTGAGCGGCAAGACCTTGATGTCGTGACGGAGAAAATGAGGTCACAGCGATGAAGGCTGGCTTCCGAATTCTCGAACACCCCGCCGACGTTGGCATTGAAGCGACCGGTGCAACCCTGAAGGAAGCGTTCGAAAACGCTGCCCTCGGGTTACTTTCTATGATCACCGACGTGGATTCGGTTGACGCCCGTGAAGAACGCTTCATCCAACTTAAGGGCACCGACATCCAAAATCTCCTCGTGAAATGGTTGTCGGAGATTTTGTTTCTCTACGACGGCGAGAACTTTTTGGTTGGTGAGGTCGAGATCGAAAGTATCTCGCCGACGAGGCTTGAGGCGATTGTGCGGGGCGAATCCGTCGATGAAGCGCGACACTCGATGAAGACGGATATCAAGGCCGTTACCTACCACCAGTTGAAGGTACAGGAAAAGAAAGACGGCTGTTTGGTAAGAGTATTTTTTGATATTTGATGGGTACGCAGCATGCTCAAAAAAATCGATGAACATCGATACATCATTCCGAAGAGCTTTCGCGAAGGGATGACCGTCGAAGGTCTGATCTATGCGAACGAGGAGCTTATACGGCAGATTGAAAAGGACCAGACGATGATGCAGGTCGCCAATGTGGCAACGCTGCCGGGACTCGTTGGCCGCTCGCTTGCCATGCCGGATGCGCATCAAGGCTACGGGTTTGCGATTGGCGGAGTGGCGGCGGCGGATCTTGAAACTGGCGTCGTATCGGCAGGCGGCGTTGGATTCGACATCAACTGCGGCGTTCGATTACTTGCATCCGACATGTCGCTCGATGAACTGAAACCGAGGCTCGATGCGTTGCTCAATCAGATGTTTCGAGACATTCCCTGTGGTACAGGTAAAAAGGGGGTAATTGGGGCCCTCAGTTTTGATGAGCTGGATCGTGTGCTCAAGAACGGCGCGCATTGGGCAGTTGAGAAAGGCTATGGTACACCCGCCGATCTGGAACATCTGGAGGAGACAGGCCGACTTCCTAACGCCGATCCGTCGGCAGTGAGCGATCGCGCGAAACAACGTGGCAAGGATCAGCTGGGAACGCTCGGCTCTGGCAATCATTTCGCAGAGGTGCAGTATGTTGCGGAAGTGTTCGACGAAGAGGCCGCGAAAGCATTTGGACTCTGGCCGCAGCAGGTGGTTGTCATGATCCACAGCGGCTCCCGTGGGTTGGGACATCAGGTCTGCACCGATTACTTAGAAATCATGCAGAGTGCAATGAAGAAGTATAACATCCGGATTGTCGACCGCCAGCTTGCCTGCGTGCCGATCAAGTCGCCGGAAGGTCAGAATTATCTCAAAGCCATGGCGGCTGCGGCTAACTTTGCCTTCGCCAATCGCCAAATGATGACGCACTGGACGCGGGAAGCGTTTCAACGAGTACTCGGACGTGGCGATCTCAAGGTTGTCTACGATGTTTGCCATAACATCGCCAAAGAAGAAGTGCATATGGTCGATGGTAAGCCGAGAAAAGTTCTTGTTCATCGAAAAGGCGCCACGCGGGCATTCCCAAAGCATCGTCCAGAATTGCCGAAAGATTACTACGAAGTTGGACAGCCCGTGCTTATCCCTGGTAGCATGGGCACCTGTTCGTACGTGCTCGTGGGTACGGAGCGAGCGATGGAAGAGACGTTTGGCTCATCCTGCCACGGCGCGGGGCGTGCCATGAGTCGCCATGCTGCAAAGAAGAACATCACGGCAGAGCAGTTGATCAAGGAGTTACGAGAAAAGGGCATCCACGTCCGTGGGGCATCGAAGAGCGGCCTGACGGAAGAAAAGCCCGATGCGTACAAGGATGTGAGTCAGGTTGTCGAGGTTGTGCACAACGCGGGTATCGCGAAAAAAGTAGCAAAGATGATACCGGTAGGAGTGATCAAAGGGTAGGTTCCTTTTCTGTGATGGGGTAGTGGTACGTGTTGCTGGGCCGTCACGGTCCTCGGCCGAATCAGCCCGCTACTCGCCCGCCTGAATGCTGTAGGCCAGCCCGCCTTCGGTCTGGCGGGCGGGCAGGTTCTGGCGGGTGACTTGTCGAGCGGGCATACCGTGACAGCAAAGATGCATACGTCGCTCCTGGCTGTCCATTGAACGCACAACGTGGTTGTGGAAGGCGAACGCGCCGGAACGTACGCTTCGGCGCGCAGGCACGGAGTAGTCCGTGACGTCCAAGCCTACGGCTACTTTCGGCTGAATGAGTTTGATTTTGTTCCTGTGAATAGCTAATATATCTCATAGTTAGGTTAGAATTTCAGGTGTGTGAGGAGAGTCAATCATGAGCGAATCTCAAGCCTCTGTGTCCTTAGAGTCTCTACTGCAAACCATCTCTGCACTTTCTCCAAAAGAGAAGCTCAAACTGTTCGAAGTGCTGCATGAGCAACTTGAACAGGCAGAAGAATCTTTCTACGAGAAAGATCCTGACATCAAAGCACAAATCCATGAAGCCCGTGTTGCCTATCGTGCCAAGGACTATGTAACTGCCGAAGAGTATATCTCCGGTAAACGGTCCTGACGATGGGATATACCGTTCTTCTTCCAAAACCAGTTCAAAAGCAACTGGATGCCTTACCCAATTCCATCCGCCAAAATCTGATTCAACGCATTCTTTCTCTTCGAGAAATACCCCGCCCTGTAGGATGCGTGAAGCTCAAGGGTTTTGATCATGAATACCGTTTGCGTGTTGGTGATTATCGCATTCGATATCTGATTGAAGATGGAGAAAAACGGGTTGTGATTTTGCACTGTCTTCACCGGAAAGATATTTATCGTAAGTAACACTTCCAGCTGGAACGCTCCTTCATTGTTTCTCGTTCATTATTTCAGTATCTTGAGTTACACCGATTCAATTCACATGAGGAGAGAATGCCGAAATTAACAGAAGAAAACGTCTTAGATGCCCTACGACTTGTCCAGGATCCCGACCTCCATCGCGACATCGTTACCCTCGGCTTTGTCAAGAACCTTACCATCAAGGGCAACGATGTCTCATTTATCCTCCAGCTCACCACACCGTCCTGTCCCGTGCGAGATCAGTTTATCGCTCAATGTGAGCAAGCCATCCGACGAAACATCGAGGGCGTCGGGAAGATCGATATCCAGATGACCTCGGACGTCATCGCGCACGTCAATAGCCAAAAAGAGGCAATTTTGCCCGGTGTCAAGAACACGATTGCCGTAGCCAGCGGAAAAGGCGGCGTCGGAAAATCTACCGTGGCGGTAAACCTTGCGGTTGCTCTTACCATGGACGGGGCGAAGGTTGGCTTAGTTGATGCGGACGTTTACGGCCCCAGCGCGCCGCTCATGTTCGGCATTAACGAGCGGCCAAGGGTAGTCAACAATAAGCTCATTCCACTCGAAAAATACGGCGTCAAGGTGATGTCGATTGGTTTCCTCGTCGACCCGATGCAGGCGGTTATCTGGCGTGGCCCGATGGCAAGCGGAGCCGTGAAGCAGTTTATGGGAGACGTTGAGTGGGGTGAGTTGGATTACCTCGTTTTCGACCTGCCACCGGGGACGGGAGATATTCAGCTGACACTCGTTCAAACCATCCCGCTTACCGGTGCGGTCATTGTGACGACGCCGCAGGATGTTGCCTTAGCCGATGCCCGCAAAGGGCTGGTGATGTTTACGAAGGTTCATGTACCGGTTATGGGCATCATCGAAAACATGAGCTACTTTATCTGCAGTCATTGCGGCCAGAGGGAGAACATTTTCGATAGCGGTGGCGGAAGTAAAACAGCGGCAGAGTTGAACGTACCGTTCTTAGGAGAAATTCCGATAAACACTGCCATCCGAGTCGGCGGCGACCAGGGGAAGCCCGTCGTGATTGCCGATCCGGACGCTCCCTACGCGCAGACATTTCGTTCCATCGCACGGAATCTTGCCGCTCAGATTAGCATTCAGAATGTAATGGCGCCTCCGCTCCCGAAAGTGGAGATTCTCATCGGCGCAAATTCATAGATGCTAACACCAGAGCTCGTCGAGGCCAGCTTGATGAAAATCCGCCCCTACTTGCAGGAAGACGGCGGAGATGTGGAACTCGTGCGGGTGACCGAGGATGGAATTGTAGAAGTGCGACTCACGGGCTCTTGTGTACAATGTCCGATGTCGATCATGACCCTCCGTGCCGGCATCGAACGAGCGCTCATGTTAGCTCTTCAGGATGTGAAGCGGGTGGAGCAGGTGAGGTAGTGTGTTTGGTGTTTCGAGTTGCCGGTTTCGAGGATAAGGTCATCGACCAGAAACGGGAAACAGATCACTCAAAAACCGTCGCTCAGCTTTGTCTTCGTTCTCGTAATTCCACCTCGAACAACTTTCCCTCTTTCAACTGAACGATTCTCGCCGGGTACCGTCGCACTAACTCGTAATTGTGTGTGGCCATGAGCACTGCGGTACCGCGGAGATTGATTTTCTTGAGCAGTTCCATAATCTCTGCAGAGGAGGTAGGGTCGAGATTGCCGGTGGGTTCGTCGGCCAAAAGCAGGGTCGGCGAATTCACTAAAGCCCTCGCGATGACGACGCGCTGCTGCTCTCCTCCAGAAAGCTCATGCGGCATCTGGTTGCGTTTGTGGCTCAGGCCGACATCAGCGAGCGCGAGGAGCGTCCGCTTCTTGATTTCGCTGCTCGGTGTGTTCGTAACGTACAGGGCGAATGCAACATTCTCGAACACATCTCTATCGGGCAAGAGCTTAAAATCCTGAAACACAATCCCCAAACGTCTCCGCAGTAACGGTACGGAACGACGCTTGATTGTCGATGCATCGAACCCCGACACCTGTACCTGCCCGGCATTCGCCGCAAGATCCATATAAATCAACCGCAGCAATGAGCTTTTTCCGGCGCCTGTCTGGCCGACGAGGTAAACGAATTCTCCGTTTCGCATGGAAAAGTTCACCTTGTCCAACACCGTCTGGCCGTTGAACGATACGGTAACGTCTTTGAGCTCGATGATCGTTTCCATAGCGCGACTATTTCGACTTCGATTGATTGTTCGAGAACTTTACGGCCAATTTGATTGCTTCAACCATGCTGGAGATGTCAGCCCTTCCCTTTCCAGCGATATCGAATGCTGTTCCATGGTCTGGTGATGTTCGAATGATCTTAAGTCCGGCAGAGAAGTTTACCGCTTTGCCGAACGAGCTCATTTTCAGCGGAATCAAACCCTGGTCATGATACATGGCGAGCACGGCGTCATAGTCTCGGTACGCTTTCTTTCCGAAGAAGGCGTCGGCTGCGAAGGGGCCTTCCACTTCAATCGCGGAAGAACGAAGTTCTTCGATAGCCGGTTTGATGATCGTCGTTTCCTCACTGCCGATCGCGCCGTTCTCTCCAGCATGCGGATTCAACCCGAGTACGGCAATCTGTGGATTTTTGATCCCGTAATGTGTACGGAGTGCCTCGTGAACAACCGTCGCCTTCTCCACGATCTTCTCTTTTGTCAGGTTTTGTAAAATTGACGACACGGGGAGGTGAATGGTGACAAGTCCCACGCGCATCACGTCGGAAACAAGCATCATGGCTACGCGGGATGAGCGACTGAGCAGTGTGATCATTTCCGTTTGGCCCGGGAAATCATACCCGGCGAGTCGGAGTGCTTGTTTGGAGACGGGAGCGGTCACCATCGCGTGCGCCTCTCGTTGAACGCATAATTCAACGGCCCGCTCGATGGCGGCGCCGGCCGATTTTCCTGCCGCGCGTGAGACAATGCCCGGCTGAACATCCGCCCAGATGCCGTCTCCAACATCGACGACATACGTTGTTGTGTTTCGCGGAACCGGAAAGATAGCTTTCTGCAGCTTCAGCCTCACTTTAAGTTTCGCCGCAAGATGCTCGAAGACGTTTAGGGGGCCGACGAGCAAGGGAACACAAATCTTTCGCACGGCAGGATGTGCTGCGGCTTTCAGAGCAACCTCGGGTCCGATACCATTAAAATCGCCGATGGTGATGGCAATGACAGGTTTCATAAATTCTCCACGGAGACGAGGATGAAAGCACCCGCTTTGTATCGGTCGATAAAGGTGAACTTCTTTTTCAGACGTTCATAAATCCAGACTTCGCGGGGGACTTCACCCGGCGGAAGATATTTTTCGATGCGGGTAGGCGTCCCATAAAGAATAAAGATGCGGCCGCGGTCAGTTCGGTAGCCATCTTGCCCGCTCAGCGTTGAGAAGCGGCTCACCGCTTCGTCGACGCGGCGGTAGTATTCGACCAGCACTTCGTTGTACGCTGTTGTCGTATCAGGATCTTTTGTTCTCCAAAATTCGTAGAAGGCTTTGATGTTCCGTTCCATCGACCCGGTTTGCATCTTTGAAAGCTGTTCCTCTGTGGCGATATGCCGCAGGGCGTCGATGGCGAGTTGAACATTCATCAACGAAGAAGGTCGGTTTAACCATTGGACCTGGAAATTATATTGCTTGGACGACTTTACCTGACCGGAAGAAATTTCGATGTCCAATCGGTACCCCCCGGGTTCGAGTTTTTCGATGGGGAGCGTTACGTACAGCACTTTCCAGCCCGGCGGGGCGTTCTGCTGAACCGAATACAGCACTTCCTGTTCCTGTTTCTCGAGAACAAGGAAACCATTCATGAGCGTGTAGGAATCACCGGAGAACGATGGGAACCAGTCCATCAGCGGACCGCGCTGGCGCTGAATTTTCCACTGAACCTGGAGCGGATGGCTGTCGGGGAGGTAGAGCTGGTACACGAATCCCCCTTGCCCACCGAAGCTGACGTCCGTGCCGCGGTTGAAGGGGATGATCTGTGTTTTGTGTTCCTGCGCATCGACGTGCTGGAGAAGGGCAAACATCGGATAGGAAAGCTCCAGCAGTTGTAGCTCGGCTTTTTTGGTGGTGACTTTTTTGTTTCGGTCGAGGAATGAGCGTCCGGACTCGCGGTCGTCTAAACTGAAGATCACTGTGTATTCGCCTTCCGGGACTTTAAACGAAAACGCTCCCTGCACGTCGGGAAGCTGCTCTTTTTCCTGCGGTTGTGATTGTCGGATAATGCGAATCTGCCGGATCTCCCGTGCGACGGCGATATCCTGACTGTTACGTAATTCCACCATCAATTCCCCCTTCGCTAAAAATCGTTCGGGGTCGTCCGGATTCTTTACAAAGACGAAGAAGCGTTGGCTGATGCGGTAATGGAGATTCACCAGCGCCACACTGGTGTCGATGCTGTAGAATGGAATCGCTTCGTATGAGAGGGGAAGGTTCTGGCGAAATTCTGGGTCGAGCTCCGGCCGCACCTGAGCAACGACACACAGTGGAACCAGCGCAAAGAACAGTAGCAGTCTATGCAAATGCAAGGTCATGGAGAATTGTCGTATTCTGTTGCCCGACGATCTTGCCGGGATTGAGGATATTCTTTGGATCAAACAGCCGTTTGACGTCTTTGAACAGTGTATAGACCTCTTCACCATACAGGCGTTCGAGGAATGGCGTGCGGACATATCCATCGCCGTGCTCGCCGGAAAGAGTTCCACCGAGTGAGATCGCGAGATCGTTGACTTCCGCAGCGATGAGGTCGATGGCACGGTAATGGTTGGGATTTGCGAGATCAACAAAGGTTGCGCAGTGGATGTTGCCCGCACCGGCGTGGCCGTACACGGAGAAAGGGATCGCGTAGCGATTCAGAATCTCGCTCAGTCCACGAACATATTGCGGCAAGGCACGGATGGGCACGGTAATGTCTTCGATAAACGAAGACTTGCCGAACGTATCCGTCAGGTTGAGCTGCTTGGAAACTTCTTCCCGAAGATTCCAAAACGAGGCGCGCTCATCGGGTGCCTGGAGCGCGATGAAATCAAGTGGACGAAACTGCTGCAACATGGCACCTAAGCGTTGCGAGGTGTCTTGGATGTCCTGGAGTTCGTCGCCTTCAAACTCGAAGTAGAGCATCGTTTGGGCTTCCGGCCGGAGGAGTCGCCGGACACTCTCGCTGAGTTGTTTGCCAAGAGAAAAATAGGTCCGGTCCAGAATCTCAATAGCCGCAGGTTGAAGCTCCAGTGCCTTGACCGTCGCGTCAACGGTCGACTCATAATCGGCAAAATAGGCCAGAGCACCAGTCCGATGTTTGGGCAGGGGAGAGAGTTGGAGTGTTGCGCCGACGATGACGGCGAGTGTCCCCTCGGAGCCGACAAGCAGTTTCCGGATATCGATATCGTCGCTGGCGAGAGCGTCTACAAGATTATACCCGGAAGAGTTCTTGGCAACGCGAGGAAAGCGGGAAGCAATGAGCTGACGGTGAGGGAGGAGGAGGTCTTCGAGTGAGCGACGCAAACGAGAGAGCGTTGGATAAGCATCTGTTTTCTCTGGCCCAATAATAACCCGCTCGCCGCTCGAAAGCACGACATCTAAGTTCACAATGTGGTCCTTGGTAGCGCCGTATTTGAGACCATGAGCTCCGGCTGCGTTCGTGGCGATCATTCCGCCAATGGTGCAGAGGCTCCCGCTCGCTGGATCGATGGGGAAGAAGACGCCTCGAGCAGCGAGTGCTTGATTCAGGGTATTCAGTACCACCCCCGCTTGAACTGTCGCTGTTCGGTTGTCGGCGTGTTGGATGCGATTCATCCATTTGGTAAACTCCAGAATGATTCCCATCCCTATGGCTTGTCCTGCCAGGCCGGTCCCGGCACCTCGAGGGATCAGCGGAATCTCATTCTCCGCGCAATACCTGACGACCGCCTCAACATCCTCCGCGTCCTTTGGAATAACGACACCCACCGGCCGAATCTTGTACCACGACGCGGCCATGCTGTACCGGTCTCGCATTTCGGTCTCAAAGAAGCATTCGCCCTTAACGCGGGATGCGAGGTCGTGTTCCACCGTGGAGTAAGAAGTGAGCATGAGCGCAGGTTTCTTCTGAGAAAAGATACCAAGAACCCAAGAGAAGTGCTACTTCCAGTTTTTCAAAAACTCTGTTAAGAGCCGCACGCCAACGCCCGATCCACCTTTCGGCGTATAGTCGCCGGACTCTTCCAGTATTGCTGTGCCGGCAATGTCGAGGTGCACCCAC
>DATLYT010000044.1:0-7758 GCA_035574455.1 Bacteroidota bacterium
GGAAAGGGCAAGGAAGGAACGTTGACACTGACACCGGTGACGGTGAGGGTGACGCCAGGGAGACTTACTGCGGCTTTGCTCGCGTCGACTTGATGGAGCACCGATGAGGAGCTGCTGTGGGAAAAGACTGATTGCTGGACCTTCGGTTGGATCTCGACTCGTTCACGAATGGTTGTTTGCCCAAACACGCTCGTAGAAATCAGCGCAAAGAACAGGAGAACAGATACTTGCCGCAGTGGATTGGCAAGGCGGTGCATCGGTGTTTAACGTGTGGTTGTGGAGTTTGTGGCTTCGTTGCTTGGCGGCAGGTTAAAAAAAGTCCAAGATTTTGTCAAGTAAAATGAGGCGGCCGTAGCAAGTTCATGTCTAAGAACATTGTATTCTCCTTAAGATTTAACTGGCCAGTTAATTGTACTCCATTACATTTCTATTGTGCTTGACATGCGATGCTTCAAGACCTTCTTCTAACCGCCTATAAACACATGGTAATTAGGCCTCTTAGCTTATGGAAGTCGGCAATTCTTATTGCTTTCCGGGCACTTTTGTATTATATTTCGGTCAACTTCCGCGCACCACGCCCTAACAACAGCGTGGTCTTTTTCTTCTTACAACCGGTTGAAAAACTTGGTTCATACGTCGAATACGTATATCCTCCCCACGGTTTTCCTACTCTTTCTTTTCGCTTTCCCTTTATTGAGTCAAGTTACGGTCTACGAAAATGGCCAGCCGATCCAGAGAGGTTCTGACGTCGGTTTGCACCCCGATACGCCGACCCGGAAAAAAATTGACCTGAACGGTGAATGGTCCTATTCGTTCGACCGGCAGAATTGGTCGGCTGTAAAAGTTCCGAGCGCGTTCAATTATGAAGGCGAGATAGTCTTTCTGCGGAAATTCTCGGTCGATGAGGAAACCCTGACACAGCGCGCTCTGAAGTTCGTGGCGCTTGGCATTAACTACGAAGCGGAAGTGTTGGTGAACGATCAATTCATCGGCAGACACGTTGGCGGTTACACGTCGTTCGAGTTTGAAATACCCGAGACGGCACTGCGGCTGGGCTCGGAGAACGTTATTCAGATTATCGTGCGGAACGAACTGGGCACTCGCTCCACGTTGCCGGTTCGAAAACAGATTTGGGGCTGGAGGAATTACGGCGGTATTTATCGCGACGTCTACCTGCTCTCGACTCCGCGGACGTGGATCGATGGACTGAATATCCGCACCGACGTTGCCAGCGATTTTCGTCAGGCATCCGTGCGCGTGCTCGCGACGGTCACGAGTGGCAAAGGTGAAGCCGCTCAGCCTGCGGAGGAGAAAACGTATTCGGTTCAAGTCGAGTTGTTCGACAAGATTACGAATGCTCTTGTGGCTCAATCCCAAGCCATTCCGGTAACGGTAGGCCAAAATCGAGTGGTGGAAGTGCAATCATCCCTCTCCGTTGCAAATGCAAAGCTCTGGAGCCCCGAAACGCCCGAATTATACAGGCTTAAAGTGAGTCTTGTGGAAGGGACGGGAGCACAGAGACGGTCGGTGGACGAGGTCGAACGGACGATCGGGTTTTCGAAGGTTTCCCTCGAAAACCGAACGATTCTGTTGAATGGGAAGAAAACGGTTCTTCGGGGTGTGGTCTGGCATGAGGATTCTCCCACGTACGGCTCTGCACTGACGTACGAGCAGATGGAGAAAGATATTGCGCTGATCAAAACACTGGGGGCGAATGCCGTACGGTTTGCGTTCCATCCGCCGCACCCGTACATGCTGAACCTCTGCAGTCGGTACGGATTGTTGGCGCTCGAGGAGATTCCGGTGTGGAATGTTCCCGCCGCGATTCTTGCGGAGGACCATGTTCACGTCCTCGCGGAGACAGCCGTGCGTGAGATGATTCAGCGCGACCGGCATCAAGTTTCTGTGCTCGCGTGGGGGGTGGGGAGTGAGTTCGATACATCCGACCTGCGCGCACGAAAGTTTGTGGAGACGATGACCGCGACGATGCGGTCGCTCGACCATCGCCCAACGTACTTGGGCACGCGTATGATCGCGAATGATATCTGTGTAAGTCTGGTGGACTTCGCTGCGCTTACTCCGCCGTCAGGAGATGAAAAACAGTTTCGCGATATTCTTCAACAGTGGAGAGATCGATACGAAGAACTTCCCGCGGTCGTCCTCCGGTACGGTCGTGAAGTTGAACATGGCAATCGAAAGGGCTACAGCGATCCGCTCTCGGAGGAAGCCCAAGCGAGATTCTTTGAACTTCGCTACCGCATTATCAAGGAGCTGAACTACGCGGGCAGTTTCGTCGAATCATTTGCCGATTGGCGCGGCGACCGTCCGATTATGACGGTGAACCTCGGCGATCCCTACATTCATCCGGTAGGACTGGTGAGCGCAGCACGTGAGAAGCGTTTAGCATACGAGGTTGTCCGTTCGCTGTATAACGAGGAGAAACTCTCTTCGCTCCCGATCGGAAGTTATCGCGCGTCGTTCCCCGCAGCCCCGCTGGTGTTCGGGCTGACGGTCATCTTTGTGCTCGCGTATTTTCTTCATTACAATCGTCGCTTTGCAGAATGCTTCGGTCGTTCGTTGCTGAGACCGTACAACTTTTTTGCCGATTTGAGAGATCTGCACGCCGTTGCCAGTGGGCATACCCTGTTGCTCTCCGTGACGATTTCGATGACGCTGGCAGTTGTCGTTGCCAGTTTTCTTTATCAGTTCCGCACCTACACTGAGGTGGATTTCGCGCTGACCCAGTTCTTTGTTTCCGATTGGGCAAAGCAACAGTTAATCATCGCCGCGTGGAATCTCTTCACCGGCATCGGGGTGTTTACGATCGTGTTCTTCCTGCTGCTGGTGGTTGTGACCGTGTTGGTCAAACTGTTTGCCACGATTGCTCGCACGAAAATCTTCTGGTACCACGCCTATTCCATTACGGTGTGGGGTGCACTGCCGCTTGTCTTTCTCATTTTTCCCGGAATGCTTCTCCTCAAGCTCCTCGAGACCCCGGCGTACATCGTTCCTCTCCTGGTTTTGATAGCGTTGTTTGTGTTGTGGGCGCTGTTCCGGGTCCTGAAAGGTGTCTCGGTCATTTACGATGTCAGTCCCCTGAAAGCGTACACCGGCGGTATTCTGTTTTGCGTTCTCTGTTTGGCAGGAGTCGGATTCTACTACGATGCGGCGTATGCGTTGAGTGCCTACATTGAATTCTTCATCCACATCACAAAAAGTCTTGGATAATGTATCTTAAAAAGATCGAAATCTTTGGCTTTAAGTCGTTTGCCCAGAAGGTCCATCTGACCTTCGACGCCGGGATGACGGCCATCGTAGGCCCCAATGGCTGTGGCAAAACAAACGTGGTGGATGCTATTCGGTGGGCACTGGGTGAGCAGCGGCCGACGACCCTCCGGAGCGACAAGATGGAGGATGTCATTTTCAACGGCACCAAAGCCCGAAAGCCACTGAGTATGGCTGAGGTTTCGCTCACCATCGAAAACACCAAGGGCATTCTCCCGACGGAATTTTCCGAAGTGACCATTACGCGCAGGGTCTACCGTTCAGGCGAAGGGGAGTATTACCTGAACAAAACGCTCTGCCGTTTGAAGGACATCCGCGACCTCTTCATGGATACCGGTATGGGGTCCGATGCCTACTCCGTCATCGAGCTGAAGATGGTAGAGACGATCCTCAGCGACAAGGCAGATGAGCGGCGGAGATTGTTCGAGGAAGCCGCAGGGGTGACGAAGTATAAGTTTCGCCGCAAGGAAACCCTTCGCCGGTTGGAAAATGTTCAGCACGACCTCACGCGCGTGAACGACATTGTGCGGGAAGTCCAGAAAGCGGTCAATTCTCTCGAGCGGCAGGCACAAAAGGCTGAGCGGTATAATAAACTTGCTCAGCACCTGCAGACGTTGGAGAAGGAATTGATGGCGCGGGAGTACGCGTCGATCGTTGCAAAGATGGAGCCGCTCAGGCAACAGCTCGACGTGGCAGTGACGGAGAAAACGAAGATCGATGTCGAAATTGCACAGGAAGAAGCACTACTGGAAGTCCTGCGCGCGGAGATGCGGGAGATCGAACAGCGCGTCAGTGAAACACAAACTGTGCTGAGTGAACAGCAAGCGAAGATCCACGCGGCGGAACAAACGATTGCGACGGGCAAAGAACGTACGCGGTCGTTGAAGGCTAACGTCGAGCGATACGAGCGCGACAAAGTGAAGCTGCGCGAAGACCGCGAGACGATGGAACGAAAGCAAGAAGAGTTGTTGGAGCGCCTGAACCAGGTCCGCGACTCTATCACACAAGCCGAGCACACCTATCAGCAAAAGAAACAGGCGCTTGATGACTTCGAGCGACAGCTTGCCGCGAAGAAAAGCGAGCAGAAGGCGGCGCAGGAAAACGTCATTGCGTTGTTGCACCGCCTGTCGGAACTGAGAAATCGCGAAAGCCAAGCCAAGGCGCGTATTGAAAACCTCCGCGGCCGCATCGAATACACGGCGGAAGAGAATCAGATCTTTGCCAAGGAAATCGAGCAGAGCGCGGAGCGTGTCGCCTATCTGACGGCGGAGGACAAAGAGCTTCGTCGTAAATTCGCCGAAGCGGAAGTCCGCGTACATCAGATGGAAGCGCTGAAGAACACGTTGCAGGCAGAAGTCGAAGCGCTCCGGAATCGCGAGTTTGAACTTCGCAGCGCGATCGACCGCAAGCGTTCGAAGATGGATTTCCTCAAAGGCATGATTGAAAGCTTTGAAGGAGTACCGGAGGGTGCGCGTTATTTGATCACAACTGATGAGTGGAATCCGACGATTCAAACCACCGTTGGCGAAGCGGTGACGGCCGACCCCCTGTATCGTGTGGCCATCGAAGCGGCGCTGGGTGAAGCTTCCGGCTACGTCGTGGTGGAGAACACCGATCAGGCCTACTCCGCCATCGAATTGCTCAAGAAAAGTCAAAAAGGGAAGGCGACGTTTATCTGCCTCGACCGTGTCCCGCAGCTCACAACCCATCGGCCGATGTACACGGACGGCGGCGTGCTGGGCTGGGCCACCGACCTCGTTCGGTGCGACGTGAGGTTCCGCAATCTCTTTATCTTCCTGCTCGACAGCACATTGGTCGTTGACTCTGTGGATCGTGCACTCCAAATCGTGCGCGAACAACCGGGTGTGCGGTGTGTAACGCTCGAAGGTGAGATTATCACCGGCAGCGGTGTGCTACGGGGTGGGAGTGTCCGCCAGGATGAAGGCGGCCATATCGGTCGGAAGTCCCAACTCGAAGAGTTGGAAGAAGAAATTCGCGTGCTGGAGGAAGAGCGCGCGAAGCTCCTCGAAGAGATTTCTGCAAAATCCATCGAGCATGCAAAGATTGACCTGAAAAAGCTCACGGAAGAGGCTCGGGCAATCGAACAGCAGACGACAACGGTGGAAGTTCGTATCGCGCAATTGGAGTTTGAGAAGAAGCGAGCGTATGAGAACATCCAGCGCAATGAGGCTGAACGCGAGCGCATCGAGCAAGAGATTCAACAGCTGAAAGCGGAACTCGATACGCTCCTTCCGAGCATTGAATCCTCGGAACAGGAGAAGAGCGATGCCGAACGTCGAGTCGGCGTTATCTCCAACGAGCTGGAGGGAATGGAGGCAGAGTGGAATGAATACTCGCGCATGGCGAACGAAGCGCATGTGGCGGTGCTCTCACTGAAGTCGGAAGAACGGAGCATTCAACAGGAAATTGAACACGTCACGTCGCGCATTCAAACGCTCTCGGAAACGTTCGACCAACGCACAGCCGATATTGCCGCGGCGAAAGAGGAAATCGACCGTCTTGCAGAGGAGATGAGGGAGACGGAGGAGCTTTTGATTGCTACACGCGCAGAACTTGACGCTCTGAAAGAAAAGAAGCTCGCCGCTGATGAGGAGTTGACGGCGAAACGTGGTCAGGTGCACGAGATCGAACTCAAACTGAAAGACGAGAGGCAAAAGCACGAGGGACGACTGCAGGCGACGCACGACCTCGAAATCAAGTTGCAGGAACTCTCCATGAAAGCGGAGAGCCTGAAAGGGCGGGCGAAAGAGGAGTTCGACATAGAGCTGACGTTGCAAGAGTTTTCCGACAACGAGCAGTACGACTTTGCCGCGGCAAGGGAAGAGGTCCGCGCGACGAAGGAAAAGATTCGAAGCCTCGGTCCGGTGAACTTTGCAGCATTCGAAGAATACAAGAGTGAAAAGGAGCGACTCGATTTTGTCAACGCTCAACGAAACGATCTGATGGAGTCCGAGAAAACGCTGCTCGCTACCATCGACGAGATCAACACAACGGCGCAGCGATTGTTCCTCGAAACGTTCGAGAAGATTCGCGAGAACTTCATTGCGACGTTCAAGGGTCTGTTCGACGAAGGTGATGAATGCGACCTTCGGCTGGAAGAGGGGGTCGACCCGCTCGAAGCCCGTATTGAAATCGTCGCGAAGCCGCGCGGCAAGCGGCCAACCTCCATCGACCTGCTCTCGGGCGGTGAGAAAACGCTGACGGCCATCGCGCTGCTCTTCGCTATTTACCTAGTAAAACCAAGCCCGTTCTGCATCCTGGATGAAGTTGACGCTCCTCTGGATGACACGAACATCGACCGCTTCACTCGCATTCTGCGGAAATTCTCGGACAACACACAGTTCATCATCGTGACCCACAACAAGCGCACGATGGAGGCCGCGAACGCTCTCTACGGCGTGACGATGGAAGAAGAAGGTGTGTCAAAGATTGTTTCGGTGCGCTTTAACGAAGCCGTGCCGAGTTAGCCGTTCGGCACGCGCTCAAGATACGACCTCACCATGCTACGCGTCTTTTGCGATTTTGACGGCACCGTCGCCACTCAGGATGTTGGCAACCAGCTGTTCCGCACGTTCGCCGGCGAGCAGGCGGTGCAGATTGTTCAGCGGTATCTCAACGGTGAGATCAATGCGAGGGAGTGTCTCGCGCAAGAATGCGCGGCGATACCGAACATTACGGAAAAGGAGTTGATCGCGTTTGTCGACCAGTTCAAGGTCGATTCACATTTTCCAGCGTTTGTGGATTTCTGTACATCGCACGAAATCCCTGTCACGATCGTCAGCGATGGGTTGGATGTTTACGTCCGCCGCATTCTGGAAAACCACCGGCTGGGACACTTGCGATGGTTTGCCAACCACGCAGAGTTCATTATCCATAACGGCAAGACATCGCTCGTCCCTTCGTTCCCTTACCGGGATGCCGAGTGCGACATCTGCGGAAACTGCAAACGGAATCATCTCGTTACCCTCTCGGGCGATGAGGATATCATCGTCTACGTGGGTGATGGAATTTCCGACCGCTGTCCGGTGAGGTATGCAGACATCGTGTTTGCCAAACATAGTTTGCTGGTGTACTGCCAGCAGCAGAACATTACGTACCACGAGTTTCGGCACTTTGGCGACGTGCAAGCGAGGCTGGAGAGAATTCTTCACCGGCGTCGTATTCGAAAACGGCGGGAGGCAGAAATGGCCCGGCGCGATCTGTTCATGCAAGGATGATCGTGGAGACATCGACCATAGACATTCGTCAGCTGCTCTTTCGGTATCGCAGCTACACCCCGATTCCGTTTATTATCGTCATGCTCATCTTTGCAGAGCCAACAACGCAAAGTGTTGTGATTGGACTTGCGGCGACGCTCCTGGGCGAATCGATTCGGTTCTGGGGCGTTGCGTATGCCGGTAGCCTGACACGCGCCACGGGTTCCGTCGGTGCGCCGGCTGTTATCATGGCGGG
>DATLYT010000045.1:0-9238 GCA_035574455.1 Bacteroidota bacterium
CGTCGAGAGACGCGCCTGTAGCTCAACTGGATAGAGCGGCAGCCTACGGAGCTGTAGGTTGGGGGTTCGACTCCCTCCAGGCGCACAACATACATTCCTGATTTCATGAACTCTCGGAGAACCTCCCTTGCTTCCTGCCGATCTCCAAAAAGTCACACTTGTCTGCCCTTCGTGCAAAAAGGGACTCTCGCTCACGTTACAGCAAGTCTTCAAACGAGCGAGCGCGCAATGTCCACATTGCAATAGCGAGATTCAATTTCAGGCGGGACAGGTGAGTAGAGTGTTGCAGATGATGAGCGATGCCGAAAAAGCAGCGAAACGGGTAGAGGAAGTTCGGGCCGACTATACAAAATCTGTGGAACGGTTCAAAGCGGCCGTCGCCGATCTTGTGAAAGCAGTCCGAGTTTCTTCGTAAACGCATCCGTAGTCAATCCGCTATGCAACCTAGCTAACTTCGATGCCGTGCTCATGCGCCCGTAGCTCAACTGGATAGAGCATCAGACTTCGGATCTGAGGGTTGGGGGTTCGACTCCCTCCGGGCGTACAAACCATAATGAGGTCCCGCTCAACAAGCGGCGGGATTCTCATCTCGACACTGAAGTTAGCTGACGACACTCACTTCAGTCGAAATGGAAGTTGGGGGTTCTCCGCCTACGTTTCGACATACAGCATTGGAACTTCGGCGGACAGGGACTCCCTCCGGGCGTACAGAAAAAATCCCACGTTCCTCACGGAGCGTGGGATTTTTTGCTTCAACGAATTGTCGTAAGTTTATTCTTCTTTTGTGTACACCGAAAAAAGATGCTCCACTTCAGCTAACCCACCCTCCACGAAATACGGCACACCGTCACCCAACGAATGCAGGATCACCACGGCATTCACATTCGCATCTTTATCGGACGCTTGACGAAGTCGTTCTGCCATCCCCTTGTTGACAATCGAAATCGCCTTGTAGAGTTCAACAAGCTTTTTGAGGTCCCAGTCGGGCTGTTTACCTTGACGCTTCAGAAAAAACTGGGCTGTGAGGTACATCGAGACTGAGCGATAAAATGTTTCGAGACCCGACGCAAACGGCAGGTGAAATTGCGCCATCGGTCGGAGCTTGTCCATGATCGGACAATTACTGGTCACCATGTAGATGCCGATAACCGAGCTCAAACTCTTTTGGAGGGTCGTATCCTTGCTATAGGTACGCTCCTTTGTTTCCACGGTAACATGCACGGGCTCAAACGAGTTGAATTTCTGAAAGGTTTCAACGACGTTAGAAAGGTTCAACGCAACAGGGCAATACTCGACATCGGCACCAAGTGGACAATTTTCGCACTGACTAAATTTGAGCTTTGTCCACTCAGGCTTTTGCTCAGGGTAGGATTGTTTTAACTCCAGTGTTTGAGGATCGAGCTCAATTTCCAACTTCTGCTCCATGCCGGACTGGAACTTAAAATGGTATGCAAACCGCAGCGGTTTGCGTTGTGGTTCAGAAGTCATAGAGGCTGATGCATCGAGGGCTAGTAATTGTCCCGTATAGTAGACGGGATATATTGTAGTGGGGCGTTACGAAGGTATATCGTTTAACGGGATGATTCAACTTCTGCGGTCCCACTCCTTTTCATTTCTTCGTCCATATCCTGAATGCGGGCGATCATTTTCTCGCATTGTGCAAGCGCGTTGGAAAGCTCTTCGCGCTGCTCGCCGCTGAGTTTGGCGTTGGACTTCAACACACGCTCAATCGATTCCCGTGCCGATCGCAATGGACCGAGAAGGTCAATGTACAACATTGAGAGGAACGACCGACGCGTTTCTTGAAGGGCTCGCTCAGAAGAGCGAGAACGAACAAGTGACCGGAGTCGGGCGACGAGCTCCGTCGCATCGACCGGTTTAACCAGATAATCCTTTGCTCCAAGTTTGAGGCATTCAATCGCTGTACTAAAATCCGCAAATCCTGTGAGCATCACCACATCCGTTTTGGGGAAGAGCTCATTGAAGAGACGGAGCGCTTCGATGCCACCCATGCCCGGCATCTTAATATCCATCAGCACAACGTCAAACTCCTCACGTTTCATCCTTCCAAGGGCTTCTTCACCATTCTCAGCGACTTCGGCAACGAAACCCGCGGTCTCCAACCGCGCTTTCATGGAAAGACGGAGAGTTTCTTCGTCGTCAACAATTAGAATCCGTTCAGGCATGGTTGCTTTCTTCCTTCGTTAATGGTGTACTGCGGGTAGAGTAAATCGGAATGTTGTCCACTGATTCTGTTCACTTTCCGCGCTAATGGTTCCTTCGTGTGCCTCGACAATGAGTTTGCAAATCGCGAGGCCTAGGCCTGTTCCCTTTTGCTTAATCTTGGATGCGGTCGAGACCTGTTTGTAGCGTTCGAACAGCATCGGCAGCTCATGAGCCGGAATCCCCAACCCCTTATCGCTAATACTAACGCGTACCATGGGTCGCCCTCCGTTCGGCGCATTGTTCATTCGCTCAGCCGAAACGATCACACTGGTATCCGGTTTCGCAAACTTCAGTGCATTGCTCAGCAGATTCACCGCCACCTGTTCGATTTTTCGCTCGTCCACATTGACGAGTGGCAAATCATCATCAAAATTTGTCTTAATTGCAATATTCCGTCGTTGAAACTGCAACTCCATCTGGTTGATGACCCTCCCCAACAGCTCCTTGATGGAGGTCGGTTGCCGGTCTAACACTATACTGCCTGCTTCAAACTTCGAGAGGTCGAGAAAATCGTTGATCAATTCTAACATTCGGTGGGAGGATTCTTCGGCCGCGTCAAGGAGTTTGAGATAATCCTCTTTGAGAGGTCCTTCCTGACTTACCTCTTTGATAAACTTGATAACGCTTTGGATGCCGGAGAGCGGACTGCGCAGGTCGTGCACGAGCATTGCCATAAAGTCTGCTTTCATCCGTTCCAGCTCTGCCTGTGCCCGCTTCAACTGCACAAGCATTCGGGTACGGACGAAGAGTTCTTCGACGTCGATCGGCTTGGTCAGATACTCGTCAACGCCGAGTGCTAACCCCTTCTCGATGCTCTCGGGGTCTTTCTTTTGCGCCGTCAGGAACACCACAGGAATCTTTGCCGTCTTGGAGTTCGCACGGAGCCGCTTGAACGTCTCATAGCCATCCATTTCCGGCATCTGGATATCCAGCAGGATGACATCAGGATTTTCCCGCTCCGCCAGCGCAAGGCATTCAGCGCCACTTGTCGCACGTAGCATCGTGACCGGCTTACGCTTCAGGGCAAACTCGAGAAGGTCGAGGTTGTCCTCGGTATCGTCAACAACAAGAATTTTTGGTTCAATGGGTTGGGGAATCACTTCCATTACTTAACCTCTGCAAGTTCCACAGATTTTTCCTGGCCGAGAACCTTTCGAATGGTTTGTCTCAGCTCGACGTGGGAGATGCTTCCTTTCTTCACAAAGTCTGAGATGTGTGTATTTAATTGTTTCCACTCCGTTTCGGTTAAATCTTTACCCGAGAGAATGACGACGGGAATTTTCTTCCACTCGGGATGCTGCTGCAGCTCGCGCACAACACCGAAACCATCCATCTCCGGCATGACCAGATCGAGGAGGATGAGCGCGGGCGTCGAGTTTCTGAGCACTTCCAGCGCCGTCTTACCGTCATGGGCAACTTTCACGGTAAAACCATCTTCTTTGAGCAAACGCTCGATCGCCATGGCAAAGTCTTCATTGTCATCGACGACAAGCAAGAACTGATCACTCGATTTACAATACTGTTTGGCTAACGAGAGCAGGCGTGTCGGATCAGTCGGCTTGGCAATAATATCGATCGCGCCGAGAGAGATCGCCAACGGCTTATTGTCGATGATCGAGTGAACCACGACGGGGATATCCTTCGTTCGCGCATCCGCTTTTAACTCGCGCAATACTTGCCATCCATCCTTCTGGGGCATCATGATGTCCAGCGTAATCAGCGACGGCTTCAACTTCAGTGCGAGCTTGATGCCTTCATCGCCCGAGAGCGCGCTGGCAACGGAGTACCCTTCGGGCACTAAGTACTTGCGGAGAATCTCGATGGCATCCGGGTCGTCATCGATGCAAAGGATCTGTGCCGATGCGGGTGCTTTTGCGGCAGAAACTTCTTTGGCAACCTGCTCGACCGGTTTCTTCTTCGGCTCTTCTTTTTTGTACACCACCGTGTCGCCCGCGGGGACATAGACAGGGGGAATCGTCAGGATAAATGTCGAGCCTTTGCCGTAGTCGCTTTCCACAACGAGGTCGCCGCCCAACATTCGAGCGAGCCTACGGGAAATCGGAAGTCCCAATCCCGTGCCCTTGTACTTTCGCGTGTTGCTGCCATCGACCTGACGGAACTCTTCAAACACGATGTTGTAGTGTTCTTTTTTGATGCCGATACCGGAATCCTTCACGGCAAACGCAATCATGCCATCTCGCTTCGTCACGTTAACAGCTACTTCTCCCTGGTCGGTAAATTTGGCGGCGTTGCTGAGGAGATTCATCAAAATTTGACGGACTTTGACAATATCGGTAGACAGTTTAGGAAGATTCGGTTCGACGTATTCCTTGACTGTCAATTTCTTTTGTCGGAAGAGTGATTCTGTGAGCATCAGGCAGTTGGAGACAACCGAGGCGACCTCTTCTGTCTCGACGCTCACCGTCATCCGACCGGACTCGAGCTTCGAAAGATCCAGGATATCGTTGATCAGTTCGAGGAGATGCTTCCCGTTTTTGAGCACTTTTTCGATGGCCATGCGTTGGTCCGGCGTCAGCGGGTCGCCGGTTTGACCGAGCAACACCGAACTAAAGCCAATGATCGAATTCAGCGGCGTGCGCAATTCGTGGGACATGCTGGAGAGGAAGTCTGACTTCACGCGGTACGCCTTCTCTAGCTCCGCGTTTTTCGAGTTCAACTCTTCGTTGCGTTTGGCAATCTCCAGCGAAAGTCTGCGCGTCTGCTCATGGTTCATCGCGTTGGCAATGGCGACGCCAATCTGAGGAACAGAATTGTTGATGATATCTTTCTCGACCTCACCGAACCCCTTCGTCGAACCAAGAACCATGACACCCAACAGCTTATCCTGAAAAAGCACTGGCACAGCAATGATGGCTTTCGGGTAGATTTCGACAAGACCCGCGGAAATCTCAAACCCCGTCGGCTCGGAGATGTTTGTGACCTCAAGAATCTTTTGCTGGGCAGCACACTCACCCGGTATTCCCTCCCCAAGTGCCATCGTCTCGACCATCTTGCCGCGTTGCTTCAAGGCATAGCTTGCGGAAAGATTCAAAACCTGTTGATCCTGGTCCAGAATGTACAGCGCACCAACCGATGAATCCGTATGA
Organism: Bacteroidota bacterium; assembly: GCA_035574455.1. Classification (GTDB taxonomy): domain Bacteria; phylum Bacteroidota; class Ignavibacteria; order UBA10030; family UBA10030; genus DATLYT01. The sequence goes on from DATLYT010000045.1 coordinate 5,334, forward strand.
ACACACAAGAGCTGCAAACTCTTGGTCTCGACTTCTGCCAGTGTTTCGAGATTGTTGAGCGTGGTAATCAGCTCGGAGTATGCCTTCAACCGCGTGTAGTTGTTGCCGAGCATGACGGACATGCGGTTGAAGTCTTCCGCCAACTCACCGAGTTCGTCCTTCCGGTTCAGCTGAATCGGCTCGAAGTTCCCCTCCATCATCTTCTTCGTGCCTTTCTTCAACAATGCGACCGGCTTGGTGATCGACCGGGTGAGGACAAACCCCAGCGTGAGTGCGAACAGTGCGACGAGAATGTTGACCAGCTCGACGAAATTCCGCAATTCGACGCTGAGACCCGACGCCAGGCTGATACTTGAGCGTTGCGATGCGAGCTTGGTTTCGGCAATCTCGCTCAGATACTCGCGCGCGATGGCCAAGTATTGCGTCTCTGCATCCAACCGCGATAGCGCAAGCAATCCATCATTCAACTGTTTGTCGCTCGTGGCTTGATCGCGCAAAAGAATTTTCTTATCACCGATGACTTCCATCCATGTAAAGAACAGATCGCGCACCTGCTTCATCCGGTAGGCAAGACTATCGGAAAGCTGTTTCTGCACGGTCGCTTGCACAACATCAAAATTCTGCCAGCTGGTGCGATAAACGTTTTTTGCCTCTTCCGACCGACGCGCAACGTACTGATCCACTGCCCGATCGACGTTCACGATTTCCCGACGCAACAGGTTGATATTAGCAAGCACTTCGGTATCACTGGAGGCAACCCTAAAACGCCCCTCGATTTGGGAGAGGACTTGCAGGGTAAGGATCGTCATCGCGGTCAGGATGACTAACAACAGACCAAAGTTGGCAAGAACTTTCCAGAAGAGTTTTGATTTAACCATACGTATGTTCCCAGCGTTGTGAGGCGGCACCTCGTCCTACGGGAGAAGCGGCTACGAAGCCGCGCTCAAATATTTCTGAATCAGGCCGAGGAGTTCTTCGGGATCCATCGGTTTTGTATAATGTTCCACGCAACCCATCGCCATGGTACGCTGTTTATCTTCCGGCTTTGCTTGCGCGGTAAAAGCAATGATCGGAATATGCTTGGTCCGATCGTCCGCTTTCAGAATGGGCACAGCGGTCCACCCGTCCATCACCGGCATCTGCATATCCATCAGGATCAAATGGGGATTGGTCGTAATCGCTTTTTCGACCGCTTCCTGACCGTTTTCAGCAATTTCGAGCTGAATGTCCAGTCGACTGCGTTTGACAACAAAGCTGACGAGGTCGCGATTATCTTCATCATCTTCGGCAAGTAACACCACATGACTCATGAAAGAACTCCTTTGGGGAATGTTAGAGCGACGAGATGTACTCTCGGAAATGCGCCAGCTTTTCGTTCATGACGGTCGAGAGTTCATCAAAATCAATGGGCTTTTTCACAAGGCCTTCGTTCGGTTTGAGCTCCGAGGATTGTACCTGGGGGATCTCTTTTGTCTCACACAACAGAACGAACGGCAAGAAATTAAACTTCGAGTTCACACGTAACACATGAAGGAACTTCACGCCGCTGAGATTCGCGTCGGGAAACTCTGCTTCACAGAGAATAATGTTGGGATTAATCTTGTCTAGCTTTTCCAGCGCAGTCTCGGGATTCGGCACTAAAACCACGGCATAGCCGGCCATCTTCAGCTTTGGTACGAGCGAATTTTTCGCGCTCTGGTCGGAAGTCACAAACAGCAACGTGCCTTTGAACTGATCCGCGACAAGGTCGAGCAAGAATTTCGATTCGTTCTCTAAATATTCCGTTAAACTGACCTGGTAGACTTTGCGTAGCCATTCCATCGTCGAAGACGAACTCTTGAGCAGCTTCCGCTTCGCGACCATCTCTTTTACAGCCTTGCTGTACATCTCGAGCTTCACCTCTCGAGCGGTCGACTGTTCGACATCCTCCGGAATGCCCAACGAGATTGCTAATTGATGAAGCTCTTGCGCTTCTTTCTCTGGAGGGGCACCATTCATCCATGCCTTCTCCAACGCCGTACGGAACTGCTTGACGTAACTTTGCAGTTGACGCGAGGAGATTTCCTCTCGCGCTCGCTTCTCTTGGTCCAACGCTCTCGAAAGTTCTTCGATCTGCTGCTTCATCTGCATCAACATCGATTGCGTTTCGGACTTTGCCACTCGTTCCTCTTCAGCAATTGGAGAAGAGACCTTCATCTCCTGCCGAGGCTCAACCTTCGGCGGAGGCTGTGGCGGTGCACTTGCCGTCGTCGTTTTCACAGGCTCCGTCGCAGCTACATGAGCGGGAGGCGGCATCTGGAAAATCGGTGCCGACGGATGAGGCTCTTCTTTTTTCTGCGCGGGCTCTGCTGGCGTTACCGGTGGTTCCGGAAGCGGCGAGGGGGCCGGCGGAGGAGTATACGCGGGCATTTTTTGTACTGCCGGAGGTGACGGAGGTACAGGTTTGGGCTCTGGTGCCGGCGGCGGGCTGATTTTCGCCACGGGAGGAGGCTCAGGCTTCGGCGAAGGAGGAGGCGTGGCTTGCTTCGGTTGCGCGGCTTCCTTTTTCTTCAGTTGCTCAAAGTATTCTATACGGTCCTGAAAGGCGTAGATGTAGGCATTCGAAGGGTCGAGTTCCTTCGCTTTCATGACCTGCTCCTTCGCTTTCTCGAAGTTTCCCTCCTTCAAAAACTTATCCGCGGCGTGCAGACAGTTCTTTGCCGCTTCTTTATTTTCAGCCGGAGGAGCAGGCGGTTGAGATTTTTGTTTTGCCGTAATCACAGGACCCAATCGTGAAGTTCAAAATAGCACAAAACAGATTAACTCGCAAAAGGAGGCTTGGGACGTGAACCTCTGTTACCCATCCGCCTAAAGCGAAATGCACGGAAATCAACTTCTGGGAAAGGAAATATGATAAGGAGACATTTCATCTACGTCTCCAGGGAGGCAGGAATTGAGACGTACATCCAGAAGCCGCGAGTAAGCCTTTCCCCTCGCGGCTTCTTCTTTCGCCGGTTCTCACCACTCTGTTAAAGTGCTGTATCTCCTCCGGTTTTCCAATTGACTTGATACGGTTTCACATAAATCTTCGTCGTCACCCACCGACTCCACTTCTTCTTCTTCCTCCCCTCCACCACCGTCCCACTACCCGCCTTCTGAAGATAGGCAATCAACGTCCTTGCCTGCCCGTTCACCGTCGCCGTCGACGTCACCTTCTGCTTATCCCAATCCACAACGCTGATCGTGTAGGCCACCGTTCCACCTAACAGCTTCTTGGTCCGACTCACCGACAACAGACTCGACGTCGCCGACAACTCGTTGACAGCAAGGTCAATCCCGGCTTTGGCAAGCTCTGACGCCTGATACTCATACGCCCGGTAGCCGCCGATGGTGGCAACAGTGCGGTCGGCTTCTTTAATCTTCAGTGCATACATCCCGATAATCACGGTGACGGCACCTAACAACATCACTTTTGAGTTTCCCATGACGTTAATCCCCCATGCGAGCAGTCATTAGAGATTGGGAGGAAAGAAATGGTGCTCGCTCTTTGCCGAGGGGCGATAATTCTGCCCATCGCTGATCTGTTTCAGTTCGTAGTTCTCCTCCATCGCTACAATCAACTTCACCGAACGAATGTCGTTGAGCGTGGCCGCCGGGGTGCCTGTGATATCATAATAGTCAAACCGGAACCGGGTTAGACCGATCCCAATGCTGGTCGTCTTCGTCAATGAACTCTCCTTACGATACACGTTCCCGTTACTCAAATAGTAACGCACGGTATCGACGGCACCGTTGTTTTTAAAGTCGGCGAGGAAAATCACTTCTGAAGTGTCTGCCTTGACAAACGCCGCGCCGGTGACGTTATATCCTGCCTGACGTATATCCGTTTCAATAATCGAGACAAGCGTTGCGATTTTTTCCCGAAC
>DATLYT010000046.1:0-7376 GCA_035574455.1 Bacteroidota bacterium
TGTCGGTCCGCGACGGCTGAAGTTGCCGATGCTCACCAGCGACCGCGAGCCGGTATTGCTTTTGCTGTTCGGAATCGAGGTATCATCAAAGACATTCTTATAGATTTCAATCGGGTTACCCTCAAACCAAGCGTCGTACGGGCTACCGAGTTCCGAGCCGAGGCCCGCATTGAAAATGCCGTAGCTCTGGCCGATATCGAGTGATCCGTCTGCTTCTTCTAACGCCACGCCTCGTCGCGCCGGGTCGGTGTTGACTTCATTTACCGACAGCTTTCTGTTGATAACATCCTCATCGATGTGCCAGATCAGTATTCCACCACCTTCTGTCGCTTCGTTCGTTCCGAACAAGCCTGGTAACGCCCAATCAAAGTCTTCCACATCAATCAGATTGCCGGTGATTCCCCGCCCACGCCCAAAGGAGAATCCTGTGGTATCCTTACTGAAGTGTCGTGTGATGATTTGGCCACTCTCCACAACGGTCAGACGCTGGCCGTTCCTGTGCGGATCGCGGTTGCGGTTCTCAATCAAAAAGTATTCGCGCGAGTTGATCGGCACCTTGTAGATAACATCATCACCCGTCGTCGTCAATCCAACGGCCGGCAATGAAATGCTTTGAGAGGCCGCAGTCAGTGTCACCGGAGTAGCCCAACCAAGAGCAATCTTTTCCCATGCAGACGGTTCGGGAGGGAATAATCCCTCGAACGCGAAAATCGACGCCACATCCATGAGCCCAAATTGTCCGATCGCAGAACGCCCCGTTTTGGTATCGAACAGATCCGGCAAGCCCAAAAAACTTCCGAACGAACTCGCTAAGAGACCGTTGATGCCAAGCTGTAATGTATCCGGTCGGCCGCCGGACTCGATGATACGCGTTTCCGTCTCCGGTAAGATCATGGTATTCGTGATGCGCACCGCCCCGTTGTTGACTGGCACACCCGCATAGCTTGGGTCGTTCAAAAATCTCCGCAACGTTGGCAATCCCATATACAACGAGGGGATATCGCTCGGCGTCGGGTCAAATCCGAGCAAACTGACTAAATCGACGTCGCGCCCCACACCAGCGTGGAAGATGATGAAAGCGTGGTAGCGGTCGAATTGGATAGACGGGTAGAGTGAGTCCGCGCGGCGCCAGCTTTCCACAACCAGATCGGCAAGCGGGCGGTCGTTGCTGCCGTCTTTCGCGGGCGAATAAGCAGACATCGCCTTCGACAGCGTGATCCTCGAGCCGAGGACCTCTCCTTTGACAATCAGCTTACCGTTGGATGTCTTGCGAAAGTAATTTTCGAGAAACTGCAGCTTGTAGGCAAAGTACGCCGAATCATGCGGCGGTGGGTCGATGAGACGAACATTGGTCGGCTGCAGGTTGAACCGTCCGTTGCCGGTTGTGCGGGGGTCGGTGTCCTCCTGAAAATCCACCATAATGGCGAACACACGCACCGTGTCCGGAACTGAGGAGAGAGAGCGCGGCTGTATGGAGTGCGCAGCGGACGAAACGGTGCGCGTGAAGGCGATGCGCGGCTGTTGGCTTTGGAGAGACGGAGAAACTACCAGCTGCGTCAGGAATAACAATAAACCGCCATACCTCTTCAAAACTCGAAGAGGTATGGCTTGAACGACATTCATCACGTTAGAGGGACGCTCCTCCCCAGAGGATCAGGAGAGTGAAGCGGAGTGTATCGCTGAGAGGATGCTGGTCAGACGCCGCGATGTAGCTGAAGTCAAACCCGTACATATCGTAGCGGACACCGGCTCCGAACGTCAGGAACTTCCGATTGCCGAATTGGGGATCTTCATAGAAGTACCCCAAGCGCAACCCTACAAACTTCGGAGAGCCGTACCAATACTCTAACCCGGTACCGATAACAAATTCACGCAACTCTGTTCCGAGCGGCTTGTCAGCCCAGGAAGTGAACAAAGCTTTGTAGAACGGGTCGGCCGTACCATCGGCGTTCCGCTTAATCAGCATTTTACTGAAGTCGATGATGTACGAAAGATTGTTAAACTCGTCTTCGATGACCTTCGCGCTGAGTCCAAACCGGAGATTCATCGGCAGCGGATCGGCCTGCGCTTTGTCGATGTACGTGAGGCTTGGACCGATATTGGAGAGGTTGAAGCCGAGATTTAATCGACCGCCGATGTCAATATCGGTGAACGGAATCGGTACAGAACGCGGCTTATAGAGCATGCCGACGTCAAAGCTAAAGCCGGTCGCGATTCCCTGGCCTTGCTCTGCTTCTGTCCCGACGGGCGAAAGTCGGCTGTGAATCACGCGGGCGTTGAGACCGATGCCGAGGTCTTGGCTCAACTGAGTTCCGAATCCCGCCGTGACTGCGAATTCGTACGACTTAAACGTCTCGAGGATTTCAGGGCCACCCGAGCCTGTACGTGCGATCTCCCCAAGGTTCAGAAATGTCACTCCAATACCCGCCGTTCCATCCAATTCCTCTACATGCTGTTTGTACACGAGGTGCGCAATCCACAAATCGGGCAGGTTGAATTTCGGCAGCCAGTTGGCGTGCGAGAGACTGACCTCCGAGCCTTTTTGGAAAGAGAGTCCCGCAGGATTCCAGAAGATCGCCCAGGCATCGTCGGCAAGCGCGACGCCTGCCTCACCCATGCCGCTTGCGCGGGAGTTTGGGGCAATCAGCAAAAACGGTACAGCAGAAGTCGAGACTTGCGCTTGGAGCAGGCCCGTTATGAGGGCGACGAGCACCAAGGAGAGCGCGAATGACTTTCGTAACATAGATCTTCCTCCACTAAACGATGTTCACCCGACGACTGCCACCGTGCGGGCGAGGGTTAAAGTAGCCTATTTTCGATTGAGATTCAACAAGGGGCAGTTGTAGCAATGAAACCGCTCATTCCTCCATTAGATTACCGCAAGATACTCAGTTTGCCCAGCACTTCGTTTGTTCGCTGCCGGTCGAGCGAGCGCGTGATCACTTTGTAAAAGTAGACGCCGTTGGCTAACTCGTTACCGTCTCTGTCTCTGCCGTTCCATGGAATCTGGACGAAGCGGTCAACGACCGAGGGGATTTCCAGGCTTTCGATCAGCCGTCCCGCCAGAGTATAAATCTTGATCTCGACGTCAATCGGCTCAGAAGAGGTCCGCTGGAAGGTAAAGGATGTCGTGCTGGAAAACGGGTTGGGGAAATTCAGCACGTTGAAGATGGCTTCTTCGGCGGCAAGACGAACCTCAAAATACGTCTCCACCCGCGATGCATTGTTGTAAATATCCCATCCCCTGACCATGAGAGTGTGTCTTCCCTCGGGTAATCCTCTAAGCGGATACACGACTTCACCGCTTTGGTATGTGTCGAGATTGCCGCGATAGTACTCCGTTAAGTCGATCGGCTGCGGACGACTGCTGAGCACCGCTTCGAGACGGTGGCCAATACCTGCCGTCGAGGTGTTGATTCCACTTTCGTCATAGAGTTGGACCATCAGCAAGGCATCGGGTTTCACAAAGTCGCCGGGACGAAATGCGTCGGAATCAAGATAGACGCGAATCTGCGGTCCCGTAGTATCGACGGGCGCAGTGGTATCGGTGCCTTCAATGCGGACGTTTTCCGTATACCCCATTCCGTCGGTCGCGTTGTTCCAGGCGTAGACGGAAACACGAACAGCACCGATATTATACGAAACATCCTTCGGAATAGGAAACACTCCCTGAAACGAGCCAGACGCAACGGAAACTTCACCACGATACAACAGACTGCCACTAACCTCGAACGAGAAATTGCCCCACTCGGGCACCACAACTCTGCGTTTCGCGTCAAACACCTCGACCAAGGCTCGGCCGTTGAAATCCGCCCAACGCGTTCCCGTAGTTTGTTTCACCTCACCCCGAAACGCGACGCGTCCCAGTGTTGGAATTCTGACAAGCTGTGTTGCCGGAGACCTTCCGTTGAGACTATCGATACTGGCAGGCACACGGGGAATGGCCAGCCGCATCGTGGGATCGCCAAGAAGATGATACTTAACGTCATTCAATGAATAATGGAGCTGTTTGGTTGCCTTCATCGCATCACCTAACCTCGGTGGCCGACCTAACGAATCTTTCGCCAACGCAAAGCGAAACAGCGTGTTATTGAACTGTGAATTCTCAAATGAATAAACCACTCTAATCGATGTTACGACGGCAATCGATCCCCCGCGGAGATCAGTCAAAATCTTCTCTCCCGCACTTCGCTCCTGCGGATAATCCCAGCGCGCGAAATCACACGTCGCAGCAACAAGCAGGTTATGCTTATCGTAGTTTGTGAGCTTCGGGAAATCTTCCTCATCGCCAAAGATCCTCTCGTGCGCCCAAATCTTGGTATTGCCGTGCCCCGTGTAGTTGATAATGAGCGTGCCGTTGTTGATCGCCTCGACAATAGCCTTGTTGGCTTCAGGTTTGCGGCGCCCTGTTGCACTCGTGACCGTAGGGTATTCGATAATGAAAATCTTTCTCTTATCAAAATGATTGGGCGTGTAGGACTGAGCGAGAAGCTCGGCCTGGCTCGTGTGGAGACTGCCATCATCCCCCCGCGAGGTCAACCCGTCATCCGCAACGAAGGTGATGCGATTTCTCCATGAACCAAACGGCGCCGTGGTTTCATATTGGATAATTTTGGAGACCACTTCATCGGCTTCGCTCGGCGTACGAACGGGAATCCTGCCGTGTGCCAAGGAAATCCGTGGGTTATTCGGTTCCAGCATGACAAAATAATCGTCGCTCGAATAGGTATCGATCTGGTGAACAGAATTGAAGGATTCGTACGGAATAATAAAATTATCCCGCTGTCGCCGATTCAGGTTATCTTTATAGTCGAACGAGCCGTCGCCAAAGAACAGAACGTAGCGCGGTTTTGTCGGCCAAACGGTCGTCGCATACTTCAGGAAATCGCGAATCGCCGTCGGGTCCTGCTGGCCGCTGGAGAATTCGTTAAAGATGGATTCGATATTCACAACCATCGTCTTGAGATGTTCGGGACCCGGACGCTCGCGGTGTGCTTTGAGACGATTCGCGGCAGGAAAAAAATCCTGCGGCGAAATGATGATAAAATCTGCACCGTCGGCTACGCCGTGGAGATTGGAGTTGGCGACTCGCTTCACCGCCGCGGGCGACTTGAACCCGTTCGGACCGACAGCATAGAACTCCCGTACCGAACCCGCAGTCTGCGGCATCTGGAATTTGAACGTCGTCGCGTCGGCAGGATTAAACGTCAAATTCACAATCCGACGCACGTTGAAATGGTCGGTAACATCGAAGACATAGACATCCCGGGAGGAAAACCGCGTGAGGTTATACTCGACCACAGCATTGGTATCGGGCGAAGAAAAGGCTAAAGAATCCCCTACCGCTTCGAACCGCCGACGGTAGTGTATTTCCAGCCAGTCAATCCACCCTTTCGCACTCGAACTTCCCAACCCAAACGTAAACCGCAGAACGCTCCGCTCGCCCGGATACTCTCCGGTCATCGAGGTCGTAATCACAGGGGTCGTGTACTGCCATTCATTTTCAATCGACGTAACATCAATGGGAAAGGTTAAAACAGGACTACCGAGCGGCTGGTTATTCTCAAAGACCCGAAATGTATCAACCGAGGCCGAACGGCTCAGGAGTACATACCGATAGATGACGGGCTTGGACGTTACGATTCCCGGCAACAGGTTGGTAAACGTCTGGGAGCGCGAAGTTTCATCGAAGAGTCGACCCACCCACTGACGCCCGGAGTTGATACCGTTGGTGATTTCTTCTTCGATGAAGACCTTTCCTTGAAAATCCGGCGCAACGTAGGCACCCGCGCTATTGGTCGAAGCGACAGAATCCATCCCTCGACCCGCCGAGACTCCGACGTTCAAAAAGTACGAGCTCGTATCGGTGTAGTGATTGATGTAATGACGAAACATCTTCTGCTGGGGATTGTACTTCCACCCGCGTGTTGCCTTACCGTAGAAGAGTACAAAATCGTCCGCGTCGAATTGCCCGTTGTTGTTCCGGTCCACAATCAGACGAGGGATCTCCTCAAGTCCGTTTGGCCGAGGGGCGGTAAGGTCTTCCGGCAACTCCGTCCCTCCATTTCCAAAGATCCGTACTGTGTTGATGCTTCCGCTGATCGTAATGCCATTTCGTGTAAAGAAATCACGGTCAAGCTTGTAGATGCCGGTCTCGCGAATATCGAGCCTGTACCATGTTCCCTGTGCCAGCGGAGAATCCGTTATCTGGGAAAAGGTTCTTTGTTCGCTCAATGGAGCTGGCCATTGAGCTTTCTCGGGTACTAATGAAAATCCCTCTGGCGCGGCATCGAAATCGATTCGAACAACGATCCGTGAATAGACGCGCGCAGAACGACCGTCACTGCCGTATTGGACGGGATAGAATTTGAGTGTTCCGATATACCAACGCCAGAAGGGGCCAAGGTCCGCCAATTCTACAGTGACTTGCGGGGCTCTTTCTCGCTGTTCCTGCAGAGCCAAGGGTTCATGAATCTGAACGAATCCCATCTCCTCGCCGCCGAGTCTAGGATAATACGGAATGGTAATGTTTGTATGTTCCTGATATTCCGAGACTAAGACCTGAAGCGAATAACGATGTGTGGGCAGGAGAAGAGTTGTTGCACGATATCGGAGTAAGGGAGTGCCCGGTATCCCCGGTGCAGTAATCGCCCCGTAGAACCATCCCCTCTCAAAACGGTTTTGTCCGGTCTGGAGATTCGATTCTCCGATGTAGTTCGGAAGAAACTCCACGACAACAGAATGGGAAGTCTCTTGAACAATTCGCAGGTCGTGTGCAAACTGGCTGAAGCTTTCAGACAGACCCGCGGCGATAATAAAAAGAATGAAGAGTGTGCGTCGCATCGTTATAAAACAGAAAAGCCGAAGGAGGACGTTGCCCTTACCTTCGGCTACACTACTTATCTACCGAAAATTTGATAAAGGCTTGTCCCAAACAAACAGCGCTGAGCAGACCCCAGTCAGCTCAGGAACTAAACCTTTAACAAAAACTCGATAGATTCTCCTTATGATTCGTTGGTAATAAAATACACATCTTCGTGTAGAGAGTCAAGCGGATTTCCCGCCGTCTATGTCATCATCCTTCATGCGAATGATGTGGCTCACCAAATTCCGAACTTCATCGGCAATACAGCTGAACACCGCATGCGTTCATCACTCCGATGCAAATCCTGCTTCCGCTTGTTCTGAACGTCAAACGATGACGATTAGTTCTTGTCGTTGGGTTGTCTCTACGAAGAGTGCAGGGGTCGGTAAGGAAACCGTTTCTGTTTGCAAATCACGCAAAAAATGAATAAATTAATTCGGTTTTTTACTATTTTCCGATAGGTGTGGATGTCCAAAGCGATTAATATTCTATTTGTTTCGAGCGAAGTAGA
>DATLYT010000047.1:0-9557 GCA_035574455.1 Bacteroidota bacterium
TCCTCGGCGCTTTGTATTTTTTCTCCGAGATTTCCATAACGATACAAGGAGTTGAAGCATCATGGGCAAAGGAGATCGCCGCAGCCGTCGGAGCAAAATCGTGCGCGGCACCTACGGCAAAACTCGGCCGAAGATGAGGAAACTGCGCAAGCTCAAACGGCTGAAAGAACAGATGAAACCAGCAAAGCCATAGTTTTGATGGTATTGGACGATTCGCGTTGTATGTAACTGGGACCCCTCTTTCGCGATGGCGGAAGAGGGTTTTGTTATTTGTGCGTGCAAGTGTGTTGTTACCCGTTGACTCAGTGAAATGATTCAGAGCACAGAACGAGAAATAGTGCTTGATTCTGATCTCATTTTTTGTTTTATAAGAAACAACGTTGTGCTTTTCTTTTCCATCACCATTTTGATCGTTGTGTGGTTGAGAAGTCTAAGCGTGCAGAGATTCCAACTCTATTAGTTTGATCCTTTACTTTCTCGATAGTTTTCTGAAAGATTGCTGTTAATTGCTGCCGCTTGCGATAATCTAAGGATTCTGGATGAGAAACATGCAACTCAAAGTATCACGCAATCTTGTCCTTTTCCTTTTTGCTCTTGGAGTTCTTGCCGGTTGTACAGATCTCGGCGTACTGGTAGATCGAGATGACTACATTAGCTATCCAAGAGATATCCATGCAGCATGGTCTCCCGATGGGAAATGGATTGTCTATCGTCACGAGGACTACACGAAGTACGACAGCACCTATCCAAATGGCTTATACCTTATTGATCCAGCGGGGAACAACAGGAGGTTACTTTTGGAAGGTGAGGGAGTGCTGCCAGCTTGGTCCCCGAACGGGCAATGGATAGCATACACAGACGGCGTCCTTTTCGTGATGAATGTCCGACTGAAGGAAACTCGACCGTTAACGGATTTTCTCACGTTTTTTCCAACTTGGTCTCCCGATGGGATGAAGTTAGCTTTCGATACGCCGTTTCAAGATCCGAGGGGAGCGAATGTCATTTGGATCATCAATGCAGATGGGACAGGCTTGCGAGACATTAGCCAGCACGGTGTCGGAGAATGGCGTATGCCGGCTTGGTCCCCCAACGGCTCAATAATCCTGCATACACGATATCTAACGGGGGTTCTGGGCCAAGAAATATACTTGATGGATACCAGTGGCCAAGCGCCTGTGAGATTAACGTATAACGGTAGTGATGATCGATACCCGAAATGGTCAGCAGATGGATCAATGATTGCCTGGACGATGTTGCCACCGAGGGGGACATTCGAAGTTTGGATCATGAAAAACGACGGGACTCAGCAAAAGAAGCTCACAAACGGCACCCACCCATCTTTTTCCCCGGATTCACGAACGATTGTCTTCAGCGATTTCAACCTGGCAAAGAACAAGATCGTCCTCTGGAGGATCGATGTAGATGGCAGAAATCTCAAGCAGTTGACTCACTAAGGAGGTGTTCGGAGTTGCCGACTGAAGCTGCAGACTTTTTCCTGATCGATAAGCCTACGATGCTTATGAACAAGAGACAGCATAGAATTTTCTGCATCCTCATCACGTTTTCAATTCTTGCCGGGTGCTCGGACTTAGGAACGGAACCGGAGTATCGAGACTATCCGGCCGATCTTCAGGCTGATTGGTCGCCCGATGGTCAATGGATTGTATACCGGCATCAAGATTACTATTCCTTCGAGTACGACAGCACCTATCCCAACGGCTTATATCTCATAGACACTGATGGCAACAACAGGAAGCTGCTCGTTGAGGGAGATGCGTTTCTACCATCTTGGTCACCCAACAGTCGACAGATTGTTTTCACGACAGGCACTATTCTCTACAGTATTAATGTTGACGGTTCCGGGCGTGAATACCTCACAGGCGGTCGATTCCCACGTTGGTCGCCGGATGGACAAAAAATAGTTTTCACACGATCTGGCACACAGGATACCGTAGGGATTTGGATAATTCGCCTTCCGGATAGGCTGGAAAATCGATTAGGGTTCGGAGGTATGCCCGATTGGTCTCCGGATGGGGAACAAATCGTTTTCTCCGGTCATCCTGGTACAACACGATCGGAGTCACAGATTTGGAAAATGGATTCAAGCGGAAACATGCGTGTTCAACTCACAAGGAATTCCTCCATAACAAATCGATGTCCCCGCTGGTCTCCGGATGGAACGCAGATTAGCTGGACGGCCGATAATGAGATATGGATCATGGATTTGGATGGTAAAAATCAGAGAAAGCTGGCCAACGGCACACACCCTTCTTGGTCGCCGGATTCTCGAACGATTGTCTTCAGCGATTTCAACCCGGCAAAGAACAAGATCGTCCTCTGGAGGATCGATGTAGATGGCAGAAATCTCAAGCAGTTGACTCTCTAAGGAGGTGACATTCTATGAGATGATCACGGTACAATAATAAAGCCCTCGAGGCAACGAACCGAAAAGAATGACTCCGCGAAGACTCATTACTTTCAGGATCAATTATCCTGCGAGGGCTTCCTGTTTTTCAAGATACACGTTCGTCAACAGTACTTCAATTACTTTTTGTTGGAGGATTATATGAATCTACGAATATTTGTTTCCGCACTTCTTGTCTTCCTGCACTTTGCGAACAACATACCTTTGTTTGCACAGAGGGCGAATCACGAACCCGGAGTTGTGCTGGTGAACACCAAGCCGGGCGTGTTGCGGACACAGGTCCACAGAATGGGAGTCGACAATATCACAATTGATAGCCTACGGAATGTCCTGACTCGTCTGGGAGTTCGATCCATTGAGAAGATATTTCCAAACTTTCAACCTTCGGACACCGCGGCATACGACCTGAATGGGAAGCCTGTTCGCTTGATTGACGTTTCCGGATGGCTGAAGTTAGAATTCGACAGGTCGGCTGTTCTCCCGGCGATCATAGCAGTTCTCTCTACAACTCCGGGAATTGAAAAAGCCCATCTGGATTACCTCGTTGAGAGGACTGATACCTTCCCGAGTGAAATCAACACCACAGAGAAACAGCGGCTGCAATGGGGGCTCTATAATCCCGACGCTCGTGCACAGGGTCTTGTACGCGATATCAACGCCCCAGCAGCGTGGGACATCCAGCGCGGCAGGAATGATGTCGTTGTGGCCGTGATTGATGATGGAGTTGACCACTCTCACCTCGATCTTGATCCAGGGGATCGGAGTAGAGTAATTTTTGGCTGGAATTTTATCAATGGCGATAACAATACTATGCCGGACCCTAGTGCAACGCATGGCACACGAGTGGCTGGCGTTATCGGAGCCATCACGAATAACGGTCTCGTTTATGGTCAGAACAGTGTCGCAGGTGTGATGTGGAACGGGAAGTTGATGCCACTCAAAGCCGCACCACAGATTTCGCAGAAAGCAAGTGCTGTGGACTGGGCAAGAGCAAACGGCGCCCACATCGTCAACATGAGTTTTGCACTTCCGCGGCCTGATTTGTTTGACCCAGGTTATGAAGACTTTGATGTTTTTAATGCAGCAATCGCAAATGCATACAAACAAGGTTTGGCCTTACCGTCTTCCATGGGGAACAATAATAAATCTACCACATATTTTCCAGCAGGCTTCTTCGGTGCAATTGCTGTCGGTGGTACCGATAAATCCGATGTCCGATGGACAGGCTCAAACTATGGGTCGCACATATCCATTGTTGCTCCCGCCGAGGATTACCGAACAACCAATCCGGGAGGAACCTACACTCAATTTGGTGGCACTTCTCTTTCCACACCTCTTGTTGCTGGTGCCATTGGGTTGATCCTTTCGCAGAGTCGCGATCGCGGTCTCAACATTTCCAACGACGATGTGAAACATTTACTTGAAGCGACGGCAGATAAGGTGGACGGAATGCAGGGTGAGAACTGGACGCAATTTTATGGCTACGGTCGCATCAACCTTGGAAGGGCGATTCAGGTACTCAACACTCCCTATACCGTGACGCGGACTACGCTCACCGGGGGTAGCATTACGATGACAAGAGACTTCCACCAGCGTGCATTGTATGCCAGCTACTATTTGGGAGGGCTTGCAAGCGGCACATACGTTTGCAAACAGTACAAGGTAACGTGGCATGTCAACTTTCCGACGATGTATTCTCAGGTACCATACGTCTGGGTACGAGAAAGAGAAAGCAACGGCTGGTATGGTGATGGGACAACAAACGGTATTGTTCAAGATCCCTGGGCAAAAGTCACCAATGTAACAACAACCGGCTTCGATGTTGAAACCTATGTTTACTGGATTGAATCAAACATACTGGGTCAGCAGATCAGAAAATATTGGCCGGGTAACACTGACAATATCCAAGCTGCTGTTGCATACACTGTTATCGGTATTCCGCAGCCACCTTCGGTAACCATTTCAGGTCCCACTGAGCTTCAATGGAAACAGCAGGGTACATGGACGGCAAATGCGACTGGAGGCACTGGAACATACTCGTACGAATGGCGCTGGCGTGATTACCCAAGCGGATCTTGGTCGGGAGTGGTCAGCACGACGAATCAATATTCACGGCAAATGCCGAATAACGATATCGAACTACAAGTCAAAGTTACAAGTGGCGGAGTGGATGTCTACGATACACATATCGTTTGGTTGTCTGGCGGGGCAAAAGTTGTTGGACCTGTTTCTGATCAATCCTTACTCATTCCAGAAGTGTTTGCACTGTCCCAGAACTACCCCAACCCGTTCAACCCCGAGACGGAGATCTCTTTTGCTTTGCCCGAACCTTCTTCAGTGCGGCTTAGTGTGCTCGATGTTCTCGGTCGCGAGGTTGCTGTGTTGGAAGATCGGTTCTTACCAGCGGGCTATCGAACTGCAAGGTGGAATGGTCGTAATACCGAAGGCGAACCAGTCGGTAGCGGTCTCTACTTCTACCGCATCAATGCGGTTGGGGAAAGCGGGAGAACTTTCTTTCAAACGATGAAAATGGTCATGGCGAAGTGAATGGACTCCCAGTAACAATGCAAACGAGAGCCTTGTCCGAGATAACTTTGGGCAAGGCTTTCTTGTTTATCCCGTTCCCAACCTTGCATTTCCCTCAACACTTCTGTAACTTTTCGATGCCATGCAACGCCTCCCCCAGCTCGCTCTCGTTATTGCGTTCGTCCTCCCGCTCGTCGGTTGCGGCAAACAGGTTTTCACCGGCAAGCGCGAAGCCCGCGGGGTCTGGATGTCCCGCTTCGAGTACACTGCTGATACCGCGCGGATGAGTCCGCAGGAATCCCAGCGCCGCATCCGCGATGTGTTCGAGCAGGCTCGCCGCGCAAAATTCAACATGATCATCTTTCAAGTGCGTGGGAATGGCGATGCGTTCTACAGATCCGCGCACGAGCCATGGTCGCAGAGGCTCACCGGCACGCTCGGCCAGGATCCCGGCTGGGATCCGCTGCAGTTCGCCATCGACGAAGCGCATCGGCTCGGACTCGAATTGCATGCCTGGATTAACACTTTCCCCATCTGGCGGGGGAAAACGCCTCCGCCGGAATCGACCCCTCGCTCGATGTACCTCGAACACCCCGAATGGCTTGTTTGCGATAAAGAGGGCAAGCCAATGCCGCTGTCCGACCACTACGTGAATATCAGTCCCGGCGTACCTGCCGCGCGCCAGCATGTGCTGAACGTCGTGATGGACATCGTGGAGAAGTACGACATCGACGGGATTCACTTTGACTACATTCGTTATCCCGAAGAATCGACAACCCGAGGTTACTCGCACGACTCGATTAGTGTTGCCCGGTTCAACAGTATCGAAGGCAATCCGAAGCGGTTGGCGTGGGATCACTGGCAGCGCGAGCAGATCAATCAATTTGTGACCGATGCCTACAACGGCGTTATGCAACGCAAGCCGTGGGTGAAGATGTCTGCCTCCGTCATCGGCAAGTACCGCGGCACCGGCTGGACAGCGTACCATGCCGTCTACCAGGACCCGCGCAACTGGATGGAGCTCGGCAAAATCGATTTCATCGTACCGATGGTGTACTGGCAACGCGAACATCCCACGCATCCGTTCATTCCGTTGATCACGGAATGGCATGATCGCGTCGCGTACGACCGCCACGTGGTGCCCGGCTTGAGCGCGGGCTTGCAGCAACGGTTTGGTTGGGAAGAGCTTTCGGCGGAGATTGAAGCAGTACGCAAACGCGGTTTGCCGGGGGTGGTGTTCTTTAGTGCTGGTGGATTGCGGAGAGCGTGGGAGATTCTGGGCGTTGATGAGTTCCCCTACTGGGCCAATACACCGCGCTTTCCGTGGAAGGATAGTATTCCACCTGCCGCCCCGCTCAATCTCCACGCAACGCGTACTGGCGAAGGGGTCGCATTGCGATGGGAAGCGCCTTCAGGTGATGAACCGTTGTTCTATAACATCTATCGTTCTCTCACGCCTCAGTTCTCGAAAGAGGACGTCGCAAACCTGCTGTATGTGACGGGAAGGAACGTGACCCAGTATGTCGACACGGCACCCTTGAAGAGCGAGGCGTACTATGCCGTTTCCGCTTTAGACCGTCTCGGTAATGAGAGCGAGCTTTCCAATGTTGTCTCGGTTGGTTCTGTGGCAACACGTTTCCTTCGTCAGGACATTCGTTACAGTTTACAACAGCGCACCGTGAGATTTGTAGAAACTACAGTTGGACGACAATGAAAATCTTTAGCGCTTCAACCGACCAGCGTGCTTGCCTGTCAACGAGATGAGGCGGTCTCCCTCAGGTGAGCTTCAAGAGGATACGACATGGCAGAGAAATTGAAACCGTTTTGGGATAGAGAACCACGAGGGGCGATACACCAGGGGACATCACGATGGCTACTTTCCAACAGTTTAGGCCGATGGCTGAATTAACTCCACGAGACGACGACCGGAAGCGCGTCAGTGAAATCCTCAAGCGCGTTGATCAGCTGATCAAATTGCAGGAGTACGAACAGGCACAGCGGGAGACCGAGCGTGCCAAGGAGATCGATCCCCGGAATGTTTACATCGATGCTTATCAAGAGCGTCTTGCCGCGTTAATTGAACAAGCCAAACGGGATCGGGAGGCTGCCGAGGCTCGGCGACGCGCAGAAGAGGAACAGCGAAAGCGGGAAGAAGAAGAGCGCCGAAAACGAGAGGAGCAACGACGCAAGGAAGAGATACAGCGGAAGCTGCAGCAAGAAGAAGAGCGGAGGCGGCAGGAAGAAGAGCTCCGCAAGAAGAAGGAGGAAGAAGAAGCACGACGCAGGGAGGAAGAAGAGCGGAAGCTGCGTGAAGAACAGCAACTCAAAAAACCTGAGCCGATCATCCGGACGGCGAAATCGGGAAGAATTTCCGGCAGGGTTGTTCTGATCGATGATGACGAAAAACTGCTTCACCTCGTCAAAGAAACCATCGAAGACGCTGGCTTCGAGGTTTTGGCTTTCACGACATCGGACGATGCCTACAAAGTACTCAAGACGGAAACACCCGACCTCA
The DNA here is from genome assembly GCA_035574455.1 of Bacteroidota bacterium. Lineage (GTDB taxonomy): Bacteria > Bacteroidota > Ignavibacteria > UBA10030 > UBA10030 > DATLYT01. Next base: position 7,467 of record DATLYT010000047.1, read on the forward strand.
TCCTCTCCGACATCAATCTGGAAACCTCAACAATGGGAGGGTTCAGCTTCTACGAGAAGATTCGGGAGATGGAACACCTCGAAGAAGTCCCGTTCGTATTCCTGAGTGGTTTGTCGGATGAAGTCCTTGTCCGAACGGGGAAAGAATTGGGTATTGATGATTACATTACCAAGCCGTTCTCCGACCAAGACCTGCTTGCCGTCATCAAGGGTAAAATCAAGCGTTACCGTCAGATCAAAAACAAGAGGAAGAAATCGTAATTCTTCCTACACGCCTCGGAACGCCAGAATTGCCCTCTCACCTCCCGCTTCAAACAGATCGCACAGCCGGTGATCGGCGTCGACGTGATAGCGGTACGTCGGCTGATGAACCTTTGCGACCGTAAATCCGCGCTTCCTTAATCGTTGGATGAAGTCAAAGTCTTCCGCAAACGGAATATCGCGGAATCCCCGGAGCATCCTGAAGGTTGCTGTGCGCGCAAAGAACGTTCCGCTCGCGTAGCATTTGCTGAGATGAATCTTCTTGTCCGGCCGTCGTGCATCCGGGACGTAGAGTTTCTCCTCCGGCCCTACGTACTCGATTCCTCCGTACAGCAATGCCACCGAGGGTCTCTTGGACATGATCGTGACGCGTGTTGCAAGATGGTCTTCGCGATACTCGTCGTCGGAGTCGAGAAAGGTTATGAATTCACCGTGTGCTAATTTCATCCCGACGTTGCGCGATGCCGCAAGACCTTTATTGGGATGGCGGAGATAGACGATGCGAGTGTCGGATTTGACGAGCGGGAAAATGACGGATTCTGTCGAATCCGTGCTTCCGTCGTCGATGATGATGAGTTCCCAGTTTCGGTAGGTTTGAACTAAGACTGAGGCGATAGCTCGTTTGACGAGATGCGCGCGGTTGTACGTGCAGAGGATGATGGAAACGAGCGGATTGTTTTCGCCTGAGGATTTTTGGATGCTCATCTCCTTGCCTGCTCAACGTTTCTTTTACTCAACCACCCATGGCTCCAGGAAGTTCTCGCCAATGCCTTGAATGAACCGGGACGGCTTCGTTAGGATCATTCCCGACTCGCGGTCGTAGATGTTGATCGGATAGGTGATGAAGAGGTGCTGCTTGGCGCGCGTGCAGGCGACGTACATCAGCCGGCGTTCTTCTTCCATCTCGTCGTCGCTTGCGGCCGAGCGCATGGTGGGGAAGCGCCCTTCCAGCGCGTAGATCACGAAGACCGTGTTCCACTCCAACCCCTTCGCGCTGTGAATCGTGGAGAGCGTCAGATATTCATCCTCCGGTCCAGGCGATTCGATATCGACGACGCTCTCGTTCGGCGGCTCGAGGGCTAAATCGGTCAGTAGCTCATCGATGTTCCTGTAACGCTCGGTGATGTTCTGGAACATCTCGATGTCTTTCTTGCGCTTGAGATGGTCGTCGTAGCGAGCGCGGAGAATGGGTTCGTAGTACTTCAGAATGTGGTAGGATTTTTCCCCCGGCGGGATCTGCGGTGAAGCTACCTCTTTCAGCGTAGCAAAGAGCTTCTGGACGTTGTCAGGATACGCGTTGTACTCCGACCAAAACCTGGCTGTCACGACCGCCGCATCGGAGTCTGGGTTGGCAGGAACGCGGCGCTTCAGAATATCGTCAATGACTTTCTCTGCCGTGCGCGGGCCGACGCCATCCACAAGTAAGAGGATACGGTTCCAGGCGACGACGTCGCGAGGGTTTTCCAACACACGAAGATAGGCAATCATATCCTTTACGTGCGCCGTCTCGATAAACTTGAAGCCGCCGAATTTCACAAAGGGGATGTTGGCCTTTGCAAGCTCAATTTCAAGGTCGAACGAGAGAAACGAAGAGCGGAATAACACCGCCATCTCTTGCAGCGGAATCCCCTGCTCGCGCAATTCGAGAATCTTCTGCACAACAAAGCGCGACTGCAGGTTCTCGTTCTCTGCGACGACGAGCTGCGGCAATTCTCCGCCGGGCTTGGTGGTATAGAGCTCCTTATAGTACATACGATGATAAGAAGTCAGACGTCAGAAGTCGGAAGTCCGCTATCGGAATCTAACCTCTGTCCTCTGCAGTCTGGTTCGC
>DATLYT010000048.1:0-5331 GCA_035574455.1 Bacteroidota bacterium
GCGTACCGGGCAGACCAGACGAACGTCACCAACGCAATCCAGCAGATCAAGGCGATGCGGGTGAAGAACATCGTCTCCAGCAATACACAGAAGCACAATCTCTTTCAGGTGGATTCGACGGGAACGCAGGTGGTCGTCTACGAAAAGGGGACGCAGAAAGCGAGTTTTATCTTCGGGAAAACCGGCCCGACGTTCAGCGACAGCTACGCCCGACTCGCCGGCTCCAACGACGTGGCGCTAGTGACGGGCGCGTACGCGTACACCTTCAACCGCCCGATCAAAGAATGGCGCGACCGAACGATCTTCTCCACACCCAAAGAGAATATCAAGCAGGTTGAATTCCAATTCGGCGACACGACCTTCACCCTCGCTTTTCAGGACAGTACGTGGAAAATCGGTAAAGATTCTGTCGATGCTTCCACCGTGGAGAGTTTTCTCTCCTCGCTCTCCAAATTCGAGTGTGACGAGTTTGTGGATTCCATTCCTTCACCGCTTCCGAAGTTAACGGCACAGATCGCCGTTGCTGGAACACAGATTCGTTTCCACCATGTGAAAGACGGCGCGAAGTATTTTGTCCAGACCTCCGCATCGCCGCAGTGGTTTGAAGTCCAGCCCTGGCGCGCAGATCAGCTGCTGAAGAGGAAAAAGGATTTGGTGAAGAAGTAACCCTCCGTTTTGCTGTCATCCTCCGGGTTCGCTTACCCCCTTATTCTCTTTTTCATCATTCCATTCCTCTATTATCCCCTCTTATTCCTGCCTTTTCCTTGCTTAGCAGGCCATTTTTGGTTACTTTTCATCGCTCGTCCATAACTGATTTTTCAATAACTTAGCAGTTTTTCATGCGACCATCCCGTTTCACTCTCATTATTTCTACCCTCGCAGGTCTTCTCCTTATCGGTTGCTCTGCTTCGGGTCCAAATGCAACAATCGCTACCGTTGGCTCGGAGCGTATCACGGTGAAAGAGTTTGAGGACGCGTATGCGAAGAACAACGGCGGCTGGGAGAAAGGGGCGGAGGCAAGCCTCGAAGAACGCGAGCGGTTCCTCGACCTGCTCATCAAGTTCAAACTCAAGGTACAGGAAGCCCGCGCGCAGGGGTTACTCAACGATTCCACTATTCAGCAAGAGCTGAAATCCTACGGCACCTCTATTGCCACGTCGTACATGCTGGATAAAGAGCTGGTCGAGCCGAACGTCCGGAAACTGTTCGAGCGAAAATTGGAAGAGGTGCGGGCGAGCCACGTTCTGATTCGCGTGAACTCCAACGCGTCGCCGGAGGATACCGCTGCGGCGTACGAAAAGGCGATGAAAGCCATCAGCCTTGTCCCCACGATGAGCTTCGACACCATTGCCGTGGCTTATTCCGAAGACCAGAGCGCCTCATTCAACCGTGGCGATTTAGGCTGGTTCTCCGGCGGACGGATGGTACCTGAGTTTGAAGATGCCGCGTATAGCCTGCCCGTCGGCGAGTACACCCGCAAGCCCGTCCGGACGCAGTTCGGCTACCACATCATCAAAGTCACGGGGCGTCGGCAGGCACCGGGGCCCGTGCGCATCAGCCACATTCTCAAGCGCTTTTTCATCCCGACGGGAGATGACTCGCTCGAAGTACGAGATTCATCCTACGCCATTTACCAGAAGCTCAAAGAGGGAATGGATTTTGCCCAGGCGGCAAAGCAATATTCGGACGACCCCAGCTCCGCCGCTCAGGGCGGCGATCTGGGCTACTTTGAACGCAGTCGGTTGCCGGAACATGTCTCGGACGTCCTGTACCAACTGCCCATTGGTGGCATTACCGAGCCGATCAAATTCAATTACGGCTACCATATTTTCCGTTTGACCGACCGGAAGCCGCTGCCGACCTTTTCCGACATGGAACGCGACCTCCGCAATCAGTACCAAAACAGCCGCTATACGACCGATTACGCCAACTACCTACACGCTCTGAAGCGGAAGTACAACCTGAATTACGACGTCGCCACGATGTACGCGTTTACTCACGCGTTCGATTCGACCAAAACGCCCTCGACGGCCGGATGGAGCGATACACTGACCACAGACATGTTAGCCCGTACGCTCTTCACGTTCGGCACCACAACCGTCCGCGTGGCAGATGTGGTGGCCTTTATGGGCTCGAGCCCGGAGTTCAAAACAACAACACTCACGCCGACAAACATCGAGAATCTGGTCGAGCGATTTACAGAAATCAAAATCCTGGAAGAAGAGGCGAGCGGTGTTCCCCAGCGGCATCCAAATTTCTCCAAGCTGATGAAGGAATATGAAGACGGCATCCTCCTGTTCCGGATCGAGCAGGATGAGGTCTGGAATAAAGTCGCGCCCACTGACTCTGCTCTCCGTGCCTACTACGAGGAGCACAAGGAATCGTACCGTTGGCCCGACCGTATCAACATCCAAGAGATTCTAACGGAAAACGACAGTCTCGCGCGCGCAGCGTACTGGCGTTTGCAGTATGGCGAGGACTTTGGAGAGGTTGCCGCGCAGCACACCATGCGCCCAACGATGAACGAGAAGCGCGGCATCTGGGGCCTGATGCCGGCCGACTCCCGCGACCTGACGAAAAAAGCCTGGACGATGGCGGTAGATTCCGTCAGTCCTCCGTTCGAGGCCAACGAGGGCTGGGCGATTATCAAAGTCCTTCAGAAGGACTCTGCTCGCGTCAAGACGTTTGAAGAAGCGCTGCCGGAAATCACCAGCGCGTATCGGGAATACGCCTCCAAACTTCGTGAACAGCAATGGGTGGAGGAACTGAAGCGCAAATACGGCGTTACCGTGCGGCGGGAGTTCTTGTCGGAAGCCTTCAAGAGGAAAACCGGTGAAACTCCGTAGTCTCCTAACCTTCACAGTGATTGTTCTCGTGGGATGTGGGAAGAGCGAGCCTCCCAAGACGCCGGTAGCCCGTATCGATTCGGAGACGCTTACGCTGGAAGATATTACAGCTCGGTTCGATTCGACCCACGGTGTTTCCGATGCACAAATACACTCGTATGTGCAACGATGGATTATCGATGAGCTGTTGTATCGCGAAGCTGTACGTCGGGGACTCGACCAACGGGCGGACATTGCGACACGACTTCAGGATATTCGTCGCCAGCTCATCATCAATGCCTTGCTCGAAGAGGAAGTCTACTCGGGAAAGCCGGAAACGATCTCCGATAACGACGTGCGGCGTTATTACGACGAGCATCGGAACGAGTTTGTTTTGACAAGCGACGTTGTCCTTATCAGCTTCGTGCTGTTTCTTGATCGCGAGACGGCCAACGCATTTCGGCTCGCCGTCTTGCGCGGTACGCCGTGGTCGCAGGCCTTACAAGCAATGCGACAGGATCCAGCACAGAGCGGAAACATCGTTTCTTCAATCGACTCGATGTACTTCACTCAACAGACCCTCGTGCCCGCAGAACTCTGGCGCGCGGCCATGGGAATCGGCATCCAGAATCCTTCGTTCCCTATCCGCACCGAAGAGGGCTTCTACGTGCTCATGGTCTGGAAGCTTGCCCGGCAGGGACAGCTTGCGGAGTTACCCTACGTCGAAAAAGAAATCCGCAGCCGACTCACGATCGAGCGGCGGCGGAAGTTGTACGACCAGCTGCTCGAGAACCTTCGCGCCAGACACGCTGTTGAAGTGTTTGTTGCCCCCGGTATGCGAGACACGAGTAAACAACAAGGAGAATAGAGAATCGTGATGAAACTGCTTTTCCTATGTGCAGGGTTGTGTGTTGGAGTCCTCCAGGCACAAACCCGCATCGACCGGATCATCGCTATTGTCGATAAAGAGATCATCACTGAATCGGAGCTGACCGAACGGGTGACACTCTCGGCGCTGCAGAATCGACTCAACCCCGCCGACTCAACGCTCCGCAAAGAGGTTCTCGATGCCCTCATTGCCGAGAAGCTCGTCCTCGCGCAGGCGTACATCGACAGCATCCAGGTCACAGATGAGGAAGTCACCCGCCAGCTTGACCAACAGATTAACGCGCTGATTCAGCGGGCAGGGTCGCAGGAGCGGCTCGAGCAGGTGTACGGGATGCCCCTGGCGCGCATCAAGCGTGAATCGCGCGAGATCATGCGCAAGCAGATGATGGTCGCGCGCGTGCGTCAGGCGAAGGAAAACACCATTCAAATCTCTCGCCGCGAGGTGGAAGACTTTTTCCTTGCCTACAAAGACAGCCTGCCACGCATTCCAGAGGAGTTCGAGCTGAGCCATATTTTTATTGTGCCGAAGCCGGATACCGCCATTGAGCAGCAAACCCGCGCCTTTATGGCCACCTTGCTCGATAGTCTGAGAAAAGGAGCCGATTTTGCCGCATTCGCACGGCGGTATTCTCAGGATGGTTCAGCGGCGGCCGGCGGCGACCTCGGGTGGGCAAAACGGGGCGATTACGTGCGGGAATTCGAGGAAGCCGTGTTTGGCTTGAAAGAGAACCAGATTTCCGATATCGTGAAGACGCAGTTCGGCTTTCACATCATTCAGTTAATCGAACGGCGCGGCGAGTCCGTCCATGCGCGGCACATCCTTCGGCAAGTTGAGAAGGGCACGGCGAGCGATTCGGCAGCGATCTTGTTTTTAGATTCCCTGCGCATGAGAGTCCTGAACGGCGAATCCTTTTCCGAGCTGGCGAAGACGTACTCGGAGGATCAAGAAACAAAACCTTTAGGCGGCAACCTTGGCCGAGTCTCCATCGACCAGCTTCAAGAGCCACTGGCAAGCATCGTAAAGAACATGAAAGAAGGAGAAGTCAGCGCGCCTCATCGTGTGCCACACGGCGCATCGTACGGTTACCAGATTGTGATGGTGCGAAAGCGCATCCCCGAACACGCGCCAAGCTTAGAGACCGACTACCGGCGTATCGAGCAGATTGCGCTGCAGTTCAAGAAAGCTCGTATCAGCATGGAGTGGATTGAGGAGTTGAAAAAAAATATCTACTGGGAAGTGCGGATGTAACTCTGGCGTGTCGGTTGTTTGATTAACGATGATTCTGAACGTCATGCGAAGCGTGAGGATGCGCCACAATGGGCTACAATGGGCCACAATGGGATAGTGGAGAGAATATGCTCTCTTCGTTTCGTCCGGTCACCAATGCTCTCTTGCACGACAAAGGACGCGATCCCGTTTTAGAAAAATTCTCCCAACACACTTTTACTTCCGATCCTTTAGAATGAGCGACGTCGAAGCCGTCAAAAAACTCTCGCAATCCTACTCGAAGCTCCGCACCGAGATTGCCAAGGTCATTGTGGGGCAGGAATCCATCATCGAGCATCTGATGATTGCACTCCTGGCACGCGGCCATTGCCTTCTCGTCGGCGTGCCGGG
>DATLYT010000049.1:0-3864 GCA_035574455.1 Bacteroidota bacterium
CCCCACCCGCAATTCGCATTGATGAAAGCCTACGGCGGAGACAACGAGCGCGCCTTCAACGATGGCATTGACCGGCTCGCACGCGGCACATCGCTCGTCATCGACGCATCGACCGGACTGGTACTCAGTAACGCCATCACCGGCTGGACGGTCTGTGCCGCGACCGAGGAAGCGTTAGCCGCACGCGGCATCCCCCTCGATGGCGCTCGTGTTGCCATTCAGGGCTTCGGCGCTGTCGGCGGAAGTGCAGCGAAATTCCTCTCCGATGCCGGTGCACGGATCGTCGCCATCTCCGATGAATTGGGCGCCATTGTTGCTCCAGAAGGCTCAGCCCTTGATGTCGAAAGTCTGCTCAAACTCAGGACTCCGCCCGCGCGCAAAGTGGTTGACCGCGGGCTTGTACAACAACGCTTTTCGTACGAACTCACCGACCGTGAGGAAGTGTTGTACCAATCGGTTGACGTTCTTATTCCCGCCGCCGGGTCGCAGATCAAGATCGATAGTAACCGGGTCGTAGCTCGATTTGTTGTGGAAGGGGCCAACGACCCCTTCAGTGAGGAAGAAGAGGAGCAATTCTACAAGCGAGGTATTACCGTGATACCGGATGCCATTGCCAACTGTGGCAGCGCGGGGCTTTACGGCTTGCTCGTCTCCGGCCGCGTGCCGCTGACACGAGAAGCGATTTTCGAGTTCATGCGAGAACAGGTTCGTGTGATGACAAGGCGTATTCTTGAACATCGCAGCGTTCCTCCCCGCAAGGCGTTAGAGGAAATGGCCCGGAAACAGATTCTTGCCAACATCGGAGCGGGACACTCGTATCTTCCCAACGGTCTTTCGAAAAAGGATATCTCAGCTCTCGAAAAGGAGGACCTGCACATCCGCTTTACACCGGTAAGTCCTTATTCTCAAACGCCAAACAACGGAACATCATCGGTTCCCGTAGCGAAAGCAACGACACCGGGCACAAGTTTCTAAGAGAACCTATGGCCTTAGCACAAGAACGGTTGCGCGGTTCAATTGTCCCGCTCGTGACTCCATTTCGAAACGGGGCGGTGGACGAAGGAGCGCTGACATCGCTCATCGAATGGCAGATTGCGAGCGGAAGTCACGGCATCTCGGTCACAGGAACAACGGGCGAGCCGACAGCCCTCACGCGTCAAGAACGCGAACGGGTCATCGAACACGCGGCGTCTGTCATCAACAAGCGGGTGCCCTTTGTGGCGGGAACGGGCTCGAACAATTTTGACGAGACTCTGCACTTCTCGAAGTTTGCGCAGAAGGTCGGGGCAGACGCGGTGTTGCTGATTACGCCGTACTATGTCCGGCCAAGTCAGGAAGGACTGTTCCGTCATTTTAAGTCTGTCGCCGACTCGCTGGAAATTCCCGTGATCCTCTACAACATTCCGGGCCGCTCGGCAATCAATCTCGAAATCGACACCGTGGCTCGATTGCGCGAAAGCTGCAAGAACATCATCGGCATTAAAGAAGCAAATCACGATTTCTCACACATCACGCGTCTGTTGGGAAAGCTCGGTCGCGATTTCCTCGTCTACTCCGGCATTGAGCTACTCTGTTTCCCTGTGCTGGCAATCGGGGGAGCTGGCTACGTCAGTGCCACGGGTAACCTGATGCCGAAGGAAGTCGCTCAATTGTATGACCTTGTCGCCGCCAACAAGTGGCGCGAGGCTCAGGACTTGCACTATCATTTAATGCCGCTGAACGATGCGGTGTTCATTGAGATCAATCCGGTCCCCGTCAAGACTGCGTTGGGAATGATGGGAAAGATTTCACCGGAGGTCCGACTTCCGCTTGCGCCATTATCGCCAGAAAACGAGAAGAAGCTCCGAGCAATTCTGACGAAGTATGGCTTGGTATAGGGTGATTGAAAACAAACCGCAAAGTATGCCGAGAAAAATCCATGCTTTCCGTTTCTCTTTTAGCGCCCTTGGCGGTTGCATTCCCAGTGAACCATGAACAATCCTCCAGTGCAACATATCAATGTTAACGGCGTCAAGCTCGCCTATTACGACTGGCCGGGAGAAGGCGGACCGTTAGTCTGCATTCCGAGTATCACCGGGCACAAAGGGACGTTCTCTGCACTGGCGGCGGAGCTTTCACCACGGTATCGGATGATTGCTCTCGACCTCCGCGGACGAGGCGACAGCGATAAGCCGGATTCGGGCTACGGGTTTGCCTACCATGCGCGGGACATTATCGCGACAATCGACGCATTGGGCCTGAAGCATGTTGTGCTAATGGGACATTCCTTTGGGGCTACAGCAAGCGTTTATACAGCCTCATTGCATCCGGATCGTGTCAAAGCGATCGCTCTGCTCGATGGCGGTGCCGACCCTAAGGCTGAGACATTGAAAGCTATGTATCCGACCATCAAGTGGCTCAAGAAGTCCTACTCTTCAATGGAGGAATATCTCTCACGCCAGCGCGCCGTGGCGTACCACAAACCGTGGACAACCGCCCTGGAACACTATCTGCGCGAAGACGTCTCCACTCAGCCCGATGGCTCGGTCCGCTCGAAATCATCCGCCACGGCGTTGGAGCATGACCTCGACATGCACTTCTGGAGTAACGTCTGGTTTCATCTCCCTTTCCTCCGTTGTCCGGTGTTGTTCCTACGACCGACGGAAGGATTACTCGGTACAACCGGCCATGTTTACAGCGATGAGGAAGCAAACGAGCTTGTCAACAAGATTCCCGACTGCCGCTCTGAAAAAGTTGCCGGGGGAAATCACTACACGTTTGTGATTCAAGATCATCCCCCGGTCGCCCCGTTCATTGAAAAATTCCTGGCCGATGTTACAGTTCCTGCTGCGAGTCAGGCATGAAGATCACTCGCTTTCTCGCTAACGGAAAAATCCACGAAGGCAATGTTCGAGAGGATGGACATCTTGTAACGGCCGATGGGAAGCTGTACTCGCCGAATGAAGTGACCTGGTTGCCTCCGGTCGAGCCGTCGAAAGCCATCGGCCTCGCACTAAACTTTGCCGACCACGCGGAGGAGCTGCAGATGAAGTCGCCCGAGGACCCGGCTCTGTTTTTCAAGCCGCCGAGTTCGTTGATCGGCCACCGCGCGCCGGTGATTTATCCCAGCGGTGTGGAGTATATGCATTATGAAGTCGAGCTGGTTGTGGTGATCGGTGAACGCTGCCGTCGCGTGAAGGCCGAACATGCCGACCGTGTGATCAAAGGTTACACAATCGGCAACGATGTGACGGTGCGGGATTTCGTCAAGAACTTCTATCGTCCGCCCGTGCGAGCAAAAGGGTACGATACCTTCGGACCTCTGGGACCCTATATCGTGACGGCGGAGGAAATTCCCGACCCCAACAATCTTGGCTTGCGGGCGTTCGTCAACGGCGAGCTTCGGCAGCAGGGGAATACGTCGCAGTTCATTCGCTCCGTGCCAGAGCTGATCGAGTTCATCTCGATGATCATGACGCTTGAACCCGGCGATCTGATCTGGACCGGTACGCCAAAAGGCATCTCACACGTCTATCCGGGAGATGTGATGCGGTTGGAGATTGATGGCATTGGAGCGCTGGAGAACCCGGTGGTTTCAGAAGCAAGTTTAAAAGAAAGTTAAGACCTTTCTTGGTTTGAATACTTTTTGCCACGACCTTACCTGTCCGCCGGAGTTCAATGCAGGTCAACGCAAACGAGGGACTGTGGCAAGTATCTTAGAGAAAGCAAAAAAGGTTTTAGCACACGACTGACACTATGATTCTTCACTACATCAACAATCAGTTTGTCCCATCTACAGACGGGAAAACGTTCGACACGCTGAACCCGACCACCAATCAGCCCATCACGCAGGTTGCTTCCGGTTCGGCAACGGATATCGACCGT
>DATLYT010000050.1:0-49730 GCA_035574455.1 Bacteroidota bacterium
TGCGTTTGCGACAATCCCGACTGCAAAAGGTGGGCTTCTTGCGGTCATTCGAGAAGATGGCCTCCATCTTGTTGACCTCCTCAACGAAATCAAACCCTTCACGAAGGGTCGCGTTCCCAACCTGAGCGTTATCGATAGCCTTGACCTCGCCCTCATGGGGTTAGTTCGGGGAAATTACCAGATTCAGGATGAAGAAATCACCGTTATCGTGTACGTGGGCAGTGAGTTTAGCCGATTGATCTTCATGCAGGGGAAACATTATCTCCACTTCGCGCCTGTCATCAGTGAAGGGTATCAATCCCCTAACCTCGAGAACACTATCTACAGTCGTATCCTCCTCGAGCAAGACAATATCGGTCTCACACGTATGGACCGCATTCTCTTGACGGGTGAGTGCCACAAATTGAACCTGCGGGAATCTCTGGCGCCGCAGTTCCCCAGCGCGCTGGTCGATTACCTCCAGGTACCGTCGCTCGATTTGAGTTTGTACGAGGGAACGGTGGGCGAAGCAATTTCAGAATACGCCGTACCGATTGCGACGGCATGGAAGGCACTGAACCCGAAGCAAGAAGGGTTGTATGACGTCAATCTGCTTCCTGTTGCCATTATCGAAGGACAAAAAGCCTTCAAGCTGGCATGGCACGGGTGGGTTTTTGCCGGTCTCGTTCTTGCTTCGATCGTTTTCTTTTACACATCGATTGTTTCACGGAACGCAGAGATCCGTCGTGCGCGGGATCTCCTTGCTCGCAAACAAACAGAGCTCCAGGACTTTCGTATGTTGCAGGATCGTCGGACGCAGTTGCAGAGTGATATTGCGCGGTACTCGAAAGCCCAACAGCTTTATGATGACATCGTCCCGGGCGCGGATCGATGGAGCCGCATCCTCCACTATCTCGGCAACAGCATCGAAGATTTAAATTCTCTCTGGATTTATCGCATCCAGCAAGCGGCTAATCCACCGGGCGCCCTTGTGTTGAACGGTCGTGCAGTGTATCGAGCACGCATCCCACGCCTCGCCAGTATTTTTGAAAAGGCGACGCTACGGTCCGTGAAAACGGCAACGATTCGCGACAAAGTGGTCTACGAGTTTGAGATGCTGGTGGAACAAGTCGATAAGTACGATCGACCTCAAGCTGCTCCACAACCGGCGGGGAGGAGGTAAGAAGTATGTCCTTTAAACTTCGCAATACCATCGTTCTTGCTGTCCTCTTCGTGCTCATCGCTGGTGGTGGAGGATTCTATTGGGGATATTTACAGCCCAAAGAATTGGATCAACTCCTGGCTGAGATCGATAAGATAGAGAAAGAATTGGTCAACCTTCCCACCTTAGTTCAGGAAGTGGAGCGCCTCACTGTTCAGTACCAGGATGTACGACGGAAATATGACTCTCGCAGTAAGGTTATTCCACAAACCGACCTTTCCTCGCAAACCTATGAGTACATCAGTCAAGGGATTGACGAGGCAGGCTTCCTCAAGTTTAGCTTCGAGTTCGGGGAGAGTAAAACGATTGGAGACTACGGCTACAACGTTTACAAGTTGGCCGAGGGTGAGGCGGATTTTGAGACTCTCTACAAGTTCGTCTACTACCTAGAGAATGGTAACCGACTGTATAAGATTAACTCACTCTCGATGGATGCACGGGAGGTTCTCGACCCGGAAACGCGCGAAACGCAACTCCGCATCTCGTTTGGCATGGAGCTTCATGCCTATTTCTCGAAGATTCCTGAGTTAGGTCAGTCGCTGGCCGCGGCATCGCTCCCGCTCATTCCGCCGCCGTCTGATCCTTTCAACCCTGTTATTCTGCAGACGATCGCGACGGAAGCGCCCCCTGGAGAAATCGACCCCGCCAAGGTTGATGTCAAGGCCATCATTCCCGGTAAGGCCTACGTCTTGACGCCGGACGGTGTCGTTGTGCTTCACTTGGGTGACAAGGTTTGGCGCGGGTATGTCAGCAGGATTAGCCCGGCCGAAAGTAAAGTAGAGTTTACCGTGGATGAGGGGGGTATTGTGCGGAAAATCGAAAAGAAAATAGAGTTCGTTCCTATCAGAAAACGTTAGAGAGGACTGTATGAAACGACGTCTTTTTTCATCTGTACTTTTTCTGGTTGTCGCCTGGTCCGTGGTGAACGCGCAACAGCGTGCGGTTCGGCAGGACGAGATCGTGTCGTTCAAATCGGACGTGACGTACAGCCAGGCCATCACCGCGCTCAGCGAGATCAGTAAGCGAGTAGCGAATAAGCCGATTGTCGACCCGTCGCCTCTCGATAACACTCCCATTGGTGTCAACGTTGAATCGAAGCACTGGCTCGAAGCTCTGCAGATGATTCTGACTCCGGTAGGACGGACATTCCGCGAAGAATCGGATTACTACCTTGTGATCATTCCTCGGACGACCGCTCCCACGGATGTCGCGAAAGTCGCTGGTGGACAACCCGGGGAGAAAGGAAAAGAACCTGTCGGCATCGACAGCCGAGAAGTGTTGATCACCACAATCTTTTTCTCACTTGACGTCGAAAAGTCGCAATCCTATGGCCTGGACTGGTCGCTCACGTGGCTCAAAGGACGGGATAGTTTAGCCGTCGACCTCGGAGCTGGCACGCGCGCCGCATTGGACATTCGCTACGCCCGGCCGTACCGGTATGGTGATATTCTCTCTGCTATCCAGCTCTTCTCACAATCTGGCGTGGGGGAGGTTATTTCGAGTCCGAGGATTATTGTCCGTTCATCCGAAACAGGACGGGTGCAGGTTGGACAAGATATTTCCGTGACCGAGCGCACCATCGGAGCCGGGGGGCAGGTCACTACGTCAGTGCGGCAGATTCCGACCGGTACCATTGTTTCCGTGACGCCGCAAATCATGAAGGAAGGGAATGTCGATTTCGTTTATCTCGAGCTTGAAATTGAGCGTAGTAGTGCGATTACGACGGGCGACCTTCCGACGATCGACCGAAACAGCACCAAAACATCACTCACGTTGGTCGATGGGGAAGAGGTTTTTATCAGCGGACTCTACTTCAACCAGGAGGCGGTTGTTCGCACGGGCGTCCCATTCCTGAAAGACTTACCGTGGTGGGTGTTTGGTCTCCGTTATCTATTTGGCTCTGATGAACGGCGCACCTTGCGACGTGAACTAGCTATCCTTATGAAGGTGGAAATTGTGCCGACACTCCGCGAGCGCGCGGCACAGAAAGTCCGCGAAAGCGCATTAGAGTTGCAGCGTCAGAAGTTTAACCAAGACGTTGAACGGTTACGCTCGAAAAAAGAGAATGAATGATGGCCACGTTAGCAGAAACAAGAGGATGAACCAGCAAGTAGTCTTCGTATCGTTTACGACTTTGGGGAGTACATCATGAAACTTCGCGTTGTATTGTTCTGGGGCATCATTTTGGTGTTGATGGCGCAGTCGGGTTGTGATGTCGTTGAGACGCCGGAAGAGAAAGTGACGTTGCAGGGGGCGAATATCCGCGGCACGGTCGTTCGGAGAGACAATCAAGCTCCCATTTCGGGTGCTCTCGTTTACGATGCGGTCGGGCTGCCGCGCGACACCTCAAAAGCCGACGGGTCTTTTATCCTCCGATATCCCGACATCACCCAGCGATATTCCGGCAGATTGTATGCCCGGAAGGATGGATTTGAGAGCGATTCGATTAATTTTACGCTAAATCCAGGATTCGATACCACAGTCACGTTACGATTACGTGAGGTCCTCTTCCAGGTACCGCCCTCTGCTCGTGAGCCGGCCCAAATTGCGTTTGTTAATGCTTCGACATCTGACATCTTTGTGTCAGGAGTTGGTGCACTGGAGAACGCTATTCTAACATATGAAGTGCGAGACTCTCTCGGTACTCCGATTGACTCGCGGAAGCGGGCTTTTGCAACGTATTCTCTCAATTTCTTTCCGCATACTAGCACACCGGGCGGTACAGCGCCACGGCTTATACCATCCGCGGATAGTACAGACAATGCCGGTCGGTTACGGGTCAACATTACAAGTGGAACGAAGTCCGGAGTGGCACAGATAGTTGTCCGAATTAACACTCCCGGTGGACCTATCTTTTCCCAGCCCGTTCGCATCGGTGTGAATTCAGGCTTCCCCGATCAACGGCATTTTTCTCTCTATGCTACGAACTACAATTTCCCGGGTCTTCGAAGGTTTAACCATCGTTTGGACATTACCGTGCAGGTTGCAGATAAGTACAGCAACCCCGTGCAATCCGGAACGGTTGTATACTTCAGTACCACGCATGGATCGGTTCAAACGCAAGGGTCGGTGACAGGTGCTGATGGGTTTGTCACCAAACAATTGATTTCAGGCCGTCCAACCCCTGAAGGTGCCGATGTTCTACCAGGCCTTGGTCCTGGCTACGCGTATGTGAAAGCTCAAACCCTTGGTGAGAACGGCACCTTTGTTGCAGATTCTATCCTCGTTCTGTGGACAGGAGAGCCAATTATTACGAAGTTGGACACTCTGACTTCTTTCACAGTGCCAAACGGTGGTGGAGCAGGGCCGTTCCGATTTCGAGTGGCCGATATCTATGGGCACCCTATGTCTGCCGGTACACGCATAAGTGTGACTGCTGACGCTGCTGTGGTTTCTGGTGACGCTTTGATTGTCATGAGAGATACTTTTGCAAGTGGATCCGGAACTACAGAGTTTACTGTTGTCGTTCGAGATCCTAACCCATCGGATACAGATCCTCCAACACCATCCATTCTTAAAGTAGAAGTTGCTCATCCCGTCTATGGAACGTATACGCTTGTTCTTGCAACCGGGACGGTAAACTAAGATAGCTCTGATGAGTTGAACGTAAGCCCCGCTCTTTTTACAGCGGGGCTTTTTTCTTTGGTGCGAGTTTGCAACGCGAGGTAATTTGCACGGATGGTTTTTTCGATGTCTTGATCCGAGTGTGCCAGAGAGAGGAATGCCGCCTCAAACTGCGATGGCGGGAGGTAGATGCCGTGGTTGAGCATCTCGCGGAAGTAGGCCGCAAAACGTTCGGTATTGGAGCATTTGGCGGATTGAAAATCGAAGACAGGTTCAGAGGTAAAGAACAATGTGAACATCGACCCGACACGATTGAACGTCAGCTCGAGCCCGAGTTTGTTAAGATTCGATCGAATCCCCTTCTCCAATTCCTGTCCCCGCTGCTCAAGTTTCTTGTACACCGTCCGGTTCTTGCTCAAGAGTTGTAACATCGTATAACCCGCTGCCATGGCCAAGGGATTGCCGGAAAGGGTACCCGCCTGGTAGACGGGGCCAGCCGGCGCCACCAGTTGCATAATCTCTCTCCTTCCACCGTAGGCCCCGACAGGAAGTCCTCCACCGATGATTTTCCCGAGCGTCGTCAAGTCGGGCGTGATGCCGTACAATTCTTGAGCACCGCCGAGAGCAACGCGAAAACCCGTCATCACCTCATCAAAAATCAGCACGATCTTTTCTTTCGTGCAGAGTTCTCGTAAACCCTGGAGAAAACCCGGTCGCGGTGGGACACAGCCCATATTACCGACCACTGGTTCGACAATCACCGCCGCAATATCGCCCGACCATTGTTGAACAAGAGCACGGACGGAATCCAGATCGTTATAGGTTGCAGTCAGCGTTCCGGTGGCAACGGCCTTTGGAACTCCCGGACTATCCGGCACGCCAAGAGTCATCGCCCCAGAACCGGCTTTAATCAGGAACGAATCTCCGTGGCCATGATAACAGCCTTCGAATTTGATGATCTTCTCCCGCCCGGTATACGCGCGGGCAAGGCGGATTGCACTCATCGTTGCTTCGGTTCCGGAGTTCACCATGCGCACGACTTCGATCGAAGGGACAAGCTTCGAAATCAGTTCCGCCATCCGAACTTCCAACTCCGTTGGGGCGCCGAAGCTCGTTCCACTCTTCATCGCTTTCTGAATGGCGCGAAGAATCACCGGATGCGCATGGCCGAGAATCATCGGTCCCCACGAGCCGACGTAATCAATAAACCGATTACCGTCCTCGTCCCAAATGTACGCACCTTTGGCTTTCTTGATAAACAATGGTGTACGCTGAACCGAGGTAAACGCCCGCACGGGCGAATTGACACCACCGGGGAGTAGCGCTTGAGCTTTTTTGAAAAGTCTGTCGGATATGGGAGTATGGAGTTTTTTCATCGGAATGGATATCAATGGTTAAACAAGATAGGAGGAAGTTGAAGTGTGAACAAGAGGTAAAACAGTCTACAGAAATCCATGTTCGCGATACCATCGGTACGTTTTCTCTACGGCCAAGCGCAACGGCGTCGCCGTGTATCCCAACTCGCGTTCTGCTTTGCTGGAGCTGAACCAGAGATTCTTCCCGACCGTAGCGACAAGCTCACGAGTGACCCAGGGGCGAACTCCGGTGAGGTCACCGATTGTCTCAAACAGTGTTCCCAGAAAACGCACAGCGCCCTCCGGCAGCGTGAAGAGCGGTCTGATTCCGCCCACAACTTCCGCTGTGATACCGAAGACCTCTCGCGTCGTGAGGTTCTCGCCGCCTAAAATGTACCGCTCTCCAATGCGTCCGTACCGTGCAGCTTGCAAGTGTCCACGCACCACATCGTCCACGTCGACAACGTTCATTCCTCCCTTCGTCGCATAGAAGATACGCTTCCTGGCGATATCGCGGACCATCTGCCCGCCGTGCACATGAATATCCCGAGGTCCGATAATGATGGAAGGGTTGACGATGACCGCGGGAAGGCCTTGTTTAACGCCCTTCAACACTTCCTGTTCGGCGAGATGTTTAGAAATCCTGTAACCGGGGGTTCGGGCATCCCAGCGAAATTCCGTCTCTTCATCTGCCGGCTTACCATCGTCTCGCGTTCCGATCGCAGCAACGGAGCTCGTATGCACAAATTTCGTCACGCCCATTTCTAAGCTGGCTTCAACGATATTTCGAGTCCCGCCCACGTTCACTTCCATCATTCGCTCGCGTTCTTTTCGCCAATAGGAAATCACTGCTGCCGTGTGGAACACCGTATCGCACCCTTGCAGGGCGCGTCGGAGTGTTGCCGGGTCAAAGACGTCACCAAGGCAGTGCTCGACGGGCGCATTGCCGATAGCGCGAAGGTCAGAGGTCGGCCGGCGAAGAATTCGCACGTTGTATCCTTCGTTCAAAAGCGCGATGGCGAGATTAGAGCCGAGAAAACCGGTGCCGCCGGTGACAAGGACGGTGTTCATACAGGAGAAAAATGACTCGACGGGTAAGTCCGGATGACCGCTACCGCCTCAACATCCTTGCCGCTTCTTTGGCGAAGTAGGTCAGAATGAGGTCGGCCCCCGCGCGTTTGATGCTGGTGAGTACCTCGAGCATTACTCGCGGTTCATCGATCCAGCCGTTGCGGCCGGCAGCTTTGATCATTGAATACTCGCCGCTGACGTTGTACGCCGCGGTGGGCATCTGGAATCGATCTTTGACACGGCGGATCACGTCAAGGTAGGCGAGGGCCGGCTTCACCATCACGATATCGGCACCTTCGATGATGTCTTGTTCTACCTCGCGCAGGGCCTCGTCCGAGTTGGCGGGGTCCATCTGATGCGAACGCCGGTCGCCAAACTTTGGCGTACTTTCTGCCGCATCACGGAACGGGCCGTAAAAACCGGAGGCATACTTTGCCGCGTAGGACATGATCGGCAGATGATGGAAGCCGTGTTCGTCCAGTGTGGTGCGGATTGCCTTCACTCTTCCGTCAAGCATGTCGGATGGTGCCACCATATCGGCGCCCGCTTGAGCGTGCGTCAGTGCTTCTTTGGCGAGCAGCTGCACGGACTCGTCGTTCACGATTTCGCCGTTGCGGACGATGCCACAGTGGCCGTGAGAAGTGTACTCGCAGAGACAAACATCGGTGATTACCACAAGTTCTGGAACCTCTTTTTTGATTGCTCGAATCGCCATTTGCACAATGCCTGCTTCGTCGTAGGCCTCACTGCCCATTTCGTCCTTGTGGGAAGGGATGCCAAACAGAATGACGGCCGGAATGCCTAACGTTTTGACGTCAATGCATTCACGTACGGTTTCATCGATCGAGAGCTGGAATACACCAGGCATTGATTTCACTTCATTTCGAATCTTGCTACCCGGGACAACAAACAGAGGGTAGATGAAATCGTTGACGGAAAGCTCGGTCTCTCGCACCATCGAGCGAAGAGCCTCAGTCATTCGTAAGCGTCGGAAGCGCTTGAACGATTCTGTTTCAGTCTTTGAAAAGAATCCGACATTTGATTGTTCGTTCAGCATAGTATTATCCTTGTCACAAAAATTTCTTCACCCAAATTATCGAATGAATGCATAAAGGTCAATTGCTTGTGGCGGTAATTTCTTGAAGTTAGCGGTGCCCTGTTGACGCAGTCCGGACTGTGGTTTGCGGCATTTCTACAGCTGTGTCTCCAATAACCGCTAACGCCATTTTTCTTCGGAAGAACCCAACATATTGTGTCTCTACAACGATGCCAAAATCTGTTTTGCTCTCCGGAATACCGCGTCGAACATTGGCTCCGTTAAGCGGCCGGTAAATGTGTTCTGCTGGCTGGGGTGAAAAGAGCCGAGCAGGGTAACGCGATCATTCAGGGCGTATTCCACACCATGCCCGAACTTCGGTTTGCACTCGAGCGTTGACCAGCCCAGCTCCTGGAACGAGCCTACTGCAGCCTCAAACCCGACTTTCCCCAGCCCAATGATCACTCGAACATTCTTTAACAGCTGAAGCTCGCGGAGCAGGTAAGGCCGGCAGTTGCGAATTTCTGATGGCAGCAGTTTGTTGAGCGGTGGTGCGCAGCGGCAGGTGGCGGTGATGTAACAGTTGCTGAGTTTTAAACCATCATCACGAGAAACGGAGGTGGGCTGATTAGCAAAGCCGGCTTTGTAGAGAGCCCGGTAAAGCCAGTCGCCACTACGATCGCCGGTGAACATGCGTCCCGTCCTATTGCCTCCGTGTGCGGCGGGAGCGAGGCCGACAAGCAACAATTGGGCGTTGGGATCGCCGAAGCTCGGATTCGGCTTCCCCCAGTAGTTCCAATCGGTAAACCGCCGCGTCTTTTCGCGAGCGATCTGTTCGCGCCATCGAACCAAACGTGGACAGAGTCGGCAGCGGATGATCTTCTCTTGAAGCTGAGCCAATGATTTACGGTCTACGCGTGCCATTCTGCTTCACGAAGAGGTAAAGGATGGTGCCGACCGCAACGCCGCCGAGGGTGAAGTAGACTTCCTTTGCCGTCGGATAGCTGAGCAGATAAAGGGCGAAGAGAATACCCAATACGGGAATGACCGGCCCGAGCGGCATGGTGAAAGGTGCCGGACCCTTTTTGCGGAAAACCAGGACGGCCGCGCATGTGGTAATGTAGTAGATCAACCGGGAAACGACGCTCACGGCGGCGAGCGTGATGAAGTCAGAGAACACAGCGAGAAGAAACACCACGACGGAATAGAACAGGATGGAAGCGTGAGGCGTTCGGAACCGGGTGTGGATACGGGCAAAAAACTGGGGAAGCTGGGATTTCTCGGCAAGGGCGTACGTCAGGCGCGGCACGGCAAGAATGGAGCCGCTAAAATAGCCAAACGTTGAGACGAGAGCACCGAACGCGATGAGATCGCCGCCGCGTGTGCCGAGGATGGCAGTTGCCACGGCTGCGGTGGGGCGTTGCTCGGATGCCAGAGTCGGCAACACGGCGACAGAAATCAATTGAATAAGGCAATACACCGTAGTCACAATGGCCAGAGCGGCAAGCAAAGCACGGGGAACATGGCGCTTCGGGTCGACAGACTCTCCTGAGGGAAGTGTTACCACTTCAAACCCACCGTAGGTGAAGGTGAGTAAGAACATTGCACGCATCAGGTCTTCGGTGGGTGGAAGTTGTTGCACGACGAGATGCTCGGATTCGATGTATCCAATGCCAACGATGATTAAGATCAAAAGAGGGAGAAGCTTGGCGATCGTAATGGTATCGACCGTCCAGGCTCCGTACTTAACGCCGCGGACATTGATAATGGTGAACATCGCAAGGAGGGTAAAGACAACCGCAGCACGCAAGATCCCCGAAGCCATCTCGGGAAAAAAGTGTCCGAGGTAGATGATGAAGAGGTTGTAGTTTGCACCGGTGGCGGAGAGTCGAGTTAAGTATGCTAACCAGCCGATTTCAAACCCCACAAACTTCCCGAACGCCTCATACGCATATAGGTATGGCCCGCCGGCAGAATCAAACCGGCTTGAGACTTCGGCAAACGAGAGAACGAACGTAAGCGTTACCAACGCGCAGAGCACGTACGCATACGGGCTGAACGCTCCCGTTAACCCGGCTATCGTGGAAGGTAAGAAGAAGATCGCACTGCCAATGATCCCATTGACCGTCAGAGCGATGAGATCCCATTGCCCCAAGACGCGGGCGAGTGAGGATGAAGGTGATGGTTGGCTCAAGGTGGTTTCTGACTCTTATGGTTGAATTGCTGAAAATCGTTTGAGGAATTTGAGAAGTGCAGAGTTGAAGGCTTCCGGGTTCTCGATGTTGCTCATATGGGCAGCGTTGGGGATGACGACCAGTTCGGAGCCGGCGATCTTCTCATGCATGGCTTGGGATGCCGCAACGGGCGTCAAGGTATCGTGTTCGCCGACGAGAATCAGCGTGGGAACGTTGATAGCCGACAATGACGCCGTTGTGTCCGTCCGCGCCGCGAGGGCGAGTAGTGTGCCGCAGATGCCGAGCGGTGAATTTGCCTCGATCATCTTCCTCACCGTCTCGATCGCAGCAGGGTTCGACTGAAAGGTTTGCGGAGCAAAGACGGCTTTCAAAAATCCTTCCGCAAATGCCTTCACACCGTTTGTTTTCACCGCTTGAATCGAGGCAGAGCGCTTGATCTTTCCCTCGTTTGAATCAGCTTCGCTTCGGGTATCGCAGAGGATCAATCCCTTGAATCGTTCCGGGTGCCGTTCCATCGCCCGGAGCGCAATGTAGCCGCCCATCGAAAGTCCGCAGACAATAACCTGTTTCAAGACAAGGTGGTCGAGGAGTCCAATGAGGTCATCGACGAAGAATTCGATACTGTAGATGCCATCGGCCACGTCGCTATCACCGTGACCGCGCACATCGAAGGCGATAACCCGATATTCATTCGGCAGCGCGAGCATCTGCGGCTCCCACATCGAATGATTGAACGGAAAGCCGTGGATGAACACGACCGGGAGTCCTTGCGGAAGACCTCGCTCCACGTAGTTGATCTGGACGTCGTTGAGTTTGATTCTCATGATGAACTCCTTCGGGTTTGGGTTCTATCCGGGGTAGTACGGTGCCAGCTTCTGTCTCATGGCCTCAAGAACCTCAGGCGTAGCTTCGTTTTCCAGGAGCGGGAAGAGCACGCGGTCTTCTTTCCGAATATGTTCTTCGAGCAGCGTTGCGGACTGTTGAAGAGCATCAGCAGGATAATTTCCTGATGCGGTGCGAAATTGTGCCACCTCTTCTTCGATCGTTCGATGTTCGCGCAGGAGCTCCTGCACAATAGTGCACGAGGCAGGAACACGTTCCGAGGCGGGAGGGAAGAGTGCTTGCTCTTCAGCCTCGAAATGTTTTTTCAGATGCTCGTCATAAAACCGCGCCACAAATCGTGCTTGGTCGGTTGGCGTCTTAGGCCAGCCCGTCATGATCGCACGGTTATGCTCACGAAGCTGTTGGACGAGCAGCAGGCCTTCGTAGTGGTCTTTCGCAAGGGGAATCAAACTTTCGTGTCTTCGGGCCATGTTGAGTCCCGCTCCTCTGGTTTCTGTTCAGACCGGGTAAGCTTGCTGATGATGATAATAAGAAAGAGGGAGAGAAAAAAGGCAGGAATGAGCTCGTAGAGCTGAGCTTTCAAGGCGGGTGTTTGGTTCCACACGATGGTGACGGTCGTGCCGACGAGCAATCCGGCCAGAACACCCCATCGTGTTGTACCTTTCCAGTAGAGCGAAAGGATAAGCGCCGGGCCGAAGGAGGCGCCCAAGCCACCCCAGGCGAAGAGAACCAGCCAGAAGACGAGGTCTGACGCAATTTCACGAAGAGCGATTGCCGCAATGATTAGCACCGTGATCATGAAGCGACTCAGCAGAACGAGGCGCTCCTGGCTGATTTCTTTCCCTTTCAGCAGGAGCTGTTGGTACAAATCGCGGACGACAGATGATGCCGCCACGAGCAATTGAGAATCGGCCGTCGACATGATCGCTGCAACGACGGCGGCAATCACCAGACCGAAGAAGAATGGATGCAGATGAAGTTGAGCCAGATACGGGAAAAGATTCTCGGTATCGCCGTTCGGTAAGCTCGATTGCTCCGGGAAATACGCTCGTCCCACAAGGCCGATGCAGAGTGCACCCGTGGCCATCAAGACATTCCACACGGTACCCCATACGGCGGAGATGCGGAGCTTCGTCGGGTCATGAATGGACATGTATCGGACGATAATATGAGGGTTGCCGGTTGAGCCGAGTCCAATACCAAGAAAGCCGATCAGAGCGCCGACCGTAAGTGCAAACGGGTCGAGCATCGTCGCATCCTGCAATCGTACTGCCTGAGAGACCGCGCTGAATCCGCCAAAGTTGAGTATCGCGATTACCGGAACAACAAGAAGGCCAACCAGCATGAAGATGGCTTGGAGGACGTCCGTCAACGCTACGGCAAGAAACCCACCCAGCAGCGTATACAGCCAAACGATGAACGCAGTGAACAGGACACCTTGAAAGTGTGTGATACCGAAACTTGCGCTGAAGGTCTTTCCACCGCCGTCCAATTGCGCTGCAACATAGATAACCATGAAGATGAGGATGATCAACGCGCTAACGCCACGCAGTAGATGGCTTGAATCGTTGAAGCGCGTCTCAAAATAATCCGGAAGGGTAATCGAGCCCTTCTCCCCTGAATATTGTCGAAGTCGGACAGCGACGGTCAGGAACAGAATCAATTCTGCAACGGTGTAGCCGACGACCGACCACAGCGTTGAAACCCCGCGGGCATAGGCCATACCCGTGACGCCAACGAGGAGCCACGCGCTTCGACCGGAGGCAACGGCGCTCAAGGCAACCACAAAGCTTTTCAGCTTGCGCCCGCCGAGGAAAAATTCAGCAAGGCCACGCGAGGCGAACCGCGAGGCGTACACTCCTACGATGATGACAGAGAGAAGATAGCCGCAGAAGGCGAGTAGCGCCCAGGGATCTGTTGCAGATTGTTGGAGTGTGGACTGGTCTTGCACGAGGGTCTGTTCTCAAAAAGTCCGTACATCAAAAAGCCGCGCTCCGATTATTGTTTCAACCGTGCGCGGCTTGCCGATGCCATCATTGTTCTGGTTATCGTCGCTTGTCGATGGGTACCCACTGTCGTTCTGCGGGACCCAGATAAATTTGACGCGGTCGGGCAATTTTTTGCTCGGCGTCCAAGATGTGTTCCTGCCACTGCGCAAGCCACCCGACCGTCCGCGGGATGGCAAACAACACCGGGAAAAAGTCTAACGGAAACCCCATCGCCTGATAAATGAGTCCGGAATAAAAGTCGACGTTCGGATAGAGTTTCCGTTTGATGAAGTATTCATCTTCCAGCGCGATTCGCTCGAGTTCAAGGGCGATGTCGAGTTTTGGATTCTTCCCGGTCACCTCAAACACTTCGTACGCGAGTTTCTTGATGACCTTTGCCCGCGGGTCATAGTTTTTGTACACACGGTGTCCGAATCCCATCAGTCGCCGTTTGCCTTGTTTGACTTCCTGAACGAAGGTTGGCACGTTGTTTTTCGAGCCGATTTCATCGAGCATCCGCAGCACGGCTTCATTGGCACCGCCGTGGAGAGGTCCCCATAGGGCAGCCGCGGCTCCGGCGCAGGCAGAGTACGGATCGACGTGTGAGCTACCGATGCTCCGCATAGCGTTCGTACTGCAGTTCTGCTCATGGTCGGCGTGGAGGATGAACAGGACCGTCAGCGCGTGCTCGAGCACCGGGTTCACGTTGTACCGTGTCTCAGCAATCTTGAACATCATGTTCAAGAAATTACCGGCGTACGTCAGGTCGTTGTCGGGATACACGTACGGCATCCCTTTCGAGTGGCGGTAGGCAAACGCGGCAATGGTTGGTACTTTTCCGATTAACCGATAAATCTGTTTCTGCCGTATTTCTTCGTCAAAAATATTCTTGGCTTCAGGATAGAACGTCGAGAGGGCAGCGATCGTGCTGATGAACATCCCCATCGGGTGAGCGTCATACCGGAATCCCTCCATCAACTTCTTGACATTCTCATGGACAAAGGTGTGGTTCTTGATGTTTGTCCGCCATTCTTCGAGTTGTTGCTTGTTCGGGAGGTCGCCAGCGAGGAGAAGATAAGCTACTTCAAGGAACGAGGTTGAATGTTCAGCAAGCTGTTCGATTGGATAGCCGCGGTACCGGAGGATTCCCTTGTCTCCGTCGATGTACGTAATCTTGCTCTTGACGGATGCAGTGTTCATAAACGCAGGGTCGTAAACCATCAACCCGAAGTCGTCATCCTTCACTTTGATTTTGCGAAGGTCTATCGCTTTGATGGTTTCATACTCAATCGGCACTTCGTATTGTTTTCCGGTTCGGTTGTCTATGATCGTCAGCGTATCGGGCATACAAAAGAATCCTTGTAAAAGGAGAACTGGAGTGAGCGTTACGATGTGGAAAGAAAAGAAAAAATTCTCTCATGTGCCATCGAAATCGTTTCATTTTTATGGAGTTATCAGAGAGGGAACGCGTAACGGGCTACGGGTGTTATAAAAAGTGGATCCGCTAGTTGAGCTTTCCTTTTTCGCGGATTCCGTATAACCTCCCTAACCCCCGGCGTCGACGGTGCGCGTCGGGGGTTTCTATTTTGCTCGGTTTTCCGTCGAAAGAGGCAACCCGAGGTACGAACGAAGCTTGCTAACTTCCAATGGTGTGAGTGCTCTGAATGAACCCGGCTCTAATCCCTCGATACTAAGGTAGGCAATCTGGGTTCGGATGAGACGTAATGTTGGATAGCCCACAGCAGCTGTCATTTTTCGGACCTGGCGGTTCCTTCCTTCACGTATTGTTATTTCCAACCAGGACGTGGGGACATTTTTCCGAAACCGGATCGGGACGGGGCGGGGTGGAACGTCCGGCTCGCGTTTTAAGAGGGTCACTTCTGCCGGTTTTGTCTTCTTACCTTCGATGACGACTCCTTTTCGCAATCGATCGAGAGCTTCCTCCGTAGGAATACGTTCCACCTGCACAAGGTACGTTCGTGGATGGTCGAAGGTTGGTTCCGTAAGCCGATGCTTGACGGAGTTATCATTGGTGAGCAGGAGGAGGCCTTCGCTATCGGCATCCAGACGGCCTACAGGGTACACATCGCGCGGGAACGGTCCGTAATCTCTCAACGAGGCTCTTCCCGCCTCATGCGTGAACTGAGAAAGTACGCCAAAAGGCTTATAAAAAAGCAAATAGGTTCGTTGACGAGTATTCCACATTGTTGGGAATATACTGCTCACAAAGGGATGACTCAAGTCACGATAGGGCTTTTCGCGAAAATAACACTTGTGTGATGTTCAGAAAAAGCGTATCTTAATACTGCAATTCACAGTACACCGTGGTTGCCTGAACACTTTGGTCCGCGCAAGCGGGCTTGTTTGATGGAGCTCCGAGAAGTTTGATGGTCGGACGCTTGCAGTCCCGGAAGGGATCCATTCGGACAAGGGTCGGAGAATTCTCCGATGTAAAGTTGTAGGGCCCAGCAGGCTGTACGAATCATCAACTTACTCAGTAAGGAGTTCCAGATGGAAAAGGGAACTGTGAAGTGGTTTAACACTTCCAAGGGCTATGGCTTCATCCAGCGTCCCGGTGGCGAAGATGTGTTCGTCCACTACAAGGCGATCTCGGGTGATGGCTTCCGCAACCTGAACGAAGGCGATATGGTCGAGTTCGAGGTTGAGCAGGGGCCGAAAGGCTACCAAGCCCGCAATGTCAAGAAGGTCTAAACTGCTTTCTTACCATGAGAGAAAATCCCCCGTTTGCGCAAGCAGACAGGGGATTTGTGTTTTTGAGATGAGGTAGAAGAACCAAAATAAAAAACCCTCGACAACCTTGCCGAGGGTTTGCAGTTCTTTACACCTTACCTTAACGTAGTCAATTCTTCGGAAGGTCGGCTACTTCTTCACCAAGTTCCTTCATCTCATCGCCGCCCGTGTCTTTGCTGGCATCGACAAACTTCAGGTCTTCTGTTTTCTTGTCGAACTTGACCTTGATCTTCGCGCCGGCTTGGAATGTCCCTTTGAGGATTTCCTCCGCTAGGGGGTCTTCAATGTACTTTTGGACAGCCCGCTTAAGCGGCCGAGCCCCGAACGCCGGGTCAAAGCCTTTATCGGCCAGGAATTCTTTTGCCTCTTTACTCAGTTCAACGGTGATGCCCATGGACGTCATGCGTTCGAAGAGGTCTCGCGCTGAAATATCGATAATCTGCAAGATATGCTCGCGCTCCAGGTTGTGGAAGACGATCGTATCATCGACCCGATTCAGGAACTCTGGGTTGAAGACGCGCTTCAGAGCATCCTCAATGTTCGACTTCATTGACTCGTATTTGTCTTTGTGAGTCTGTGTTCCAAAGCCAAACCCTCCGCTGACTTTGATGTCGCGCGACCCGATATTCGACGTCATAATGAGAATGGTATTCTTGAAATCTACCCGTCGACCCAAGCTGTCTGTCAGAATACCGTCATCCAGAACTTGCAGGAGGATGTTGAAAACGTCCGGATGGGCTTTTTCGATCTCGTCCAACAGCACTACGGAGTAAGGCTTACGACGGACTTTTTCGGTCAACTGGCCACCTTCTTCGTATCCCACATAGCCCGGAGGCGCACCAACAAGTCGAGAGACGGAGAATTTCTCCATATACTCGCTCATGTCGATACGAATCAAGGCATCTTCTGAGTCGAAAAGGTAGCGGGCAAGCGACTTGGCCAATTCGGTTTTACCGACACCCGTTGGACCTAAGAAGATAAACGAGCCTATCGGCCGTTTGGGATCTTTTAAGCCGGCACGGGCGCGGCGAATTGCCTTGGTGAGTTTCTCAATGGCTTCGTCCTGACCAACAACACTTTGCTTGAGCGCCTCTTCCATCTTCAACAGCTTAGCGGTCTCGCTTTCAGCGACTTTTTGTACCGGTATTCCGGTCATCATCGCGACGACCGCTGCGCAATCCTCTTCTGTTACTTCATAAACGGTATCATGGGCTTTCAGCTCCCACTCGCGTTTGGCAATTTCAAGGTCGCTTAGGAGTTTCTTCTCCAGATCGCGTAGTCGTGCGGCCTCCTCAAAGTTCTGGTTCTTGACGACCTGGTTCTTCGCCTGCTTGATCTTCTCAATTTCTTCTTCGAGTTGTAGGATTTCCTTCGGAACCTTGATATTGGCAAGGTGCACGCGAGACCCGGCCTCATCCATCACGTCGATCGCTTTGTCGGGCAAGTAGCGATCCGTAATGTAGCGGTCGCTCAGACGTACCGCAGCCTCCAGCGCCTTCTCCGAGTAGATCACACCATGGTGCTCCTCATACTTATGCTTGATGTTCTGGAGGATCTGGATGGTCTGTTCGACCGTTGTCGGATCGACCATAATCTTCTGGAAACGTCGGTCTAATGCGCCATCCTTTTCGATGTACTGTCGGTATTCGTCCAGCGTGGTCGCACCGATGCATTGGAGATCGCCACGCGCGAGTGCCGGCTTGAACATGTTGGATGCATCGAGAGATCCACTGGCGCCTCCAGCCCCCACAATCGTATGCAGCTCGTCAATAAATAGGATGACGTCTTTCGCCTTTTCCAATTCGTTCATGACGGCCTTCATGCGCTCTTCGAACTGGCCTCGGTATTTGGTGCCAGCGACAAGAGCAGCAAGGTCTAGGGTAACGACGCGCTTATCGTGTAAGACGCGGGAGACCTTCTTTTGAACGATTCTCAACGCCAATCCCTCTGCGATCGCCGATTTTCCAACGCCCGGTTCGCCGATCAGCACCGGATTGTTTTTCTTCCGACGGCTCAAGACCTGGGCAACACGCTCAATTTCTTTCTCACGCCCGACGATCGGGTCGAGTTTATCTTCCATCGCAAGCTTTGTCAGATCCCTGCCGAAGTTATCGAGAACAGGAGTCTTCGAGCGCTCGGGCTTTTTCTCGGTCGCGTGTGCCGTTGGAGGCGTTGAAGGCTTGCCGGAGATGATGTTATCCAGCTCATTCCTCACAACGTCATAATGCACATTAAACTGATGGAGGATTTGTGCGGCGATATTGTCGTCATCACGGAGGAGTGAAAGCAGGAGGTGCTCCGTTCCGATGACATCGGATTTGTACAACTTCGCCTCGAGGTAGGTAATCTTGAGGACTTTCTCGGCCTGCTTTGTCAATGGAATATTGCCGATTGTCAGCGTGCCGCCGGATGTCCGTACGGTGTCTTCAATGGCTTTCTTCAATCGGTAGAGGTCAACACCAAGATTACGCAAAATCTTTACGGCGATACCTTCACCCTCGCGTATAATTCCCAATAGCAGATGCTCAGTACCAATGTAGTCGTGGCCAAGACGGAGAGCCTCTTCTCGGCTCAAGCGAATAACATCTTGCACACGATTGGAAAAATTGCCTTCCATAAAACAAAACTTTCAAAATTAGTTGAACAAAAGGTGAAGGTGTTACCCTTTCGTGGTATAACGACCGTATCCGTTGTGAAGTTTCTAAGCTCAATATAACACTATTTGCAAGTGCAGTCAAGCAAAGGCTTTCTCGCACCTTTCCACGTTTCATACGTCTAACGACCAACGAAACGGATCAGCTAAATCGGAAATTAAGTCAGAGAACGTTCTTTGACTTTCGTTTCAAAAAAGGTTAAATTTGCATTCGCCGCGAAATTATTTTTTACTTGAGAGGTGTGACAGAGTGGCATTAGAGCAAGCAACCGGCAGCGATAAGAAACGGCAAGACCTGCTTCGTGAAAGTGGGACAATACCGTTCCATATCGCCATTATCATGGATGGGAATGGCCGCTGGGCAAAGCGGCGTGGATTGCCACGCATTGCAGGTCATCACGAAGGTGTCAATTCCGTTCGTGATATTGTCGAAGCCTGTGGCCAGCTCGGTGTGAAGTATCTCACACTGTATGCGTTCTCGACCGAGAACTGGAAACGCCCGGTTGACGAAGTTTCCATGCTGATGCGCCTGCTCCTCAAAGCACTCCGGGATGAACGCGATCGCCTCCACCAGAATGAAGTGCAGCTGAAAGCCATTGGCGACATTGCGGCGTTACCCCAGGATGTGCAGGATGAACTGCTCGACGCCATCGAAATGATGAAACAGAATACTGGACTCACCCTCATTCTGGCACTCAGTTACAGCGGTCGGTGGGACCTTGCCCAGGCGCTGAAACGCATCGTTGAAGACGTCCGCATCGGTACCATTGCGAAGGATCAAATTAATGAAAACCTCATTTCTCAGTATCTCTCGACGAAGGAGTTCCCCGACCCCGATTTGTTGATTCGTACCAGCGGCGAAAACAGGATCAGCAACTTCCTGCTCTGGCAGCTTGCCTACAGTGAGATTGTTATCTCCAACGTCTTCTGGCCGGATTTCCGTCGCCAGCATCTGTATGAGGCGATCAGCGATTTTCAGCGTCGCGAGCGCCGCTTTGGCATGACCAGCGAGCAGGTGAAAGAAACGCAAAACGTCCAGTTGGGACCCCTCAGTGGGATGGAAAGGTTGTTGAAAAGTGCGGCGAAGTTTTAGCACCATCGTGTTATGGGGCGCGCTCCTCTCTACCAGTCTTTTCGCTCAGACCAGGCCGGAAGTGTACCGGATCCTCGGGATTTCTGTTGAGGGCCAATCCTCAGCCGACCCCAACGCTCTTATTGCAAACACCGGGTTGAAGGTGGGTGATGAAATCACCGTCCCCGGTCAACAAACGCGTACTGCCATCGAACGCCTGTACGGGTTACGGCTGTTTGAAGATATCCAGATCTTTATCGAAAACCGAACGCCCGAGGGTGTCTACCTTCTCATTCGTGTAAAAGAGAACCCACGTCTCGAACGGGTTGAGGTCGAAGGCAATGACGAGCTCAGCACGGAAGATATCCTGAAGAAAGTGAATCTCGTCAAAGGTCAGCTGGTGACGAAGCAAGACGTTTCTGCCCTCGTACGCCAGCTCAAAGCCAAGTACGAAGAGGACGGCTACCTCAATGCGGTCATTGTGCCGCAAACCTTGCCCGTTGATGAGAAAACGCCAAACAGGGTTATTCTCAAGCTCTCCATCGATGAGGGCCCGAAAGTGAAAGTGGACCGCATCCGCTTCTTCGGTAACACGGCCTTCGATGACGATGATTTGAAGGATGAAATGAAGGAGACGAGCGAGAGCGCATGGTGGAAATTTTGGACCAGTAATAAGCTGGACAGGAAAAAATACGAGGAGGACAAAAAGCTCATCCTGAAGTTTTACCGGAAGAACGGCTATCGGGATGCGGAAATTGTGGCGGACTCGATTCGGTACAGTGAGGATCGACGGTACCTGACGATCGATATCTACGTCCATGAAGGCCCCCAATATAAAATTCGGAACATTGTCTGGGAAGGAAACACGGTCTACCCGGATGAGGTGTTAACGGCTCGGCTTGGGTTTCAAAAGGGCGATGTGTACGATGGTGAGAAGTTCGAGCAGAACCTTTATCGAAACGAAAACGAAAACGATGTCTCCTCGCTCTACATGAACAATGGGTACCTCTTTTTCCAGGTTGAGCCGGAGGAAGTGCGTGTTGGGGAGGACAGTCTCGATATCACCCTCCATGTGCGCGAGCGCAATAAGTTCAAGATTGGTGAGGTGAGGATAACCGGCAACACGAAGACATACGAAAAAGTCATCCGGCGCGAGCTCTACACCCGGCCGGGGGATGATTTCAGCCGAGAGCTGGTCATTCGAAGCGCACGGCAGTTGGCACAGCTAAACTACTTCAATCCCGAGAAGATCAAACCGGATATTAGACCCGTCGATGACAAGACCGTCGACCTCGAATACTCGGTGGAGGAAAAATCGAGTGATACCTTTAACCTCTCGGTCGGGTACAGCGGCCTCTTTGGGTTCAACGGCGCGGTGGGACTCACGTTCAACAACTTCTCTCTTTCCGAGCCACTGCGGGGCGGTGCCGGACAGGTCTTAACCTTCGATTGGCAGTTTGGTGAGGGCAATCGTTTCCGCACCTTCTCGATCGGCTTCCAGGAGCCGTGGCTCTACGACACGCCGACGCTCTTCGGTGTCAGCCTATTCGACACGCGGCAAATCTATTTTTATGACCTTCGACTCACGGGTGCTTCGGTTCGCTTCGGTCGTCGGTTCCGTTGGCCGGATGATTTCTTCCGCGGTGATTGGACGTTCCGCTTCCAGCGCAACGATGTCAACTTTGGCGGCGGTTTCTACCCGGAGGGGATCACCACGCAGTACAGCATCGCCCAGGTGATTTCGCGCAATAGCACCGACAGCCCGATCTTCCCCACGCAGGGTTCGAACTTCTCGCTCCTGACCGAAATCAACGGCGGCCCGTTCTTACCCGGCAACGCGCGTTACCACAAACATGTTTTTTCGGCAGATTGGTATGTGCCCGTGTTTGGCATCTCTCGCATCGCCCTGGCAGCGTCGAGTACGGTCGGGTTCATCTTTGAATTTGAAGACAATGCACGGATTCCACCGCAAGAGTTCTTTTACATGGGCGGCACGGGACTCGGTCAATTTCAGACCATCCCGCTGCGTGGGTATGAAGATCGCAGCATCGGTCCGCAAAACGGCAGACAGGGCGGTATGGCAATGATCAAACATTCGTTGGAGTTGCGGTTTGCGCTGACGATTAACCCCGTACCCGTCTACACCTTACTCTTTGCAGAAGCGGGGAACGTTTGGCTCAACCATTCGATTCAGAATCCGCTCGACCTACGCCGATCGGCGGGCATCGGCGTTCGATTGCTGATCAACCCCATCGGACTGGTAGGATTCGATTACGGTTATGGCTTCGACCCGCCCTTGCCGGGACGCGCGGCACCGGGGTGGCAGTTCCATTTCCAATTCGGCCGTGGTTTCTAATTCGCGTGCTTAACCAGAGTGAACATCGTTCATTTCATTCATCTACTATCAAGAGGGTACCGTGAACAACTATCTCAAATTCATTGGTGTGATGCTGTTCGTTGTGTTGGTGAGCTCAGCGGCACAGGCTCAGGCGAGAATCGGCTACGTTGATTCCGAGGTGATTCTGCGCGAATTGCCGGAAGCGCAAAAGGCACAGAAAGACCTGGAAGCAAAAGTGAAGAGCTGGCAGGAGGAGTTACAGAAAATGTCCGATGCGTTCCAAAAGGAAGCGGAGGACTACCAGAAAAAACAGGCCATGATGCAACCCGCCGCGAAAGAAGCGAAGGAAAAAGAGCTTGCCGAGATGCAGCAGAAGGCGCGAGAGTACTACGCACAAAAGTTAGACCCTCGGCAGGGTGAGGCTGTGACAGAACGGGAAAGATTGTTAGCGCCTATCCGCGAGAAAATCCTGAAAGCCATTGAAGCCGTGGCAAAGGAGGAGAACGTCAATTTCGTGTTCGACAAGGCGAACGATGCGATGCTGCTGTATGCCGATGCCAAGTTCGATCTCACGTATCGCGTGTTAGACCGATTGAAGCGCGGCGCATCGACGCCGGCGAGGAGTCGGTAATGAATTGGAGCGGTCTAAAGCTCAACACTTGTTCTTGGCCGATACGGGAGGGTGTATGAATCGTGTACTGTGGTTTGGCATTGTATGTCTTCTCTTCGCCGTTGCACCTATCGCAGCCCAGACGGTGAAAATCGGCCATGTGAGCTCGGAAGCCATTCTGAAAGAGCTGCCGGACGCTCAAGATGCACAACGGCAATTAGACGCGCTGGTGGTGGAGTGGCAGAATGAACTCCAGAAGATGCAGCAGGAATGGCAGCGCAAGTACGATGAGTATGATAAGCGCAAGCTCATCATGACCGAGCAGCGGCGCGCAGATGCAGAGAAAGAGCTGCAGGACCTTGACCGCCGGATCGTAGAATTTCGGAATCAGAAGTTCGGTCAGAATGGGGAGCTCTTCAACAAACAGAACGAGTTAATGAAGCCGGTACAGGATCGCGTCTTCAAAGCCATCCAGGACGTGGCGGTGGAAGAAGGCTACGACTACATCTTTGACAAAAGCGGCGAAATCTTGATGATGTACGCGAATGAGAAGCACGATGTCACCGCCAAGGTGCTCGCCAAGCTCCAGCAGCGCGGCAGTTCAACGACCCCACGAAACGACTAAGGCCTGCACATGACCGTCGGGGAAATCGCGTCATGGCTCAACGGGGAAATTGTCGGGGATGAGAACATCGAAATCACCCGCGTCGCACGGATCGAAGATGCCGGCGCGGGCGATTTGACCTTTCTCGCCAATCCCAAGTACGAGCGCCACCTCGCGACCACCCGAGCGGCGGCGGTCCTGGTTTCCAAGAAACAGGATCTTCGCGCCTACACCGACCATGGTACGGTGACCTTCATTAAAGTGGATGACCCCTATGTGGGGTTTTTGCGCGTTCTGGATCGCCTGACGCCGAAAGTTGATCCATTTCCCGAAGGGATTCATCCCACGGCCGTCGTTGCACAATCTGCTCGCGTGGGAAGGAATGTGGTGATCGGCGCTTATACCGTGATTGATGAGGGGGCTGCGATCGGAGATAATACGAAGATTTCCCACGGCTGTATCATCGGTCGCAATGCGCGAGTCGGATCGGCGTGTCTTCTGTATCCGAGAGTGACCGTGTATCATCAATGCCGAATCGGGGATCGCGTCACGATCCATTCGGGCACCGTGGTGGGCAGTGATGGATTCGGTTTTGCCCCAAAGCCGGATGGGACGTATGAGAAGATTCCGCAGCTCGGTATTGTGGTGATCGAAGACGATGTGGAGATTGGGTCCAACTGCTCAATTGACCGCGCGACGATTGGTGAAACGATCATCCAGCGTGGCGTGAAGATTGACAATCTCGTGCAGATTGGGCATAACTGCACGGTAGGAGAGAACACGGTGATTGCGGCACAAACCGGTCTCGCGGGGAGCACGAAAATCGGAAAGCATGTGATGATCGGCGGGCAGGTGGGATTCGCCGGCCACATAGAAATCGCAGACAACAGCATCATCATGGCGCAATCGGGCGTGACGAAGTCGGTGACAAAACCGGGAGGAACCTATTTCGGCTATCCGGCCAAAGAGGTCAAAAAGGCTCACCGCATCGAAGCGGCCCTGCGAAGCTTACCGGAGTTGATCCAGGAGGTTCGCGAACTTCAACAACGCGTAGCACAATTGTTCGATAAACTCAAATAACACGGAGGCCGCGTTGTCAGCGGCAACTTTCCATGTTGGCTCAACAACATACTATCAAACGATCGGTCTCGATGCACGGCGTCGGCTTGCACACGGGTGTCACGACGACGATGACGCTGAAGCCTGCACCGGAGAATTATGGCATCCGTTTCCGTCGCGTTGACCTTGGCGGCGCTCCAGAAATCCCCGCCGATGTTGACCACGTGATCGATGTCGCACGAGGAACCACGATTGGGATCGGTGAAGCGCGCGTGCACACCGTCGAGCATGTCCTCGCGGCCATTGTAGGTCTCCAAGTCGATAACATCATCATCGAGCTGGATAATATCGAGCCGCCCATCGGCGACGGCAGCGCCAAACCATTCGTCGATCTCATTCTCAAAGCCGAGCTCAAAGAACAAGATGCTCCGAAAGATTATCTGATTATCGACCAGACGATCCGGTACCAGAACGAAGAGAAGGGTGTCGATATTGTAGCGCTCCCGACCGACGATTACCGTGTGACGGTCATGATTGACTATCAGAACCCTGCTCTCGGCAGTCAGCACACCGGCCTGTTCAACCTTGAAAAAGAATTCATTACAGAGTTCGCGTCTGCCCGAACGTTCTGCTTTTTGCATGAAGTCGAGATGCTTCGCGATCAGGGTCTCATCAAGGGCGGTAATCTCGATAACGCCATCGTAATCGTTGATCGGGAGATGTCCGATGAAGAGGTGAGGAAGGTGGCGAAGAAATTGGGCATCGACCATTCCGTCATTCTCGGTACAACGGGAGTCCTGAACGATAAGAAACTCCATTGGCGGAACGAACCAGCGCGCCACAAGCTTTTGGACCTTATCGGCGACCTCGCGCTCATCGGCGCGCCATTGAAGGCGCAGATTCTCGCCGCCCGGCCGGGTCATGCGAGCAATATTGAGTTTGCGCGTCGTGTCCGGAAACTCTACCAGCAGAAAAAGCTCGTCCGCAAGTATCAGCATGAGAAGAAGGAAGGCGTTGTGTTCGACGTCAACGCCATTCAGCGCATCCTCCCGCACCGCTATCCATTCCTTCTCGTGGATAAAATTATCGATTTTCAGATTGATGAGCGTGTGGTCGGGGTGAAGAACGTGACCTACAACGAAACGTTCTTTCAGGGACATTTTCCCGGCCAGCCGGTCATGCCGGGTGTGCTCATTATCGAAGCGATGGCGCAAACCGGCGGTATCCTGCTGCTCAACGGATCGGAAAATCCGGGCAACAAGCTCGTCTACTTCATGGCGATCAACAATGTGAAGTTTCGCAAGCCCGTTATGCCCGGGGACCAGCTCGTGTTGGATATCGAAATGGTGAACCGGCGGACGAAAGTCATCCAGATCCGCGGGAAAGCCTACGTCGACGGCAATCTGGTCGCGGAGGGCGACTTTACTGCGGCGGTCGTCGACCGGCAGGATGGCATGGCCTCAACTTCTAACGCTACCGTTCCTCAACTCCAATCCTCCTCCGAGAAGAGCCCGCACGAATAAGCCCATGAGCGTCCAAATCGATCCGCGCGCGGTCGTCAGCCCACGAGCACAATTAGGCGATGGCGTTGTCATCAGCCCGTTTGCCGTCGTCGAAGACGATGTTGTTATCGGTGACCGGACGTGGATCGCACCCCATGCAGTCATCTTTAACGGCGCCCGTATCGGCAAGGAGTGCAAGATTTATCCCGGTGCATCGTTGAGCGCACC
Source organism: Bacteroidota bacterium (assembly GCA_035574455.1). GTDB lineage: Bacteria > Bacteroidota > Ignavibacteria > UBA10030 > UBA10030 > DATLYT01. The sequence goes on from DATLYT010000050.1 coordinate 26,071, forward strand.
GCCTCAAGACTTGAAATACAAGGGCGAAGCGACGCTGCTGGAAGTTGGCGACCGAACCGTCGTGCGGGAGTACGTTACTCTCAATCGCGGAACGACGGCGAACGGCAAGACCGTCATCGGGAGCGACTGTTTGTTCATGGCGTACACTCATGTTGCACACGATTGCGTGGTGGGAGATCATGTGATTCTGGCCAACTGCGTTGCCCTTGCCGGGCATGTCACGTTGGAGGATTACGTCATCATCGGGGGGTTAACACCCATCCATCAATTTGTCACGGTTGGAGAACATGCCATGGTGGGGGGCGGATTGAGGGTCTCGAAAGATGTGCCACCCTACATTCTCGCCGGCCAGGACCCCCTCTGTTTTGAAAAACTCAACCTCGTTGGGCTCCGGCGTCGCGGGTTTTCGGCGCAGGCCATCCATTTGCTCGATGAAACATATCGCATTCTGTATCGCTCGAACCTTAATGTGAGTCAAGCAGTCGAGCGAATCAAACAGGAGGTGGAAAGGATTCCGGAGGTTCAGAAGGTCATCGAGTTCATCGGGAAGAGTAAGCGAGGAATTATTCCCGGTCCTGCCCGTAACAAAATGATGGAAGCGACTGAAGATGTGGATGTTTGAACATGACGGGTTCCATCCCGGTGCGTATAACATGCGCTATGATGAATGGCTGGCGCGCGAAGTTGCAGAAGAGCATCGGCCGTCGACCGTTCGGGTGTTTGGCTGGAATCCGCCTGCCATTTCGCTCGGCTGGAACCAACCGGCGGAAGAGATTGATACTCAAGCCGCCGCCCGCGCCGGAATCGATGTCGTGCGTCGGCCGACCGGAGGCAGAGCGATTCTGCATTCGGAGGAACTGACCTACAGCGTCGTGATGCCGGCTGATGAAAGGAATGTTGCGACGGTTTATCGCGAGATCAGCCATGCGTTGGTTTGCGGACTTGAAAAGCTCGGAGTTCACGCTTCGCTCGAGCAATCGCAACCCCATTTCCCGTCTCTCTACGCTTCGCATTCCGGCGCGGTTTGCTTCTCCAGCTCTGCACGTTCCGAAATCAAGGTCAATGGCCGAAAGCTCGTCGGCAGTGCGCAACGGCGCTTCTTTTTTTCAGGCAAGGAGATCGTGCTCCAACACGGCTCTATCTTACTTGGACCCGGCCATCGACGTATTGTCAGATTCCTCCAGCTCGACTCGGAGGAGCAACGTCGCTCATTGGCGAAGGAATTAGAGCAGAAGACAACCGACCTGTATTCCCTGTTAGGGTATCAGCCGGCCTTCGACGAAGTTCCCGAAGCAATTCGCCGGGGGTTCGAAGATGCATGGGGAATTTCGTTTGAATCAATCCAGACACCCATTCACCAGCAGGTTATCCCACGATGAAAAATTCCACGGCAGGCTCAGGTCCCAAGCGGGTGACGACACGGGTCATCGCGTCGATGAAAAAAGAGGGGACGAAGATCGCGTGTCTGACGGCGTACGATTATCTGACCGCCCGCCTGCTTGATCAAGCGGGCGTGGACCTGATTCTCGTCGGCGACTCGCTCGGCATGGTCTTTCAGGGACACGAAACAACGCTCGCGGTGACGCTCGACCAGATGATCTATCATACCCAGGCGGTGATCCGAGGAGTTGATCGAGCAATGGTTATTGTCGATATGCCGTTCATGAGCTATCAGGCCAATGCCGAGGAGGGATTTCGGAATGCTGGACGCGTGATGAAAGAGACGGGCGCTGGCGGAGTGAAATTTGAAGGTGGAGAGCAGATTGCGGAGTTGGTGCGTATGACGACGCAGGCCGGTATTCCCGTCATGGGTCATCTTGGTCTTACGCCACAATCGATTCACCAGTTTGGGGGTTATCAACCGCGTGGGGCAACGCCGAAGGAAGCAAAACAATTACTGCGTGATGCCAAAGTTCTGGAAGAGGCCGGAGCGTTTGCCATCGTTCTGGAAAAAATGCCCGCATCGTTGGCGGCGAAGGTGACCAAATCCGTTGGCATTCCAACGATCGGAATTGGCGCGGGCGTTCACTGTGACGGACAGGTTCTTGTGGTGTCTGACATGCTGGGGATTTATGAGGATTTCCATCCGCGTTTCGTCCGCCGCTACGCGAAAATTGCAGATACGATTCGCGAGGCAGTGGGTTCGTATGTCCGAGATGTGAAGGCGAAGAAATTTCCCTCCAGAGCTGAGAGCTATTGAGATAATGTGTTACTTCTGTGCGGTAAGAAAGCCTCGACACCGTCGAGGCTTTCTTGTTTGAACGCTGTTTTTTGGGTATCTTTACAATGCATCATGTGAAATGAAAAAGCGCAGGCTCAATATCCTTGTTTCGAACGATGATGGCATCGACGCGCCGGGAATTTACGCGCTCGTCCAGCAGCTCAAGAAAATTGGCAAAGTGACAGTCGTCGCACCGGATAAACAACAGAGCGCTGTCGGCCACGCGATCACGATGAACTACCCGCTGCGTGTGAAAGAGTTTTCCAAGAATGGGAGCTTCTTCGGTTACGCGGTGGAAGGGACTCCTGCAGATGCCGTCAAACTCGCCGTGCGAGCCCTTCTCAAGACGAAACCCGACATTCTCGTTTCTGGGATCAATCACGGCTCGAATACCGCTATTAGCATCATTTATTCTGGTACAGTTTCTGCTGCTACGGAAGGGACGATTCTCGGCATTCCGTCCATCGCGTTTTCCCTGACGACGTACGGCCCGGCAGATTTTTCCGTCGCGGCCGTCTTTGCCCGCAAACTGACGAAGTTGGTAGCCCAGCGAGGATTGCCGCCGGGGACACTTCTTAATGTGAACATCCCTCCCCTGAAAGCAAAAGAGATTCGCGGGGTCGTCGTTACGAGACAAGGAAAAGCCATTTGGGACGATCGGTTTGAAGTGCGCCGCGACCCCGGCAACAAAGAGTATTACTGGCTCACCGGTTCGCTCGAAGAAGTCGATAAGGAACTCGACGTGGACCAGTGGGCAGTCAAGAACAAATACATTTCGGTCACGCCGATTCAATATGACTTGACCGATTATAGCATGCTCGACACGATGAAGCGGTGGAAGTTGGAAACGTTGCATCCGAGGAAAGCTCGTCGTTAAAGTACCATCACGTTATCCATGAACAAGGAACTCGAGACGTACTATGCGTATAGGAATCCTCACCGGCGGGGGCGATGTGCCCGGCCTCAACGCCTGTATCAAAGCCGTCGTCTACCGGGCGACCGAACAAGGGGCTGAAGTTCTCGGTATCCGGCGGGGCTGGGCGGGTCTGCTCAACTATAACCCCGACGATCCACAAGAACACGACAAGAACGTTATCGCCTTAAACCGACTCAACACGCGCACCATTGACCGGTCGGGAGGGACCTTCATCCATACCTCTCGTACAAATCCGGCGAAGGTGCGGAAGAAGGAAATCCCTCCATTCCTCCGTACTTCGGAACACGAGAAACTTGGAAAGGACGACAAGGTCGACCTCACTCCGCACGTGCTGAGAGTCATTCAGAAGCTCGGCATTGATGTCCTCATCACGATTGGAGGGGATGACACCCAGAGTTACGCCGTGCGGATGCACAAAGAAGGCGTACCGGTTATTGCAATCCCCAAAACAATGGACAACGATGTGTACGGTACGGATTACTGTATCGGCTTTTCCACAGCGGTGACTCGAAGCGTGGATTTTATCACCGCGCTGCGAACAGTGGCAGGCTCACACGAGCGAATTGCCGTGGTGGAACTCTTCGGCCGGAACTCCGGCGAAACCTCGCTCATCTCCGCCTATCTTGCCGGGGTCGATCGCGCCATCATCTCCGAAGTTCCCTTCGATGTTGAGAAACTTGCGCGGTTGTTGTTGGAAGACAAAGCTAACAACCCAAGCAACTATGCCATCATGACGATTTCCGAGGGAGCGCATCTCATCGGAGGTCAAGTCGTGGAGTATGGAGAAGAAGACGCCTACGGACACAGGAAGTTAGGAGGTATCGGCGAGATCACCCAGCAGGCACTCAAGAAACTCACCGGTGTTGATATGGTCTATCAACAGGTCGCCTACCTGATGCGCAGCGGCGAACCGGACGCACTCGACAGGATGGTAGCGATTAGTTATGCGAATCTTGCCACCGACCTCGCGCTCAAGAAGGAATTCGGCAAAATGGTCGCGTTGCGGGAAGGAAAGTACACCACCGTACCCATTGAAACACTCACACAAGGGGTGAAGCGGGTCGACGTCGAAGAACTCTACGATGTGGAGAACTATCGACCGAAGGTTGCTCATCTCCTCGGCAAGCCGATGTTCTTGTATTGATAGCAAACCATAAAACGTTAAATGGAAGCCCCGTCAGGGGCGACATTATGGTAGTAGTAGTCCAAACAAAATTATCATAGCCGCGGTAGCGGCGACATTATGGTAGCCCCCGTCAGGCTGCCCGCCTTAGGCGGGGGCGACATATCCATCCGTGCGTAACATCAGTTAGTTAAACCGCAAAGAACGCGAAGGAGAAGAATATGAACATTTCCAGATCAATCCTTGCAGGAGTCATCATGCTCGGCAGTATTGTTGAGAGTAGTTTTAGCCAAGACGGGAAACCGGTTGCCATCGTGATTCATGGTGGCGCGGGAACAATCCGACGAGAAACCATGACGCCCGAACGAGAGAAGGCCTATCGAGAAGCATTAGAACAAGCATTGAAGACCGGTTACGACATTCTGAAAAAAGGAGGCACGAGTCTCGATGCCGTCGAGGCGACGATTCGGGTTATGGAAGACTCTCCCTTGTTCAACGCCGGCAAGGGCGCCGTGTTTACCGCCGAGGGCACTAATGAACTCGACGCCGCCATCATGGACGGCGCGACACTCAAAGCCGGTTCCGTTGCCGGTTTGAAGCGTATCAAGAATCCGATTACACTCGCACGCAACGTGATGGAACATTCTCCCCACGTGATGATGGTTGGTAATGGAGCCGAGACGTTTGCCCGCCAGCGGGGTCTGGAGTTTGTCGATCCAAGCTATTTCCGCACCGAACATCGGTGGAACCAGCTTCAGGAGGCGAAGAAGCGAGAGCAGCAACCTGCTTCTGAGCCAAGTCAGGACAAGAAGCCCGGCGGTCTGGAGGATGATGAATTCAAATTTGGAACGGTTGGCTGTGTGGCGCTCGACCGGTTTGGGAATCTCGCTGCCGGTACCTCAACCGGCGGGACGACAAACAAAAAATACGGCAGGGTTGGCGATGCGCCCATCATCGGCGCGGGAACGTATGCTAACAATAAGACGTGCGGTGTTTCGTGTACCGGAACGGGCGAATACTTTATCCGTTCGGTCGTCGGTCACGATGTCTCAGCATTGATGGAGTACAGGGGGATGTCGGTGAAGGAAGCGGCGGAGTTGGTTGTGATGGACAAGCTCGTCAAGATGGGTGGTGACGGCGGGTTGATTGCGATGGATAACAAGGGGAACATCGCAATGCCCTTCAATACGTCCGGTATGTATCGAGGATACATCGACATCAACGGAACGGTGGTGATTCAGATTTACAGGGAGTGACGGAGAAAGCCGACAATAAAAAATCCCGACTAACAGTAGTCGGGATTTTTTATTTTAGTTAGTGGCGAACGAACCGTTCGCCCTTCTTCTCGTTTCGACGCTCTGCGTCGGAATGCGAATCAATCCCCAAACGGGCTAGTGATCTCGCCCTTATCCCATCGCTTCAGATAATCATCCGTCACCATTTTTACCACTCCCCCTAACAGGATTAGGCCGATCAGGTTGGGGATGGCCATCACCGCGTTGCCGATGTCGCCTAAGTTCCAGACGATCTTCAGATGATCGCCTTGCAGGACAGCCCCAAAGAAAACAAAGATGCAGAAAATGTAACGATAGGGCATCGCCGCTTTAACGCCCCAGAGATATTTCGCACCCTGCTCGCCGTAGTACGACCAACCGATGAGTGTGGTGTAGCCGAAAAGGAAACTGCTGAGACTGACAATCCATCCGCCTAAATCGGTACCCAATCCAACAGCAAAGGCGGATTTCGTTAGCTCGGTGCTGGTCAATCCGGTTGTGTGCGGATGGAGATTGGAGTTCAGAATCACAAATGTCGTCATGCTGCAGACGATAATCGTATCGATGAATGTGCCCATCATGGCGACCATCCCCTGCGCGGCAGCCTCATTGCCTTTTGCTGCTGCAGCGGGAATCGAGCAGGAGCCGATGCCGGACTCGTTCGAGAGCGTCCCGCGAGCAACGCCGTAGCGGATGGCCTCTTTCACCGTGTGTCCGAGAAACCCTCCAACGATTGCTTCATTAGTTAGTGCCGACTCCATGACGATCATGAAGATCGCCGGAATATTGGTGAAGTTCGAAAGAATGACGTACAGCCCCGCGCCCATGTAAAGAACAATCATCCCCGGAACCAGTCGCTCCGCCACAGCCGCAATCCGTTTGATACCGCCGATAATGACCAGACCGGTCAGAATCGCCAGGCCGATACCCGTAACGAAGAAGGGAATACCAAAGTCACTTTTCAGTGCCAGGGAGATGGAGTTCGACTGCGCCATGTTCCCGCTGCCGAACGTCGCCATGAAGATGACGGCAACAGAGAACCAGAGAGCGAGAAATTTTCCTAAACTTTTGTTTTTCAAACCGTCGCGCAAATAATACATCGCTCCGCCACTGAAAGTACCATCCGCTGTTTTGATTCGGTATTTCAATCCCAACATTCCTTCCGCGTATTTCGTGGCCATACCGAACACTGCCGTCATCCACATCCAGAATGCTGCGCCAGGTCCTCCGCTTGCAATCGCAGTCGCAACGCCGGCAATATTCCCGTTGCCCACCGTTGCTGCGAGCGCCGTCATAAGAGCCTGGAATGGCGTCACGTCACCAGTTCGCCCTGCCATATCCTCCTTGTTACGACCGCGCATCATGAATTTCATGGCAAGTCCTAACCGTCGGATCTGGATAAATCCTGTCTTGTAGGACATGTAGAGACCGGTGAAGAACAGCAGCACGACTACACCCGGCGCTAAGGGAAACCCGGGGATGTCGTACCACCAGATGTTGTCGGCAATCACCTGCGTAACTTGTAACAGCTTGTCGAGAAAATCATTCATAGCGACTCTCCATGTTGGTCAACAAAAAGAGCAATGATTAGACGATGCCGAAAAGATTCAGCAACACTAACAGGATAATGACAGGGCTGACGAAACGGATCAGGATCTGCCATAACCCGATATACCAATGTGCAGAAGGCGACGCGCCGATTTTAAGCTCTTCGGCTCCTTTCTGGGCGCCCCACACCCATCCCACGAAGATACAGATGAGCAATCCACCAATCGTTAACGAAAAACTGCCAAAGAGAAAATTCATGATGTCCAGAAATCCTGTCGCAAGCGGGGGCAGACTGGGATTGGGGTGTGGAAGCGTTATGGTACTCAAGAAATCAACAGTCCCTTGAGAAAGTGCAGAGGGGAGGCCCATCACAAACGTGATCATCGTGATTACCCAGACGGCTTTTTTGCGTGACCACTTTTTCTGGTCGACAAGAAAAGCAACCGGGACTTCGAGCAAAGACACTGTCGAAGTGAGTGCGGCAATAATGAGCAGAATGAAAAAGAAGACGCCGACAATGGTTCCGCCGGGCATTTTTTCAAAAATGGTGGGAAGAACATTGAAGACTAATCCCGGCCCAGCGGCAGGGTCCATGCCGGCCGAGAAGAGCGCCGGGAAGATGACAAGTCCCGCAAGGAAAGCGATCGTTGTGTCGGAGATTGCTACCGCCGTTGCGCTGAAGGGGATGCTTTCGTTCTTCGAGAGGTAACTACCGTAGGTAATCATCGTTCCCATCCCGAGGCTAAGCGAGAAGAAGGCTTGACCCAAGGCGGCGAGGATCGTTGAGCCGGTGATCTTGCTGAAATCGGGTTTCAGGTAGAACTCCACACCTTTCCCTGCCCCTTCGAGCGTCAGTGAAAACACCATGAGCCCGACAAGAATCAGGAGCAACAACGGCATCAGGATTTTTGACCACCGTTCGATTCCCTTTTCGACACCGCCGAGCACAACAAGGGTTGTGAGGAGGAGAAACACAGTAAAGTAGCCGATTTCTATCGTAGGATTGTGGATGAACTCGGCAAAGGTTCCACCTGTATGAAATGCTGTTTTGAAAAGATACCCGATGGTCCAACCGGCGACGACGAGATAGAACGAGAGTATGCCAACGCCCGTGATGACGCCGAGGTAGCCAACACCGGGCCACAACCGGGACGAGGAGATTTTCTTAATCGCTCCAACAGGATTGAGGGTTGTATGGCGACCGAGTGCAAGCTCAGCGATGAGCACGGAGACGCCGATGAATAGGACGCATCCGAGATAGACAAGAACGAACGCGGCGCCTCCGTTTTGTCCTGTGACGTATGGATAGCGCCAGATGTTTCCCAAGCCAATGGCCGATCCGGCGGCGGCTAAGATAAATCCCAGTCGTGAAGTCCAGTTACCTCGAGAAGTCTGTTCCATGCAAGATCTCCGTCAGATAATGGGTCGAAAACAGAACGGCGTCATTATAGCGAAATCAGTTTAGAGAAGCAATACAAATGCGGGTGTGTAGCGGTGCAGGTAGAGATGCCCGCTTGATCCTCACTTACCCCTGCGGGGAGCGGGCATGAGAACGAAAAAGACGTGTCAGACCCCGAACGTATTCATCGGGAATCTGAACAACTCCTGAATAATCCTGAAAGCGCATCACGACCGCGGGGCGAGGGTTGAGAAATGCAGGGAATGTCGGCCATTAGAGATCGGTGAGGATTTAAGTGCTACACCTTCTGACCTCTGACCTCTGATGTCTGTTTTCCGAAAATTCACGTTCGCTTTTTCTTCCCAGCCATCTCTTCATAAACTGGTTCGATGCCATACTTTCCTGCCGCCCACAGTGTCAAGAGAGTCGTCATGCCGGCGATGGCGCGCTTCTCGTCTTCCTCGTGAATAACGAGTCCATAGGTGTCGGCGACGAAGCGAAACTGCTTGAGCAGTTTCCGTGCCTGGCGAGGATTCACCCATCCGTGCCAGAAGGAAACTTGCTCGACGATCATCTCTTCGTGGCGGCGGAAAAATTCGCCCAGGGAGATGACCTTTTCACTGAGCGGTGTGCGGGGTTTGGCAAGGTTCAGCAGGTCAGCAACATACAAATCCCATTGAAGAGACAGCAACCGGTTTTCCGGCCGGCGGAGAAACTTGGCGCGGGCGAGCGAAAACTTTGCCTTCGTCTTCACGCGAAACTTCGGCACGATCGGATGGTAGTCGTAAATCGTGCGAACGAAGCTTTTATCCAACTCATCCGGCTCGCGGTATACCCAGATCTTTTTCAGTTGTGGCCACGTGTGGATTGTCAGGACGGCTTTATCGGCACTATCAAGGGAAATAAATTTCCCGTTCTCTTCTTTAACGACTGTGATCCAGTGCTCCCACTCACGGATGCACAGGAGGGAGGGGATACCACGTCTGAGATAGGAAACCAACTCGCGGCGCGCTTGTTCGGGGTCGTGCCGTCGGAACATCTTCAGTTCGCATCGATAATATTTCGCGGCGCGGGCGAGCTGAATTTCGTCCGTCCCATACCACCAGTGCGTGCCGGCGATTTTCGTGATGTTTTTCTCGTCGGCAAAAATCCCTAACGTTACCAGCGCATGTTTTAGCGCAAACGGCCCGCATTGCCACTGATTCGGTTGTGGGTAAAGTCCCATAGGTAGGTCTGAAGATTGTGCTACAAATACTACCCAATCTTCGCCCGAATATCAATACGGAATTTCGGGAATGAATACCTGTTTTTTGAAAAGAGCTGGAGCGAAGTGCACAGCACAACGTATGATAAAGGGAAATCAGAGCCGTGCCCGCCGCAGAGGGTTTCGGACTGTCTTACGAAAAATGTCAATCCAACAATCAATCGGCGGAATTTCTCCACACTTTTTTCTATATTGCTACTCGAATCGACAAGTATGTCGTGCAACAGGAGAACACCATGACCCGTCAAGATAGTTTTCGGACCCTCTCAGAACTTACCGTTGGCCAACGAACCTACAAGTATTTTTCTCTCGCGAAACTCGAACGCAGCCTGGGAAAGAAGCTCGATCGACTGCCAATCTCACTTAAAATTCTTCTCGAAAATCTTCTCCGTCAAGAAGATGGGCGAATCGTGAAGAAGGATGATATTCACGCGCTTGTCCATTGGAATCCCAAAGCCACCCCCGACAAAGAAATCGCCTTCATGCCGGCGCGGGTGCTCCTGCAGGATTTCACCGGTGTGCCGTGCGTGGTGGATTTAGCCGTCATGAGAGACGCGATGGTGAAAATGGGCGGCGATGCGACGAAGATCAACCCACTACAGCCGGTGGATCTCGTCATCGACCACTCCGTCCAGGTGGATGAGTACGGGACGGAAGCGTCGTTCATGATCAATGTGGAGAAAGAATTCGAGCGGAACAAAGAGCGCTACATTTTCCTGCGATGGGGACAACAGGCGTTCCAGAATTTCCGCGTTGTCCCGCCCGGCACCGGCATCGTTCACCAGATTAATCTTGAATACCTCGCCAAAGCCGTGTTTACCGCGCAGGCTGATGGGGCGACGTTCGCGTACCCCGACACGCTCGTCGGCACGGACTCGCACACGACGATGATCAACGGCCTTGGTGTGCTGGGTTGGGGGGTTGGAGGAATTGAAGCAGAGGCGGCAATGTTGGGTCAGCCGATCTCGATGTTGATTCCACAGGTAGTCGGATTCAAACTGCACGGCAAACTCCGGCCCGGAGCGACGGCGACCGACCTCGTTCTCACCGTGACGCAGATGCTGCGCAAGAAAGGCGTCGTCGGGAAGTTTGTGGAGTTCTTCGGCTCTGGCCTGTCGTCGTTGAGTCTTGCCGACCGCGCCACCATCGGCAACATGGCGCCGGAGTACGGTGCGACGATAGGATTCTTCCCCGTCGACCAAGAAACCCTCAGCTATCTCCGTTTTACCGGTCGCAGCGAAGAACTGATCGCACTCGTTGAAGCTTATTGCAAAGAGCAGGGTTTGTTCCATACGGCAAACAGTCCTGAGCCGGAGTTCAGCGACGTGCTCGAACTTGATCTCGCCACGGTCGAACCGAGTCTGGCCGGACCCAAACGGCCGCAGGATCGTGTTCCGCTCACAACCGCCAAGCGAGCATTTCGTCATGCATTGGTGGAAATGTTAGAGGCCAAAGGCGCTGCACTCAACAAAGAAGCCGTTGCCAAGTGGGTCGATGAGGGTGGAAGCTCGCAGCCTGTAACTGATCCCTCCATCGTTCAGAATTGCCTGAAGACAATTCATGTCCGAAAGAACGGCACGGAATTCGACCTCACGCACGGCTCGGTGGTCATCGCTGCCATCACGAGTTGCACGAACACGTCCAACCCTTCTGTTATGGTTGCCGCCGGGCTCCTCGCCAAGAAGGCGGCCGAACGAGGTTTAACCTCAAAACCCTGGGTGAAGACCAGCCTTGCGCCTGGGTCAAAGGTCGTCACGGACTACTTAGCCGAAGCCGGACTGACTCCCTATCTGAACAAGCTCGGCTTCAACCTTGTCGGCTACGGTTGCACGACCTGTATCGGGAACAGCGGGCCGTTGCCCGAGCCGATTGCCAAGGCGGTGCAGGAGAATGACCTCGTTGCTGTTTCCGTGCTTTCCGGCAATCGGAATTTTGAGGGACGTATCAATCCACACGTCCGCGCAAATTATCTTGCTTCTCCTCCGCTTGTCGTTGCCTATGCGATCGCCGGGACAATGGATGTCGACATTCAAAACGACCCGCTCGGCACAGACAACGATGGTCAGCCGGTCTACCTCAAAGATATTTGGCCTTCGCCCGAAGAAGTGGAAGCAACAATTCGGGCGTGCGTGAAGTCGGAGATGTTCCACAAGGAATACGCGAACGTGTTTGATGGAGGACAGGAATGGAACACGCTGCCGGTTCCCGAGGGCGACCGATTTGCGTGGGATGAGTCTTCCACGTACATCAAGGCGGCACCGTATTTTGAAAACCTGCCGCGTGATCCCAAACCACTGGAGGATATTCGCGGAGCGAGAGCGCTGGCAGTGCTTGGTGATTCGGTGACGACGGACCACATCTCACCCGCAGGCTCGATTTCGCCGAAAAGCCCCGCAGGGAAGTATCTCATGGAGCGTGGCGTCCAGCCGAAAGATTTCAACTCGTACGGTTCCCGCCGTGGGAATCACGAGGTGATGATGCGGGGAACGTTTGCCAATATCCGTCTCCGCAATCTGATGGCTCCCGGTACCGAAGGGGGTTGGACGATCCATCCTTCATCGAAAGAGCCGATCACAATTTACGATGCAGCGATGAAGTACAAAGAAGAAGGAGTGCCCCTGGTGATCCTCGCAGGGAAGGAGTATGGCTCCGGATCGTCCCGCGACTGGGCGGCGAAGGGTCCACGACTTCTCGGCGTGAGGGCGGTGATTGCTGAGAGCTTCGAGCGTATCCATCGCAGCAATCTTGTTGGAATGGGTGTCTTGCCGTTGCAGTTTGAGGAAGGGCAAAATGCTAAGAGTTTGGGCTTAACGGGCTTCGAGACCTATGACATCGAAGGCATTGCCGAAGGCCTGCAGCCGATGAAAAAGATGCGCGTGAAAGCAACAAAGCCTGATGGCTCGGTCGTCACCTTTAATGTTATCGCCCGCATCGATACGCCGAACGAAGTTGATTACTACAAGAACGATGGTATTTTGCAGTATGTATTGAGACAGCTGTTAAAGAACTAAGAGAGGAGCAGAAACACCATGGTAAAACTTTTTTACTTGATCGCTGTCGGTGTCGCTGGATTTGGCTTAATCATGATGATTCAAGAGAGCGGCCGAAAGGTCATCAGTACCAAGGAAGTCTATGAGTTGATGCAGAAGGACACGAACGTCGTGGTTCTCGACGTCCGGACTCCGGCGGAGTACCGCGGCGAGCTGGGCCATGTCAAAGGCTCGATTCTGATCCCCGTGCAGGAGTTGGAGGGGAGATTGCACGAGCTTGAGCCGTTTCGGAACAAGACCATTCTCGCCATCTGTCGATCGGGGAATCGAAGCAGTAGAGCGGCGACGCTTCTGAATGAAAAGGGATTTAAAGCCCTGAACGTTGAAGGCGGGATGTTGAAGTGGAATAAAGAGAAACTGCCAGTGGAAAAAGAATAAGAGGATTTCTTGGGATAGAGCAAAGCCCGGCCGGAGATGATTCGGTCGGGCTTTGTGTTGTTGACCGGATTCGATGTTCGAGCTACTTGATCAACATCATGTTTTTCACCGCCGAGTAGCCGCTATTCGTGCTGAGTCGGTAGAAATACATTCCAGAACTTAACCCTCTTGCATCGAACTGGACCGCGTAAGTTCCTCCCTCTTGCAAGCCATTCACAAGCGTTGCCACCTCCTGTCCGAGTACATTGTACACGCGGAGGGACACATCATGACGTGCCCCGACACCGGGTAATGAATAACGGATAACGGTCGTCGGGTTGAACGGATTCGGATAGTTTTGTTCGAGAATAAAGGTCTGCGGAATACTCGGTGTCTCTACCCGATCAACGCTTGTGGCAACTCCGGTGGAGCTGAGGACTTGACCGCGAATTTCTCCGCCGGGATTTGCTGCCGTATGGACGTTCATATAGAGTCGTCCTTTTACTAATTCACGCAGCAGCATATCGGTTAACGGTTGTGTCCCATCCGTTGCTGTCCACGTACCCGTCGAGGTATTATTGGTGAAAGTCATACTTTTTACAACGCCGCCAGCTGTGCCTGTCGCTGCATTGTGGAAGTGCGAACCCGTTATAGCCCCACTCAAGCCTGTCACCGTTGCATCCCAGCTCACTGTGCCATCGGTGTTTACTCGGACAGACCCTGTTCCCGCAGCAGTGGTGGTCACGGGTGGAACCTCTTGAGCACCCTCCAGCTTCGCTGCAAACCCAACGACGGAAGTTAACAACACCTGTCCCCGAATTTCTCCTCCTTGGTTTTGTCCGGTGTGGATGTTGACATACAGTCTTCCTCTTAGCAATTCACTCAAGAGCGAATCGGTCAGGGGCTGATTCGCATCAGAACTACTCCAAACCCCCGATGTCGTGTTATTTGTAAATGTGAGGCTTTTCACCACACCCCCAGCCACCCCAGCTGCAGCATTGTGGAAGTGAGAACCCGTTATTGGCCCGCTCAAACCGTTGACGGTGATGTTGTACGAGAGTTGTGAAGCATTGGCGCTCAGGACGAATGTCCCTGTTCCACTTGCCGCGGTGGAGACGGCAGGTACTTCTTGGGTGCCATCGAGCTTTGCAGTAAATACAGCACCGGGACTGAGAAGAACCTGGCCGCGAATTTCTCCACCCGGATTGGCAGCAGTATGGACGTTCATATACAGCCGTCCTCTTACCAATTCTCGCAATAAAAGATCAGTTAACGGCTGTGATTGATCGCTAGCACTCCAGGTACCGGCAGATGTATTGTTGGTGAAGGTCATGCTCTTAACAACGCCCCCAGTCGCACCGACTGCCCCATTGTGGAAATGCGAGCCCGTAATGGCTCCGCTCAGTCCGGTAACGGTAGCATCCCAGGTCACCGTGCCGTTGGGGTTGAGCGTCACCGACCCGGTCCCGGCAGCGGTGGTGCTCACCGGTGGAACCTCTTGAGCGCCCTCAAGCCGCGCTGTAAATGTTACGGGTCCGGAAAGCAAGACTTGTCCCCGAATTTCTCCTCCCGGATATTGACCGGTGTGAATGTTAACGTACAGCCTACCACGTAACAACTCACTCAGCAATGAATCGGTCAAAGGCTGGGTAGCATCGCCCACACTCCAAACACCGGATGAGGTGTTGTTTGTGAACGTCAAACTCTTCACGACACCTGCGGCCACGCCGGCTGGGGCATTGTGGAAATGGGAACCCGTTATCGGGCCGCTGAGGCCGTTGACGGTGATGTTGTAGGTAAGTTGTGTTGCGTCTCTGCTGAGAATAAAGGTCCCCGTGCCCGAGGCTGTTGTCGTGACGGGCGGAACTTCTTGACTGCCGTCTAACTTTGCCGTAAAGAAGATCTGCCCGTAGGATGTTGACACGACAACGAGCAGTCCAATGCAAATCCTTAGAAATGATCTCATAACTCCTCCTTAAAGAGTTGTGGATGATTGAAATTGAGCACGATCTGGTGCTCGGGGTGTTCCTAATAGATTACGAAGACTCTATGGAAACGGATTTACGTTGAAGCAGCCGCAGCATCTTCATTCTTTTGTGGCCGTAGCTTTGCCAACCGAGGCGCGAGGAAGACCCAGAGTCGATATCCTAACAACACGGCAACGATGGCACCGTAGGTTAAGGGCCGTTGGGTGTCCGCCTTCACGAGCCAGAGGTAGTGAATGACTCCGCCAATCGCTGTAAGGTAGATGAGCCGATGCAGTAGATTCCATCGCTTCCCGCCCATCCACTTGGTGATACGGTCTGTCGATGTCGCAGCAAGCGGAATCATTAACACGAAACTGGTAAAGCCGACAAGAATGAACGGCCGCTTGGCAATGTCGGCCGCAATCTCTTCCCAGGCAAAGAATTGGTCGAGGTAGATGTACGTGGTGAAGTGGAGAAGCCCATAAAAGAACGCAAAGAGGCCGAACATCCGTCGCAGTTGCTGCAAGGGAGTCCAACCCGTGATGCGACGAAGCGGGGTAACGCAGAGCGTAATGACGATGAAGCGAAGAGTCCACGTGCCCGTCTCGTCGGTAATATCGTCAATCGGGTTCGCGCTGAGTTGGTCGTGGAGAGCGTTCCAGACGAGTAAGCCGAGCGGGAGGAGGCAGAGAAGAAAGACAATCGGTTTGATGACTCGACGGACGAGTTGAGCTTGGTTCATGGGAAAGGGGGTGTATTGCCTCATTGGTTCAATGGATCAGTGAGGCAATGAATAAATTAGAAACTGATCTTACGCAAATTGGGATGTAGAAGCATATTTCACCTCTACGGGGTTCGATGACGTTCTTATTTCAAAAGCTACCAAAATTGCACTCCCCGCCAGACGGAAGGCGGGCTGGCTACGGAGTGTACGGGATTCGACACGTTTTTTATCGTCCCGTAGGGACGAAATGTTGGTAGAGCAAGTCCAAACAAAATTATCATAGCCGCGGTAGCGGCGACATTATGGTAGCCCCCGTCAGGCCTGCCCGCCTCAGGCGGGGGCGACTGTGCGTAACATCAGTTAGAAATATTTCCTCAAATCCATCCCGGCATACAGATGCGCCACATGTTCGCCGTAGCCGTTGAACATGAGGGTCTTCCGCTTGAAGAACTCGCCAATCCGCCGTTCGTTCTTCTGACTCCATCGTGGGTGGTCGACATCCGGGTTGACGTTGGAGTAGAAGCCGTACTCATCGGGATTGGCAATCATCCATGTCGTCGTTGGCTGATTCTCCACGAACCGTATCCGGACAATCGATTTAATTCCCTTAAAGCCGTATTTCCACGGCACAACCAGGCGGATCGGCGCGCCGTTTTGATTCGGCAATGTTTTACCGTACAGCCCGACGGCAAGAATCGTTAACGGATGAATGGCTTCATCCATCCGTAAGCCTTCAACGTAGGGCCAGTTCAGGTACGGCCTTCGTTGACCGGGCATCTGTTCGGGATCGTGAAGCGTGGTGAACTCGACAAATTTCGCCTTCGAGGTCGGTTCGAACTTTTTGATGAGATTGGCAAGGGGAAACCCGAGCCAGGGGATGACCATCGACCACGCCTCAACGCAACGCAATCGGTAGATGCGGTCTTCG
This sequence comes from Bacteroidota bacterium, assembly GCA_035574455.1. Taxonomy (GTDB): domain Bacteria; phylum Bacteroidota; class Ignavibacteria; order UBA10030; family UBA10030; genus DATLYT01. The sequence goes on from DATLYT010000050.1 coordinate 42,863, forward strand.
AGCGTCTGGCCTTTGAGAATGTCTTCAAGGTTGTATGTTGCCGGCTTTTTGACGTGACCCTCGACGCGAATCGTCCAGGGCGTTGTGCGGAAGTTTTGAGCGTTCTTATGAGGGTCGTCTTTATCGACGCCGAACTCGTAGAAGTTATTGTAGGTGGTGATGTCTTTGTAGGGGGTCAGCTTTTCGTCGGAGTCGTAAGGGCCTTTCTTTGAGGGTTTCCAATTGTCCTGTTCACGAGCAAGAAGCTCTTGAAATGGAGCGATGGATTGTAACGCAAGGCCGGCCGTTGCCACAGAGGCGGTACGAAGAAACGACCGGCGGTTGTGATACAGTGATTCAGGTGTGATTTCGGACGGACGGACGTCGTCCGCGCGTTTGATAAGCATAGTTCTCTCTCCTCCAGATGGCAAACGGCGTTTAGCCTTCTAACCGCAATGGGGAGGTTTTCGTTCCCAGCAAAAAGAACTTCTGGGGCGGGGACATTTTTACGCCAACAAGAGGAAGGACTAGAGGACACGGCAAGAAATCGAGGCGTTGGTAGAGACTTCAGCCGTGTTTGATGGAGGGCTCGCTTAGCATGACGAGTGACTTGTTTTACGTCCGCTCCTGTTTCCACCAGCGCTCGACGACCTGCGGAATATTCGTCTGGACGCCGCTCTGTTTCCATTTATCGAAGAAGCGAATGTCCGCGCTTTCAGGTTCCGGATTGGGGTAGTCGATCTGCACGCGCAGAGGCATAGGAATCGCATCGCCTACGACCAGTGCTTCACCCTGTCGAAGCGCGGGGAGGACGTCCACCAGCCCCGCAAAGCTATCGGGGACGAGTCGGCGGACGTAGTTCTGGTCGATCGGATTGGTGAGACGAAGGATCACGAAATTGCTGCACTGCGAAAGGATGGTTTCGGAGACTTCGGTCGGGCGCTGGCTAACGATCATACAACTGACGCCGTACTTACGACCTTCCTTGGCGATACGCTCGACCACGCGGCGCGCGGCTTTCGTTGTGGATCCGCCGCTGGGAAGATAGTTGTGCGCTTCCTCGAAGACGAGCAAGATAGGGAAGTCGCGCCGGTGCATATTCCAGAAGTTGAAGTCGAACGACATCCGTGCCAGCATCGCGACGATGGTGTTCACGATGTCGAACGGAACGCCGCTCATGTCCATGAGCGTCACCTTGGCCGCGCCGCCTTTGCCGAAGATTCTCTCCATCAGGTCTTTCATCGACTCGGAGGTAAGGTACTGCTTCGGTTTGAACATGAACGCGTAGCGCGGGTCGTTCAGCTTGCTGTCGAGTCGGACGAGGAAGCGCGTGAACTTTCCATAGAAAGGACCTTCTTTGGGTCCGGCCGTCGAACCTCCTGAGATTTTCTCGGTATCAAGGTACTGCATCTTCGCACGCACTTCGGAAATGTCATAGTACACCGGTGTGTCGATCGTAAGTACATCGGCGAGCTGTGGATTCTTTCCCTTCTTCGAGGCAATGATGAGATCCTTCAGCACGGTAATCTGGCTCGATGCGTTCTCATCCTTTTCATCGATGAACATCTCCTGCATCTCTTCGAAATTCATCAACCAGTAGGGGAATTCGAGTTCAGCAATGTTGAGGTAGTTGGAGGAATCCTTAAACGCTGCCGCGTACTCGTTGTGGATATCGAGAATGATGATGTTCGTATCGGGAAAGGACGTGACCTTTTGCAGGAGGGAGGAGACCGTGCAGGATTTTCCGGAGCCGCTGGAGCCCAGAACCGCGATATGCTTTCCGAAAAACCGATTCGGATCCAGGTAGCTACGCTCGTTTTCAAACATCGACAGGTTGCCGATGGAAAAACCGAACTTGCGGAAGACGGAGAACACGGCGGTGAGGTCGGCGTCCTCAGCGAGATAAACAGGTGAATCGACAGAGGGGATAATCGAAACGCCGCGCTCGTACCGCCCGCCCTTCACGGTGCCGACAAGGTTGATCGTCATAACGTAGCGCTGAGTGCTCACGCCGTTGATGGTCACGTCGCGTTTTTTGAAGTCCGACACCATCGCAACGACGATCAGCTTCCCGAACGGAATCAGCACGTAACTGCCGACCTGCCCGATGTAGTACGTTTTCCCGTTCAGTTCGCGAGTGAGGGAATCGATCTCCTCATCAACAAGCACGGTCAATCCCGCCGTGCTGACTTCTGAGACGACGCCAATCTTTTTTTGTGCTTGCATAGTGTTCTCGACGCTCCGTAGGTGACCAATTGAGACTGTGTGTTAGCCAATGTTAGTGAACTCTCTTGACAACTACAACGGTCATATCATCACTGTTTTCCGAGCCTTGAGAAAATTTCTGTACATCGTGGATAAGAGCACGGCAGATTGTTTCGGCGCTTTCCTCGGCAAGCTCTTCAACCTTCTCTGCGACGCGCCGCTCGCCATAGAACTGACCCTGGCTATCCGTGGCCTCACTGATGCCGTCGGAAAACAGCACGAGGATGTCGCCGAATTCCAGATGCGTATGCTCGACCCGGTAGCGCTCATGAGGAAACGGTCCGAGAATTTGTCCCGTCGCTTCCAACAGTTCCACTCTTCGTTCGGCGGTGTGATAGAGCACCGGACTGTTGTGTCCCGCATTCGCATAGAGCAGGAGGCCCTTCTGGTCGTCCGCAAGCTCGATGTAGATCATGGAAACGAACTGTTCTTCCGAGAAGGTCGAATGTACCAACCGATTGATGCGAGACATGAGCGAGCTGATTTTCGTGTGGTACAAAATGCCCATCCGGAGGGCGCCCACCACGTACAGCGCCTGAGCCGCCGCCCGAAATCCCTTGCTTGCCGCGTCGCCGAGCACCACACTCAGTCGATCGCGTTCGGCATCTGCAAAGAGATAGTCAAAGAAATCGCCGCCGACAATTCTATCCGGAATCGACATGCCGTATAGCTCATAGTTATGGAACTGCAGCGCCGATTCCGGTAAAATGCTTTGTTGAATCTCGCGGGCCTTATCGAGGTCACGCTCTAACAGCTTCGCTTTCTGCTCAATCTTCTTTCCTTTGAGCCGCGCCGTCACGGCGAGGCTGATAATGTTCAGCTCGCCCAGCAAGCTCTGGTCAAGCTCATCCGAGTTGAACGCCAGCACGTACTGATACACCAGTCCGCGCTTGGAGGAAAGACGCTCACCCACTCCCGTTGCCGAATACTTGAGAATGCCTTTCTTGCGCAGATATCGGTCTGTTTCCCGGGCAAGAATCGACCGATGCGTTCCGATTTGGACAAAGATGGGGTAGTCCGAAACGGAAAGCACATAGCCGGGTTCAATCCGCTCAATGTTGCCGATCTGATGAATCAGCTTGTAGGATTCCGTCCGGGGGTCGTACTGCCATATGCGACCGCCCTGGATGTTGATGTTTTCGTTTTTAACGATTTCGTTGACAACATGTTTGAGCAGTTGTGCATCGGATTTGAAGTCGTGAGAAACAAAGCTTTCGATCGTTTTGTACAGACGTCGCTGATTCATGGAGTCCTTTACGTATTTTCTTATGCCGTTTTGCGTTTCTGGAGTTCGTACACTTTAATCGGTTTTTCTTTCCCCTTGACCTTGATCGGGTCGAGAGCGATGAGTTTGAATTTCTGCGGTTCGGTAAGATACTTCAGCGCGTTCTCGGAAAGTAGGATCTGTCCGCCTTTGGCTGCGCTACAGAGACGCGCACCTAAGTTCACGTTATCGCCGATGACGGTATAGTCCATCCGTTCCTCACTCCCCATCGCGCCCATCACCATCTCACCGCTGTTAATGCCGATGCCGATCCGAATCCGGTCGTTTCCTTCAAACACCTCGTCGCGCGTAAATTGTTCCTGAATCTCTAACGCGGCGGCAAGGGCGTTGTCGACCATGTTCTTACCTTCGAACACAGCGACCAACTCATCGCCCACGTACTTGTCAATGTCGCCCCCAAATTGTTTGACGATCGCCGATTGTCGGGCAAGGCAGCGGTTGAGCATGGCGACAACCTTTTCCGGTTCAACGTTTTCCGAAAACTTCGTGAAGCCACGAATATCCGAGAAAAAGACGGTGGCGATTTTCCGCTCTCCACCTAACTGCACTCCCGAAAAGTCTGCCTTCCGCACGGCATCGACGGTTTGCCGGGAGACGAATTTCTGCAGATGCAATCTCTCGCGAAGTCCCTGCACCATTTCGTTGATCCGCCGTGCTAAGTTGCCGATCTCATCCTTCGAGACGACAGACGCCTGCACGGTAAAATCTCCTGCACCCACGCGCTGCGCGACGCGTTCAATCATCTTCACCGGTTTTACGACGACAGCGTTCATATAGAGACGGAGAATGACCCACACCAGAGCAATCGTCACGATTCCGACACCTGCTGAGCGCACTTTGTTTGCGGCGACGGCATCGTTGATGGCCTTCATCGAAGCTGAAATTTCAACCACAGCACGGATTTTTTGGTTCTTGCCGTGACAGGAGTAACACCGCGGCTCATTGGGGAGGGGAGTGAGTCGCACAAGTTTCTCATCGCCACTTTCAACACTCACGAATTCCAGCGGCTTCAGGCTCTCCACGACGGTTTGATTCTCTTTCCGCACTCGAGGAAGAGGGTTGAGGAAGCGCTCGTTACCCTCTTTATCGAACACGCTGAGGCTGTGGATAACCGGCAACGCTCTGATGTCGTCGAGGTAGTAGCGGACGGAATTCGCTCTGCCGACGAGCATGATCCCCCGGAATCCTTCAAACAGTGCTGTCTGAAATACGGGGGTTAGCTTCCGATAAATGTCCGAGCTAAACTGTTGCAACGAGTCGGGGTAGAAGTCGACCACGATGGCGCCGCGCATCGGAAACTTCGAGCCGTGGCATACCTGACAACGCTCTTCGTTGGCGAGCGGTACGAAGAGCCGCAATCTTTTCTGATGATTCTGGAAGTACTTATCCGTGTTCTTCTTTTCGAGGAGCTCGTAAACCTGGTCCGCGTCGATATCATCACCCTCTTCCTCGCCGAAGGCAAGGTCGCCAAGGCGGCTGTAGACACGCACCTGCTGTATGCCCGGGATGTTGTTCGATGCCAGCATCAGCGTATCCATAAATTCACCACCCCCGCCGATCATGATGTTGCGGAAGGCGTTCGCAATGAAATCGCCCAGCACGCCAGCAACCTGTTGATTCACCTCGGTCGGAGTACCCGGACGGATGGCGCTTGGCTTGAGTGCGAGTTGTAACACCCCGCGCACGGGGTCGCGCGGGTCATGACACCGCCAGCATTCGCGGCTGTTCCTGAGAGGTTCATAGCGCGTGAGGATGTCCTGTGCGCTGTCTTTCATCATCGTCCACTGTGTAGAGTGCGTGGAGAGGGTTCGGTGAAGAAGCGTGTCGGTTGCAGAGACGTTGTAGACAACACCTTCGCCCTCACGGAGGAAGACTTCACGGCCGAGGCGGTCGTAAATCGTGAGGTCGCCAAATGCTTTCAAATTTTGACGGACATCGTTCACCAGCTCTGCGGCGAACGGCGCCTTGCCGGTCAACATCACGTTGCGGATGCCCGCCATGAGCGTCTCGGAGTAAATCCAGAGCTTCTCGTGGTGATCGTTCACCATCTGCTCGGATTCTCGCTGGATGTTGAGAATCACGTATCCGCCGAAGCCGATGATGAGAACGGCAGTGATCAGAAGAAGGATTTTGTATTCGAGGCGTTCCTGGATGATGCGGACCACGCTGGATTTCCCTTGGTGACCAATGGCGCTTGTGGCAGGAGGTACTGCTTTTGAGTGGTGAAAGTATCGCGGAAAATTGCTACAAAATCAACGAGAGCTACTCTGGGGTAGAGGTACGTTTTAGATGCCCACTGAAAATCCGTGGGCATGACAAACAGAGAAAGAAGTCATTCCCGAATGTTTCTATCGGGAATCTCATGACAGCAGACGCACAACAGGGCAAAACGTACCACTACCTACTTCGGAAGGAACCAGTGGATGTATCCGCATTTCTCGCAGACGAGACAACGAGCGCTCTTGTTCAGCCAGTCGAGATCGAAGAACGACATCACCGCCGTATTGAGTTGTGCCTGGCGTTCATAGAAGCGTGTGTGGTGACAGATCTCGCATCGGATCGTGATGCCGGCGACGGTTTTTTCAGCAGCCTCTTGATCGAAGAGTCCCATGGTCAGTTCCTACTTTGTGAGAGTTCGGTAGTACGCAATCAGATCGGTGGCGACAGGCTTCACACCAAGCTGTCGGAGAAGAGTCACCACTTGACCGCGATGATACGTGGAGTGGTTGATCAGGTGCTGCATTTGTTGCCAGAGCGGCTGCGTGTACTGATTGCCTTTGAGGTCGTTGTAGGTGAGCGGCGATTGGAGTTGTTCCTCGGTGAGGGTGTTGACGAACTGGTTGAGTTCCTGTCGGAGGGCAGTCCATTTCTCCCTGAGCCGGGGAAACGTGGGAATATCTTCTTCTTTGATGAGAGCAGTTGGACTTGTTCCTTTCCATCGCTCCAGCCAGATCCATTCCGCGCCGTAGTAATGGACGAGCGTGCCGCGAACTCCGCCGTGGCTGGAGTTCATGTTCTTGACGTACTGCTCTTCAGAAAGTGTAGCGACGATGTCGAGAATTCTGTCTGTTGCCCATTGGTCGAAGGCGAAAAGAGTTCGGATGTCGTGGAGATTCACTGTGTCCTCCGTTGAGAGAGTCTGAAAGATTATTTCTCACAAACCTGCCCGCCTCAGGCGGCGGTGAAATATGCTTCTTAACCTTGTCCTGCGTAGCATCAGATTATTATTGAAAAAAACTTTGCGGACTTTGCTATCTTTGCGAGAGGCCTACTGTTGAATTTTACAGAAGTGTTATTTGGTAACTTCAGCAGGGCGTGAATTTTTTCAATGCGTTATGT
>DATLYT010000051.1:0-8644 GCA_035574455.1 Bacteroidota bacterium
TACGGCCTGAAGTCGTCCAGTTGATACCGTTTTACAGCCATGTATGCCGTGCCCGCGTCATGAGGCGAAGCATCAATCAAGCTGATGCGCGACCACTCTGCCAGCTCTTTGGGCGTTACATTCTGCCAGCTTTTCATTCCATCTTGCGTAATATGGACAAGCCCATCGTCCGAGCCGGCCCACCAGACGCCAGCTTTCACGGGCGACTCCGCCAGCGTGAAGATCGTGCAGTAGTATTCCACACCCGTGTTGTCTTTGGTGATGGGACCGCCGGAGGGACCGAGCTTCGACTTGTCGTTGCGCGTGAGGTCAGGACTCATCATCTCCCAGCTCATTCCACGATTGGTGCTCTTGAAGACATGGTTACCCGCGACGTAGAGTGCTTTGTCGTGCACGGAGGTAATGATCGGGAATGTCCACTGGAATCGGTACTTCATCCCTTCGGCGCCACCGCCCATCGGATTCTCCGGCCAAACGTTGATGGCCTGCGATTCGCCTGTGCGCTGGTCGAAGCGTGTGAGGAATCCTCCGTAGTTGCCGGCGTAGACAATGTTCGGGTCTTCACGATCGACAGCCACGTAACCGCTTTCACCGCCACCGACAGCGTTCCAGTGCCTCACACCAATGCTACCCTCGGTCGTTCGACTTAAAATGCCGACAGTACTGTTATCCTGTTGCGCGCCGTAAATTTTGTAAGGGAATTGATCATCGACTAACACGTGATAGAACTGCGCCGTGGGGATGTCTTGCTCGGTCCATGTCGCCCCGCCGTTGAAGGTTACATTGGCGCCACCGTCGTTTGCGTTAATCATAATCTGCGGGTTATCGGGGTTGATCCACAAATCATGATTATCGCCGTGCGGAACCTGGATGGCTGTCAGCGTTCGGCCGCCGTCGATTGAGCGATAGAAGCCCGTGTTGAGGATGTACACGGTTTCAGGATTCTTAGGGTCAGCGTACACATGTGTGTAGTACCACGCCCGCTGCCGAAGCCGACGGTCATCGTTCACTTTACGCCAGGTTTTACCGGCATCGTTGGAGCGGTAGAGACCGCCATCCGGTTCGTTCTCAATCATTGCCCAGACAAGATCCTGCCGCGCGCCGGAAGCCGCAATACCGATGCGTCCAAGTAGACCGCGCGGCATGCCCTGGTTCCTCGAGATATCGGTCCACGTGTCGCCGCCATCGGTGGACTTCCACAGCCCGCTGCCGGGGCCGCCGCTTGTCATACTCCACGGATTACGCGAAGCTTCCCACAGCGCGGCGTAGATGACGCGGGGATTGAATGGGTCGAACACAATGTCGATACCGCCCGTCTTGTCATCTTTGTAGAGAATCTTTTTCCATGTCTTGCCGCCGTCTGTGGAGCGATAGATACCGCGGTCGGGATTCGAACCAAAGACATGCCCGAACACCGCGGCATAAACGAGGTTTGCATCTTTCGGATGGACGATAATTTCGCTGATCGTCTGTGCTTCAGCGAGTCCGACGTATTTCCACGTCTTCCCTGCGTCTTCCGACTTGTAAATTCCCTCGCCCGGCATTGTATTACCGCGGATGCAGGCTTCACCCGTGCCGGCGTAGATCACGTTCGGGTCGGATTCCGCCACCGCCAGCGCGCCGACAATACCGACTTTCAGAAAGCCGTCGGAGACGTTCATCCAGTTCACCCCGCCGTCATCGGTTTTCCAGATGCCGCCGCCCGTTGCGCCAAAGTAATAGGTGTAGGGCTGGTTCCGGTGTCCCGCTACGGCTATCGACCGACCGCCGCGGAAGGGGCCAATTTCGCGCCACTGCATTTTGTTGTAGAGCAGTGTGTCGTACTTCAGCGTCGACACCTGCCGTTGTTGCGCGAGCGTGTCGGTCGCGGTGAGGATAAAAAGAGAGAGAAGAAGCAGCACGCACGAGAAAATTCGTGCTGGTTGCGTAGCGATCATGGCAATCTCCTTCTGTTATGTTGTGTGCGGAAAGACGAAGAATGCCTGCAGAAGTTTCTGCAGAACGGTCAAACGAAGGTGAATATACACGTTGATTAACGCCCTGTCAACAGCAACTACCGACAGGCCGTGAGAAATTCGCCGGTAAGGGTAAGTAAGAAAGATTGCGTCGGCCATGTTGCGCAGTGTCAAAATGAGACTGCAGCTATCCTGTGGCTACCCACAGAACGTGGCCTCGTCTCTCATTTCATTGTCATTAACGCGGCGTAGATTTCGATGCCATCCCAGAGGTTCTGGAGACGGAGGTTTTCATTCTCGCTGTGTTGATTGTTGTCAAAGTTCACAATCGGGATACCGACTTGCGGTGCACCGGTGACCTCAGCAAAGATCGAGAGGGGACCACTGCCGCCGAGCGTCGGCATGCGGACAAGCTTGCCCTCAACAACTGATTGAACGGCCGCGACAATCCTCCGCGCAATGGGTAAATCCATCGGCGTGCGGTAGGCCTTGTAGCCATCGCTGGTGGTTACCTTGGCAATGAGCGGATACTGTTGCCGCACGGTCTGATCCGGGTCGCGCTCTACAATGTGGTAACCCTGCTTGCGGATGTGGGCTTTGAGTCGCTCGACCTGCCGCTGCGGGTCGTTGCCCTTGACAAGCCGCATATCGATACGCGCCGTGGCCGTCGCCGGCACAATCGTTCGTGCCTGCGCGCCCACGTACGCGCTGGAGAGCCCGGCAACGTTCAACGAAGGAAGGTTGATGAGTTCGTTCAGCGACTTCCCCCCACCCTCAGCTTTTGAGAAACCTAATTCGCGCATGAGTGTAGCATCGTAGTCCGGACTTTCCGCGATCGCCTGCTTCTCCAGTTCACCAAGTGGTTCGACATCATCATAAAATCCGTCGATGAGCACGCGTCCGGTTTCATCTTTCATCGAGGCAAGCAGTTTTGCTAACATCATTGCCGGGTTGGGCGCCCAATTGCCGTAGTGGCCGCTGTGGAGTGCGCGGTTGGCTCCATACAGTGTAATCTCTGCCGAGACAATCCCGCGGCAGCCGAAGAACATCACCTTCTGCCCGTTTTGATGCACCGGCCCGTCGCAGGTAATCCAAACATCTGCTTGCAACAGGTCGTTGTGTGCGCGAAGAACCTCTGCCAGGTGCGGAGATCCGGCTTCTTCTTCACCTTCCAGAAAGAATTTGAGGTTCACCGTCAGGGGAATGTTATTTGCCCGCAACGCGTCAATGGCTGCGAGAAGCGCGATGATCGGCGACTTGTCATCCGATGCCGAGCGGGCATAGATTCTCCAGTTGCCGTCAATGTTTTCATCCCGCTTTGGGAAAGGAATGATCTTCCCACCCTCTTCAATCGAGGCAGTGCGGATGACCGGTTGCCACGGCTTGCTGTCGATCCATTTTGTCGAGTCGGCTGGCTGACCATCATAGTGGCAATAGAGCATGATCGTCTGTGTTGCGCCGGGAGTTTTCAGCTCTCCAAAGACGGCGGGCGGTACTTCCGGGCGAGAATGTTCCAGCAACCGCGTGGCGATTCCTCGCTTCCGCATGATCTGCTGGAGAAAGTCGGCGTTGCGGCGAATGTTTGCACGGTCGGCGGCAACGTTGGGGATGGAAAGCAGCTCGACAAGCTCCTGCAGAATGCGGTGCTCGTTTGCCTGTCGGTACGAGCGGACGGTTTGTTTGAGATTCTGCTGTGAAAAGGAGAAGGTGAGGCAGACGAGAGAAAGGAAAACAATACGCGTTAGTCTCATGCTTACTCCGGATTAAAATGGATAGTTGCCCGCGAATCTTCGCCAATGAAGTGGCGGTTCACTCGTATGGATTCGTGGAAATGCATTTGGCAGTATCAAGAAAATATCAAAGAGTCGGCGTTTGGCGCTCGAGTTGTTGATAGAGCGATGTCTGGCTCGCATAGAACGATGCCTTCAACCACATGCGCGTCATCAGGTACAGTTGGCCAAGAGCAAACGCGAGAAGAATCGAAACGTAGGTTTCCTGAGCCAACTGTGTCTGCAGGAATGCGTACACGACAATGAGAACCAGGCCGACGAGCGTCAGGACGAGGTAGAGAGCATACGTCCTGCGGAAATTCTTGAGTGCAAACCGCGACCCGGCGACAAGAGCGATGAGCGCGCTGATGCGGTCTTCCACGACGATTCGAATCTTCGCATAGTCAAAGCAGAGCGTAACGACCGACAGCAGAAACAAGACGAGAACATTTTTGACAAGATAGAAGATGAAGGGTATCATCTCCGATGGACTATTGGCCGTCCACACAGGAATCCGATTGCCCGCCCAATCGAATAGCCAGAGGAAAAGCAGGTAGTAGATGATAAGAGAGAGCAGCGACAACCGGAAGAGTCGTCCGAAATGCTTCGCACCTTCCATCAGAAATTCTGTGAAGCTCAGCCGGTACTCTTTGGCGTATGTGCCGATGAACGCGCCGGCGAGGAATGTACTGATGAGAACGTAGAGAACTGTCAACCCAACCAGCAGGTCGGGAGTCGTCAACGAAAACTGCACGATCAGCGCGTAGAAAAAATTGCCGACCGCTTTCACAACCGTTCCGCCGAGCACAGCTTCCGTGTGGTTCAGGAAAGGCGCATAGCCGAGAATGGAGTAATCAACGTAGCGAGTGATCTCGCTCGCCTGCATATCAATCTGCCAGGTTTGATACCAATTCGCCCAATTCCTATTGAACTCTCGAAGCAGCTCATCCTCGCGGAGCGTTTCGCGGATGTACGCATTGAGCTGACCCAACAGCGGCAGCGCAAGCACAAGCGCCATCGCAACGTTGATAACCCAGGCAAAGAAAACCATCCGCTTGGTCGTGTTGACCTTCGAGAAACCCTGTTTGAGCGATTGGAAGACCATACGTTGTTCCTCCGCCCCCTTCCCCGTATGCAAAGGCACAAGGGAGACTGGGGGTGCTGGGAGAGATTGATTGATGCCAGAAGCTATTGTCCGGTTGAGATAGAGCCCACCGCAGAAAGGTTCTCTTGATGAGGTGTAGACTCTATCCTCGTTAATGCCAGAAGCTGTTGAACTCGAAATAATTCTGTAGCCAGAACATCCACTTCGATGCGATCTTTTTCGCGGCAAGCGATTGGAAATCGGACGGCCGAACGACCTTACTATTGTTGTTGTAGTTGACGTCCAGGACGAGCTTCCCGTCCGGGTCAACCACAGCATACTTCACGGGCGATGTCCTCCGGTACACCAACCGCTTCCACCGATACTGCCCATCCCACTGTTCTTTCCACTTCTCGCCATTTTCAAACACCACCTTGATCTCCACGGGCGCGATGGCTTCACCTTCTCTCTTCACAACGACGGTGCATTCGTACATGCCGATCTCGCTCGTATCGGGAGTCGTTGGCGTGCCATTCATCGAAAAAATCCCCTGCGGCGGCGGTATCGGTCGATTCGTAATCTCGACAATGCTATAGTCAAACAGGTTCGAACTGAACCAGGTGTTCTCGAAGAACCAGCTCATATCCCTCCCGCTGACTTCGTTGACGGTGTTGATGAAATCCTGCGTTGTCGGATGTTTGAATCGGTAGCGATGGTGATACGTCCGCATCACGCGATACATCATCTCTTCGCCAAGATACTTCTCGAGCATCCAGAGTGACATGGCCGGCTTGGTGTAAGAATTTAAGCCGTATGTTTGGTAGTACTCCCAACCCTTCCTTGCCATGACATCGTTCTTGCCTTGCACACGGAGGTCGCTGTTGCCTGTGGAGTAGCGCCCGACATCGACCTCATGAAACACGTACGGAATCCCCACATTTGTACCTGCCCCCGGCCCGCCGAAGAAATAGCGAACCGCTTTAAACGGAGGATAGGCAGTGCGCAAGACGCGGTCCTGCGAGTACGAGTTGAAGCCTTCATCCAACCACGCCTCTTCGAACTCGTTGTTACCGACAAGCCCGTACCAGAACTGATGTCCAAACTCATGCACCGTAACGCTTTCCGGCGTCGGCTGCTCTTTCGGCGCGAAGATGTTGCTGCCACCGGTGAAGAGCGTCGGATACTCCATGCCGCCGGAGCGACTGCCGTTCGCCGGATCGACGACGGTGACCGTTTCGTACGGATACTCGCCGTACCACTCGCCGTAATAGCGAAGTGCTTTAAACGTCGCATCGAAATAGCGCTCGATCGTATTGTCGTGATGCGGTTGCGTGAGAAGAATAACGGTAACTTCGCGCAACGGGCGGTGGCGATCCGATCGCTCGTCCAGTTCTTGGTTGCGGTGAACAAATTTGCGGACGTTACGCACTAAATCTGGAGCCGTCACCCACGCGAAATCATGCACGTCTTCCTGAACGAAGCGGTAGGTCTTTGTGCCGTCGCCGTTGTTCCGCTCGCTTCTCGGGATACCGCCCGTCGCGCCGATAACGTAGTGTGCCGGGATGGTGATGGAGACATCATACACCCCGTAGTCGGCAAAGAATTCTGTGCTGGCGTGAAATTGATGGCAGTTCCACGCTCCGCGCCACCAGACGCCGATCTTCGGGAACCACTGGACAACGAAATGATAATCACGTATCGCCCCTGTGCGTGAAATGGGGAGCGGTTGCTTCGTTTCGAATTCGATCTTGAGCTTCAGCGTCTGCCCCGGCGCAACAGGTCTCGGTGTCGTCACCTGAAACACGGTCTGGTCGTCCGGATTCCCATCGTCCGGCTGGATGTATCGGAACGTGTCGGTAATGTCGATTTCACTGTTACCCTCCAGCACCTTCACGCTCTTCACATTGGTATAGCCATAGTCGCTTTCCTGCATAGTGGGGCGATTGAACTGCCAGCCGGATTCTTTTGCGAACGTGCTGCGGTTGTTTTTCCAAGCATTATGATAGAGATGAAAGGGGAATGTTTGCTGCGGCAGACCCGTCATGTTTTTCCACTCTAACACTTCCCACCCGCTGATGAGCCGGGCCTTTGAATCAAGCTTTACCTCCATGGTGTAGTTCGCAATGCGGTCGCTCTGTTTCGGCAACGTCAGATTCTTGTCCCACGCCTCCTCGCCTTGCGAAAGCGTCTGCATGAGGGGTGTGGGAAACTGCTTCTTGGTCGTTCCCGCAGGCAGGGGGTCTGTGCTTGGCCCACCCATGAACACAACGAAGCCAACGCACACGGCGATCCAGAGCGCATATTCAATGAATGCAATCCATCGTCGTCTCATTTCCATGCTCCAGACAATAGATCATGCTCTAAATGAAGATGGGGTTTATTTCATCATCCGCCGTATCTCTTCAATCGCATCATTGGCAAACTTGCGGATGTCGCTGTCGCCATTGCGAGCCGCGACTTCTTCTAACACCGGTAGCGCTCGCTCAACTTTCATCTTTCCCAACAAGGCAATGGCGGTCGAGCGGACGGGGAGAATATCATTCTTTGCCGCATGGATTAAAGCATCAAGAAGCTGCGGGTCGGCCGGTGCGCAGGCAGCCCACGCGCTCAAAGCCTGCGAGCGGATGGCATAATTGTAACGCCCCACAGCATGCTCTCGGAGAATCGAGACAAACTCCGTTTTGCCGTAGTTCTCCATAACCTTGAGTGCGGCGAGACGTTTGACGTCATACCACGATTTCTTATTCAGAAATTGCTGGAGATACTCTGTAGGGATTTGCGTATCAATCATTGAAAGAGCAACCAGTGCCGTTGCAGCAACATCGTCGTTGGCGTCGGAATCGGCAATGCGGCGGAGTGCACCCCGCGCAGCATCGGTGAACCGTGAACCGAGCGCGATGACGGCGGCTTTCCGAATATGATCGTCGGTCGACGTGATCTGGTCGAGAAGCAACGCCTCGGCCTCGGGCGCGTGAAATTGTCTGAGCTGCAGCGTGGCTTCTGCACGCAGCGACCAGTGTGAGTCGCCATTGATGATGGCACGAAGGGCCGTAAGCGTGCGCGGGTTCGATGCATAGCGTTGAACTAACTCCTGCAACGCCCACAATCGACCCGGCAAATCGTCATAGCCAAGCTGGTAAATCAGCTCATCGATATTTTTCTCGCTCCGCACCTCACACACCAACGCGCCGCGGCCGTCGAAGCTCACCATCTCCGGCTTCGTTGGGACGTCAAGATAAAAGTACTCCGTTTCGTTCTCCACCCAGACGATGTTCCGCAACGTTCGCCCTCCCGCGTCGATGCGAATCTCCACCGGCAGCTTGAACAACCCTTGCCCCTCGACCATCGGCTGGACCTGCTGGACGACGACTTCAATCTTCTTCCGGTCGGGCAAATACTGCCAGCGCACTTCAAACACGGGATGTCCGCCGCCATAAACCCACTGGTCGAAGAACCATTCAAGGTTCCTTCCGGTCGCCTCTTCAATCGCCGTCTTCAGGTCGCTGCTCTCTACATTGCTGAATTGATGCTTCTTGAGATAGTAGCCCATCGCCCGGAAGAAATCCCCGTCCCCCAAAATCCACCGCAGCATGTTGAGCACGACGGCGCCCTTCAGGTATGTCGTTTCACTGTTGTAGATCTCTGCGCGCGAGTCGAAATAGCGGTACTCCAACGGCCTGATGATACGCTGCGTGGCAACGTAGCGGAGATACTGCTGCAGAGCAAGCCATGTCTGCGACTGGAAATACTCCTTGCCCAACCGATGCTCGTCCCAGAGCATCATCAAGTAGGAGGCGAAGCTTTCGTTCAGCCAGATGGACGCGAGGCTGCGGCAG
>DATLYT010000052.1:0-8802 GCA_035574455.1 Bacteroidota bacterium
GACACGCGATAACGACGGCGTGGCAAACCTTGTGCAAGATACTCGCTATGCAGACTATCTGCCCTTTCGGTTTGAGTTCATGGATGATGCACGAGACCACAGGGATTCAGTCTACGTGGTGGGGGAATTCAACGGCTGGAGTGTCAGCCCGACCTCGATGATGCAGTATGACCGGGCTATGAAACGTTTCTTTTGGACAACCACACTCCGTCGTGGCGAATACGATTACCAATACGTTCTTACCAAGGACGGAGAGCAAGACTGGATCGCTCTCGAAGGAAATGACTGGCGGACCGTGAATGTATACACCGCGCTCGTGTATTATCGAGATGAGCGCTATGGTGGATTCGACCGTATCCTCGGTGTGGTACAAGGGAGAAGCTCTGGTGTCGATAGGACAACAGAATAATTTTGCAGCGCACTTCAGAGAAAGCACAGCATGAATACCATCTCAGTCGGTGTTATCGGTACAGGACATTTGGGAAGTCTTCACGCGAAGATGTATGCCAACATCGAGTCTGTCGAGCTGCGCGGGGTCTATGATGTCGATATGGCAAGAGCGGAGCAGGTGGCAGCCCAATACGGGACGAAGGCATATGCAAGTATGGATGACCTTCTCGATAAGGTCGAGGCTGTCAGTATAGCAACAACGACCAAGGCACATTTTTTTGTAGGACAAAAAGCTCTGGAACGCGGTGTTCACGTTTTCATCGAGAAGCCCATCACCGAGACCATTGAGCAAGCAAAGGTCTTAGTCGAACTTGCGGAGCGGAAAAAACTGAAGCTTCAGGTTGGACACATCGAGCGATTTAATCCGGCGATTCTCGCTCTAGAGCCATATCATCTCAAGCCGATGTTTATCGAGTCTCATCGGCTGGCGCAGTTTAACCCTCGCGGCTCCGATGTTGCCGTCGTCCTCGATTTGATGATTCACGACATCGACCTCATCCTCAGCCTTGTGCATTCTCCCGTGAAGCGCATCGACGCGAACGGTATCGCTGTCGTGTCGGACAGTGTCGATATCGCCAATGCGCGGCTGCAATTTGAAAGCGGATGTGTCGCAAACGTGACCGCAAGCCGAATCTCCCAGAATAAAATGCGGAAGATGCGAATGTTCCAGCATGATGCCTACATCTCGGTCGATTTTCAGCAAGGACTGGCAGAAGTGTTCAGGCTTGTCGATGAAGGGGATCCCGCCCTCAAGCCGACTCTTATGCTCGGTCAAATTGAGCGCGGAGCGAAGAAACGCTTGATCGTGTACGAACAGCCAGACGTCAAGGATGTTAATGCGCTGGAATACGAGCTGCGGACATTTGTTGACTCCATTCGCAACGGCAATGAGCCGCCCGTGACCGGTCGCGACGGGTTGCAGGCATTAGAAGTTGCGCAGGAGATCTTACAGATCATTGAATCTCAGAAAACTGTTCTTGCATAAATCGTTCGTGGAATGAATCAAAAGCTTGACATACAAGAGCCGCTCCTCAAGACTATCGGCAAGCTTGCCGATCAGGAATCGCTGCGAGCGTATATCGTCGGCGGGTATGTGCGTGATCTTCTGCTTGGCAAGGCAGTGAGGGATATCGACATCGTGGTGATCGGAAACGGCGTGCAGTTTGGCCGCGTGGTAGAGCGAGCTTTTGGAAAGTCCAACCTTGTGACATACGAGAACTTCGGCACGGCAATGCTTCAACTCGACGATTGGAAGTTAGAATTCGTTGGGTCGCGAAAAGAGAGTTATGCCAAAAACTCCCGTAAGCCACTGGTGCAGGTTGGCACGCTGGAGGATGATCTGTCCCGGCGTGACTTTACCGTCAATGCGCTTGCTGTGTCGATCAATAAAGCCGAGTGGGGAAACCTCGTTGACCCGTTTGGCGGTCTCAGAGATCTGGAACGCCGTCTCCTTCGTACGCCTCTCGATCCCAAAGCAACATTTGATGACGACCCGCTGCGGATTATGCGAGCCTTTCGATTTGCCGCCCAGCTTGGTTTTTCCGTCGAGCCTTCTATTCTGAAAGCTGCGGAGGAGATGCGCCATCGTCTCAAGATCGTTTCACAAGAACGGATCACCGATGAGTTCTTGAAGATTATGATGAGCCCTAAGCCCTCCGTCGGCTTGAAGATGATGTACGACACCGGCGTGATGGAGATTGTCTTTCCGGAAGTTGCACAGCTTGCCGGAGTAGACCAGCGGAAGGATCATCATCATAAGGATGTTTTTTTACATACCTTAATGGTGGTCGATAACATTTGTGAGATGACGGACGACGTCTGGCTCAGGATGGCGGCTCTCTTGCATGACATCGCCAAGCCTCGTACCAAAGCATTCAAAGAGGGGATTGGCTGGACGTTTCACGGACATGAGGAGATTGGCGCGCGCATGGTACAGCCAATCTTCCGCCGTATGAAGCTACCGATGGAACATCAGCCCATGGTTGAGAAGCTCGTTCGTTTGCATCTCCGTCCCATGGCACTCGTCGATGAGGGTGTGACAGATTCCGCAGTGCGTCGGCTGATGTTCGAGGCCGGTGAACACCTGGATGACTTGATGAAGCTCTGCCGAGCAGATATCACCTCGAAGAATTTGAAGCTTGTCGAACAGGTCAAGCGCAACTATGACAACGTGGTGAAGAAAATGGAGGAGGTGGAGGAACGAGACCGCATACGCAATTGGCAGCCGCCGTTACGTGGGGATGAAATCATGAGCGTATGTGGAATCGAGCCGGGCCCGTTAGTTGGCAAGCTGAAACAGGCTATCACCGACGCGATTCTCGACGGAAAAATCCCTAATGAGCACGACGCCGCGCTGAAGTACCTGATGGAAATAAAGGACGAGATCCTTGCTGTAAAGGAGTCCGCCCGTTCCGATGGGGAGTAGACTACTGGTTACTCAAGCGGTCAGTTTTTGAAACTTTCTTCCTCATTTCACGTCTATTACTTAGCTTCTTGAAGAGACACCTACACATTGTTCCTCTAACCCATCATCATCATTGGAGATAGAGTTATGAAGCAGTTAGGCTTTTTCATGATCTTGGTAGTGCTGTTGGCTTCCGTCGCAGGAGCACAACCCAAGACCTTGACCTTGCAACAAGCAATCGATATTGCCCTCGAGCGGAATCTGAACATTCGCCAGGCTGAGAATAATGTGAAGTCTGCGTCAGCCGGTGTGTTGACGGCGTACGGGGCGTACCTCCCGACGCTCTCCGCATCTGGTGGATGGACGCGTACGCAAACCGAGCGCGCAGCAACGACGCAGCTTATTGGTGGTGTACCCTTTTCTCTTCCTGCAACCACGTCGACGGTGAACAACTTCTCAACGGGAGTCTCGGTTGGGTATACTATCTTTGATGGGTTCAATCGTGAATCGAATTTCAATCGTGCAGTGTCGAACTCTATCTCGGCGGAGAAAACAGCGGAACGGACGCGGCAGGCCATTGTCTTCCAGGTTCAGGCAAGCTACCTCACTGTACTACGGAATGAGCAGCTCTTGAGAGTCAGCGAAGAAAACCTGAAGCGAGATCAGCGTCAGCTCGAACGCATCACGGAGTCGAATAGAGTCGGCGCTCTCTCGATCGGTGATGTCTATCGACAACAGTCTCAAGTCGCCGCAGATGAGTTGAATCTCATTAACGCCCAGAATGCCTACGATAAGTCAAAAGCCGACCTGCTCGCACTCATCGGTGTGGACGCCTCAGAAGAGTACATTATTGCCGATCCATCGCTGCCGACTGAGCTGGATATGGAGGAACTCGAGCGGACTTCGGCGGCGTATCGAGATTTTATCCAGCTGCGTCAGAAAGCGTTGAGTTTGCGTCCGGATTATCAGAGTGTTCGTGAAAGCTTCAACGCGGCTGACTGGGGCGTGACGGCTGCTTCGAGTCGTTACTATCCCACGATCAACGCGTTTGCCGGCTACAACCTTTCCAATACCCAGCTGGAGAACATTCGGGATAATAAAGGAATGAACTGGGGTCTGAGGATCAGCTGGACGCTGTTTGACGGGTTTGGGACCAACCAGGCCATTCAATCCGCTCTTGCTCAAAGTCGGAATGCCGAGCTTTCGTTACAGCAGGCCGAACGCAACATTAGTGTGGAAGTAAAGAAGGCGTTACTCGACCTCGAAGCGGCACGCAAGCAGTACGAAGTAAGTCTGAAGAGCGTACAGTCAGCCACGCAGGACCATCGGGTTGCCGAAGAACGGTACAATCTTGGCGCAGGGACGCTGGTCGATTTACTCGTGGCGAATGCGGGTCTAGTCAATGCGCAGGCGAGCAAGGTAAACGCGACCTATAACTACATCACGGCACGGCGAAACCTCGAATTCGTGCTTGCCGAAAAGAGCTATTAACGCTCGTGCGGTGATGGACGTATTCACAAGGAATCATATTTCATGGCAAACAACGGAAAGAAATCAAAAAAGAAAGTTATCGTCTTCTCGATCATCGGCGTTGTGCTGATTGCGCTTACCTTGCTGGTTATTTTGGGAAGCAATCGTGAGACGGTGTTTACCGTTCAGACCGAAAAGATCGAGCGGCGAACGATTACGCAGACGGTTTCAGCGACCGGAAAAATTCAGCCCGAATTGCAGGTGAAAATCAACGCTGAAGTGAGCGGCGAAATCATTGAGCTGCCGGTACGCGAGGGGCAACGCGTTCGCAAGGGTCAGCTGCTGGTTCGGATTAAACCTGATGCGTATCAGGCACAGGTCGAACGTGCCGAAGCAGCGTTGGGCATCGCGAGGGCGAATCTGCAAAAGGCTGAGGCGGATTTCAAAAGGGTATCCGAGTTGTACGCGAAGAAATTAGTGTCGGATTCTGAGATGGATCTTTCCCGTGCCACATATGAAAGCGCGAGGGCATCGTTTAATCAGGCTTCGGCTGCACTGAAGGAGGCTCGCGAGACGCTTGCCAAGACTGCGATTTACGCGCCAATGGACGGCGTTGTGAGTCAACTGCTGTCTGAAATCGGTGAGCGGGTGAGCGGTAGCCAGTTTATGCAGGGGACGCATATCATGACGATTGCTGACCTCTCGCGGATGGAAGCACGTGTCGATGTCGGAGAAAACGATGTCGTGCTGGTCAGCATCGGTGACACTGCGGCCGTGGAAGTCGATGCATATCCCGGACAAAAAATCATCGGCACGGTGTCCCGAATTGCCAACACGGCAAAAACCCGCGGTTTGGGGACGCAAGACGAGGTGGTGAACTTTGAAGTTCGGATTCTCATGCATCCGCCCGCCGGCGTCCAGCTTCGTCCCGGCATGTCGATGACGGCGGATATCTACACCGATACGCGTCAGAATGTTCTTGCCGTACCCATTCAATCTGTTACCGTTCGGAACCCAAAAGAGAAGGAGGGAGAAGAAAAGGTAGAGGAGCAAGTGGCCGAGGGTGAGGCGACGTTCGTGAAGAAAGAAGTGAAGAAAAAGGAAGAAGAAAAACTGCAAGAGGTCGTGTTTGTTGTCGAGAACGGACAGGTGAAAGCCATACCGGTGAAGCGAGGCATCAGCGATGATACCTACGTTGAAATCGTCGAGGGTGTCACTGAAGCGATGGAGGTTGTGGCTGGTCCATTCAAAGCCATCAATCGTGATCTTGAGGATGGCTCGAAGGTGAAAGTCGATAACAAGCAGATACGACGCACCGGTAGGTCGATAGCCCAATCCAACTGACGGGAGCGATCCACTTTCAACAGAACACAAATTCCATGGCATTTTGAAGGAACCGTTATGGCAACTGTCATTCAACTCCAAGAGATCAAGAAAGTGTACATCATGGGCGACACCGAGGTTCATGCCTTAGATGGGGTTTCCCTCGAGATTAAGAAGAATGAGTATGTAGCGATTATGGGTCCATCGGGTTCAGGCAAATCGACTTTGATGAATATCATTGGTTGTCTTGATACCCCAACCTCTGGCCTGTATCTCTTCAACGGTGTCAATGTCAGTGAGATGAATGACAACCAGCTGGCAAAGATCCGTAATAAGGAAATCGGGTTTGTCTTTCAGACCTTTAACTTGCTTGCACGATCCGACGCACTCCACAATGTGGAACTCCCTCTTATTTACGGCGGCGTTCCTTCATCGGAGCGTAAGCGTTTAGCCAAAGAAGCCCTCGAAAAAGTTGGCCTCGCCGAGCGCATGCACCATAAGCCGAATGAGCTCTCGGGCGGTCAACGTCAGCGCGTTGCCATTGCGCGCGCTCTTGTGAACAACCCTTCGATTATCCTTGCCGACGAACCAACGGGTAACCTCGATACGAAAACCGGCGATGAAATCATGGGACTCTTTGAGAAGCTCCACGAAGATGGAAACACGATTATCCTTGTGACGCACGAGGAATACATTGCCGAGCACGCCCATCGCATCATCCGGATCCGTGACGGAAAAGTGGAAAGCGATGAAAAAGTCAATAAACGGAAACGCATAGCCTACGCCCAGGCGTAACATGCCCATCATTTTGACGGATATACGAGAAGGCCTTGTCATAGCGTTCCAGGCGATCCGCGCGAACAAGATGCGGTCGGTTCTCACGACGCTTGGCATTGTCATCGGTATTGTTTCGGTGACGCTGATGGGCACGGCGATTGAGGGCTTGAACCGCGCTTTCAACGACAGCATCGCCAAAATCGGGGCGGATGTTCTGTATGTGCAGAAGTTTCCGTGGGCGAGCGGCGATGACTGGTGGAGGTATCGCAATCGGCGCGACATCCGGATGGAACATGCCCGCGCGATCGAGCGACAGGCAACGCTGGCGGCAACAGTGACGCCTGTTTCCGGCAACCTCGTCAACGTCAAATACGGTCCTAAGGTGATTGAAGGAGCGATCGTTGTCGGTACGGATGAAGAATTTATTGAGACCGTCGGTGTCGATGTAACCTTGGGTCGGTTTATGACGGCGCTGGAAGTGAGCGGCGGTCGGCCGGTGTGCGTCATCGGCTCAGAGATTGCAGAAAATCTCTTCCCGTATGAAAGTCCGCTTGGAAAAATCATCAAGCTCGGCAGTCACACCTATCGCGTTGTCGGCGTTCTCGAAAAGCAGGGCAGCATGCTCGGTCAAACAATGGATACGCGTGTGTATATTCCCATTTACCGGTACTTCAAAGAGTTTCGCTCGTTTCGCGGTGGTGTCGATATCTGGGTGAAAGCGGTGAGTCTTGAAGAGTTGGAGAATACCAAAGAAGAGATCCGCGGTATCATGCGGAAAGCACGCCGTCTCTCGCCCGGGACGCCGGACGATTTCGCCATCAACCAACAAGAGTTGTTGACGCAACTGTTCAACACCATTGGCGGGGTCATTGCAGCCGTGGGTTTGTTCATCACTGGCTTATCGCTGTTCGTCGGCGGTATCGGCATTATGAATATCATGTTTGTGTCGGTTACCGAGCGTACAAAGGAAATCGGCGTACGGAAAGCCATCGGCGCGCCACGGCGGAGTATTCTGATTCAGTTCCTCATCGAAGCAGCGACAATTTGTCTCCTCGGCGGTATCATCGGACTGATTATCGCATTCCCGCTCAGCTTGATCATTGACCAGATTCTCCCAACCGCCATGCCGCTGAGCGTTGTCATCATTGCGTTGCTGGTCTCCATCGTAGTCGGTCTGATTTCGGGATTCCTTCCTGCGTATCGAGCGTCTCGTCTCGACCCTGTTGAAGCGTTAAGGTACGAGTAAACATGGATTTTCGGGAAATTCTCTCCATAGCACTTTCGGCGATTCGAGCGAACAAACTTCGTTCGACACTCACGTTGCTGGGTATTGTGGTCGGTGTTTTCTCCATTATCGGAGTTATGACGGCCGTTCGTGTCCTCCAAAACAGCATCGAGAGCGGATTGAGCCAGTTAGGAACGCATACGTTTCAGATCGAGAAGTTCCCGCGGCTGTTTTCTGGCAATCGGAGGGATTGGGCGAGAATCCGAAACCGGAAGGATATCACGTACGAACAGGCAACATTTGTAGAAGAGCGTCTGACCAATGCAGAGTACGTTGGGATCGAGGCCACGCGGGGAGGGAGAGTTGTCATCGCTCCGGATGGCGAAAAGACAAATCCGAATGTCATGTTTTACGGCGAAACGCCGGAAGGATTCCCGACGAATAACTGGACGATTAAGGAGGGGCGTTCGATCAACGACGACGACGTTCGATACAGCAGACGTGTGATCGTTTTAGGTGCAAAGGTCGTCGAAAAGATTTTTCCGCGTGGAGGTGCTCTCGGTGCCGAGGTCAAGGTCGACGGACAGCGGTATACGGTCATCGGCACAACGGAGGCCCGTGGTGCATCGATGGGGGGAAATCAGGACAACTTTGTAGCGATTCCGCTCTCGTTGTTTTTAGAGGTTTACGGGAAGGACCGCTCGTTGAACATTATGGTGAAGGCAAAGAGTCCGGAAGTTTTCGAAGACGCAATCGAAGAAGCGAGGCACCTCCTGCGGACGGTGCGCAAGGTGGAGCCCGGCCAGGAAGACGATTTTTCCATTTTCTCGAACGACTCGCTTATCCAGCAGTTCAACGAGTTTACGTTTTACGTAAAGCTCGGCATCGGCTTCATCAGCTTTATTTCGCTCCTTGCAGCCGGAGTCGGCATCATGAACATCATGCTCGTCTCGGTCACCGAGCGTACGCGTGAGATCGGCATTCGCAAAGCCATCGGCGCACGCAAACGTGCCATACTGATGCAATTCATTACCGAGGCAGTTGTACTTTGCCAGCTTGGTGGCATTGTGGGGATTGTTATTGGAATCCTCGGCGGGAACCTGACGGCATTGATTTTCGAGTTTCCTCCTGTCATTCCTCTCGATTGGGCTTT
>DATLYT010000053.1:0-3379 GCA_035574455.1 Bacteroidota bacterium
CAACCGCCAGTACTTCTTTGGCGGCTCTTCTCGGAAATCATCTTGCTCAATATAGAGAACTTTTGAGAACGGAACTTTCCGCGTTCCCATCGTCGGATCTTCCGGATTGTTGACCGCCTCAAGCTCTTCTACCACTCCCTCCGGATAATTCTCAATCACTAACTTGAGCGGCCTCAACACGACCATGACTCGCTGTGCTCGCTTGTTCAAGTCGTCCCGTATGCAATCCTCCAGCGCAGCGACCTCGACCGTGCTTTCGCTTCTTGCTACACCAATGCGATCTGCAAATTCTCGAATCGATTCCGGTGTGTATCCCCGCCGACGCAGTCCGGATATTGTCGGCATCCGAGGATCATCCCACCCTTTCACATGACCTTCTTCCACAAGCTGCAGAAGCTTTCGCTTGCTCATGACGGTATAGGTGAGATTGAGCCGGGCAAATTCGATCTGTTTGGGAGCGTGAATGCCGAGCTCTTGAATAAACCAGTCATACAGCGGACGATGGTCGGCAAATTCCAGCGTACAGATGGAATGCGTGATGCCCTCGATCGAGTCGCACTGTCCGTGTGCCCAATCATACGTCGGGTAAATACACCATTTGTTTCCCGTTCGGTGGTGCGCGGCGTGGAGAATGCGGTACATAACCGGATCGCGCATGTTGAGATTGGGCGACGCCATATCAATCTTCGCTCGAAGTGTACGCGAGCCATCGGGAAATTCGCCCCTACGCATCCGCTCGAACAAATCCAGGTTCTCTTCAATGGTCCGATTGCGGTAAGGACTTTCCCTTCCCGGCTCTGTCAATGTTCCGCGATATTCACGCACCTGGTCGGCCGTTAAATCGCATACATACGCCTTTCCCTTCTTGATCAGGCGAATGGCATACTCATACAACTGCTCGAAATAGTCTGACGCATAGTACTCCCGATCCTCCCAATCAAATCCCAACCAGCGAACATCCCGCTTGATTGCATCGACATACTCTTGCTCTTCCTTCGTTGGGTTGGTGTCATCAAAGCGAAGGTTACAGAGGCCATGGTAATCTCTCGCCAGACCAAAGTTGAGGCAGATCGATTTTGCGTGACCGATGTGGAGATAGCCGTTGGGCTCTGGCGGGAATCGCGTATGCACCTTTCCACCGTACCGGTTCGTTCTCAGGTCTTCATCGATGATTTCGCGGATGAAGTTCCTTCGTTCCGGCATGCTAGGGCGTTCTCGTTCGGCTTTCGTACGTTCTTCGTGGCCTGTTTGTTGCTCCATGGTGTTTACTTCAGTTTCTCAATTGCTGTTTCAATTCGGCGAACCGTCTCTTCTTTGCCGATAATCTCCAGAATATCATACAACCCGGGGCCAGTTCCCATTCCTGACACCGCCAACCGCAGGGGATGGATAAGCTCGCCACGTCCGATGTTCAAAGACTCCGCCACATGGTTCAGGGCTGCTTCATAATCCGACTTCTGCGGATTTGTTAGACGAGAAAACTCCTCGGCAAGCTTCTTCAGCTGTTGCGCCGTGTCGGGCTTCCATCGTTTCTTCACCACGGTAGGGTCGTATTGTTCAGGCGGTACGAAAAAGTACGGGCTTTTCTCCACAAAATCCTTCACAAAAATAACTCGTTCCCGCATCGCTGAAATCACTTTCAACAAATAATCGTCGCCGAACTCCCTTTCTCCGAAAGAGGAGGACGCTAGATGTTCCTTTAACATCGCGAGGATTTCAGCATCCGACTTCCTCTTGAGGTGCTGGGCATTCAACCAGTTTAATTTCTCGACATTAAAAACAGCACCGGCTTTTCCCACACGCTCCAGAGAAAACTCGTTGATGAGCTCCTCCATCGTAAAGATCTCTCGCTCATCTCCAGGGTTCCAACCCAAAAGTGCTACGAAGTTCACAATCGCCTCTTTCAGGTATCCCTTGGCTCGGTAATCTTCCACAGCAACATCTCCCTGCCGCTTGCTCAGCTTCGTTTTGTCGGGATTCAGCAAAAGCGGCAGATGCGCAAATTGTGGAACCTCCCACCCAAAGTACTGGTACAACAAGAAATGCTTCGGTGTGCTGGAGAGCCACTCCTCGCCTCGAATCACATGGCTAATCTCCATGAGATGGTCATCCACCACCACAGCAAGATGATATGTCGGGAAACCATCCGACTTGAGAAGAACCTGGTCGTCGAGAATTTTGTTCGCAATCGTGACGCGGCCGCGCACGATATCATCGAACGTCGTCTCACCACCAATCGGTATCTTCATCCGTACAACCGAACGCTCTCCCGCTTCCCTCCGTTGTTTTATCTCTTCTGCAGGTAGCTCTCGACAATGGCGGTCGTACATCGGTGCCAGCTTCATAGCGATCTGTTTTTGCCGCACTTCTTCTAACCGCTCGGGTGTGCAGAAGCAATAGTATGCCTTTCCCTGCTCAATCAACTGTTTTGCGTGGCGATGGTAGATTTCCAGCCGTTGCGACTGAATATAGGGACCGTACCCACCATCGCGATGAGGACCCTCATCGTAATGAATACCCGCCCATTCCAGTGTCGAGATCAGATTCTCGACCGCACCCTCAACCTTACGCGTCTGGTCGGTGTCCTCGATCCGCAGAACAAACGTCCCTCCGTGATGTCTGGCAAAGAGATAGTTATAGAGAGCAGTACGGAGACCGCCAACGTGAAGAAAGCCTGTAGGACTCGGGGCAAAACGGACTCTGATCGGCTTGGACATGGGGTTCGCAACGTCTGACACAAAAAAAGCGACCTGGAGGTCGCTGACCTGCTGAACAAAAATAGCAAAATCAGGGTTGAATAGCAACGTAGCTGGCAGGACTTGTTGTTATGATAAGCTGAGGCGAGTGGTTCGGGAGAGTCAAAGTGTACTACCTCTGCGATCGAATCGAGGTTGCTTCATAACTGTCTTTCAGCTATACTGCCGACACTACTACCAAAGGAGAAAGACAGAATGCCTTCTTGTTCCGTTCGACCTGTCGAAATCATCGCCGCAGATCTCCACAAGACCCTTTATGAATGCTGTCTTATCACCGAGCAGACTTCCGCTCCGGCGCGGGCTACATGCCCGGCTTCCGGTACCCTTTCCAGGAAGATACAGCATAAGACCGTGGAGAGCCTCCTGAAACCAGAGAAGCGATCCTCTCTGCGGGATGTCCAATACTATTTCTGCGCAGACCCTCATTGTTCGGTTATTTACTTCTCTAGCGACAACTCTCAGATAACGAAAGATGACGTCAACGTAAAGGTGTTCAATAAGGAAGGCGGAGACGACGTTCCTGTGTGTTACTGCTTTCTGTGGACGAGGAAAAGGATTCGCGATGAGATTGAAAGCACGGGTAAATCAACGGCGGCGCTCTCGATTGCACAGGAAATTCACGC
>DATLYT010000054.1:0-8462 GCA_035574455.1 Bacteroidota bacterium
CTCCACGAACGACATCATCGGCGGCAACTCCGGCAGCCCGATCGTGAACAAGAATTTAGAGATTGTGGGATTGATCTTCGACGGCAACATCGAGAGCCTGCCGAACGACATCATCTACTCGGAAGAGGTGGAGCGGGCGGTCTCGGTGCACTCGTCCGGAATTCTGGAGGCGCTGGAGGATATTTACAAAGCAGAAAGGATTGTAAAGGAGATTCGGGCGGGCCAGCCCGACAAAGTCGTTCTGGCGGGGAAGATCTTGGAATAGGAGCTCATTAACGGCGAGGGTGGAATTGATACCTTCGCCTTCTTCATCAATCCATTCTAGAGAAGGGGCAGAGTGATCTGCCCTTTCCGTTTTTTGGGAGATAACCTATGACACGGCATTTTCGAGAACCTCAATCGTTCCTTTCCCGGCATCCAGCCTTGTCTTCAGCCCTATCGGTATCGTCAGCTTCTTCGGGATGTGTCCATACAGCACATTTGCAAGCACAGGCACGCGAAGCTTCTCTGCATACTGTCGAAGCACTTCCTCAGTCGTAAAGTGTGGTTGTGAGGGATCCTTGGGAACGCAATCGGTAAATTTGCCGAGGAGGAGTCCCTTGATTTTTTCAAGTACGCGAGCGTTCATGAGATGAGCGAACATCCGGTCGACGCGATGCGGGGCCTCATCGACCTCTTCGAGCAGGAGGAGGGAGCGTTTGAAGTTCGGCGCGTAGGGCGTGCCGAGGAGCGAGATGAGCAGCGAGAGATTCCCGCCGAGCAATCGTGCCGTCGCTTTGCCAGGCCGCAGCGCTTGCGTCGGCTCTTCCGGCGGGTTCGCTAACAGCCCGATTCGAGTCGGCGAAGTAACTACTCTCCAGAAGTTCTCTTCGGTGTAGGGGTCGATCTTTTCCCACATCTCGACGCCCGCCATCGGGCCGGAAAACGTCACGAGCCCCGTCTTCCGGAACAACGCGAGCTGCAGCGCTGTTACATCGCTGTACCCGGCGATGATCTTAGGGTCACGCTTGACGGCGCGATAGTCAACACGTGAGAGGAGTCGTGGAGTTCCATACCCACCGCGCACGGCAAAAATGGCTCGCACCTTCGGATCATGCAGCATCGTGTTGAGATCGGCGGCACGCTCTTCGTCCGTGCCGGCGAGGTAGCCGTGCACCTTCGCGGCATGTTTCCCGACCTGCACACGGTAGCCGAGCGATTCTAAATAGCGGACGGCTTTTTCGATCTTCTCCGTCGAGCTTGGCGCACTGGCGGGAGAGAGAAGAGCGACGAGGTCCCCTTTCTGCAGGCGGGGTGGTTTAAGGATCGATGGCATGGCAACGCGAAGATAGGAAGAAAAGAGAAGAAAAGAACCACTATGCATCTCTTCATCCCCAAACGCCGGTACGATCCCTCCGTCTTGGAAATGATGGATAGACCGAACGCCGATGT
Organism: Bacteroidota bacterium; assembly: GCA_035574455.1. Lineage (GTDB taxonomy): Bacteria > Bacteroidota > Ignavibacteria > UBA10030 > UBA10030 > DATLYT01. Next base: position 1,432 of record DATLYT010000054.1, read on the forward strand.
ATCCGTCCTTCGAGACGACCTCAAGAATCTACGCCGCATTAACAAGTATTTCGGAGGACTCGCTGCAGTCCAAACCGCACTGATGCCATTGCTGGGGCAGATAGATAAAGAAAAGGCCGTGGAGATTCTCGACTTGGCGACTGGTTCAGGGGATCACCCCCTTGCAGTGGTCAAGCTCGCGCGGCGCCTTGGCCGACGCGTCCGCATTGTTGCCGTGGATAGAAATCCAGTCATGCTCCAAATCGCCCGCGAGTTGACCGCCGGCATTCCGGAGATCTCGATTGAGGAAGGTGAAATTCTCTCGCAGATAAAAGTTTCGACATCGTTCTTTGCTCGCTTACACTTCATCATTTTTCCCGAGATGACGCCATCGCAATCTTGCGGAACATGGCACGCCTCTGCCGTGTTGGATTTATCGTTAACGACCTTCGACGCAGCTGGCCTGGCGCGTGGACGGCATGGCTCTATACTCATCTTACGACCCGTAACCCGATGACGCGCTATGACTCCTATCTGTCGGTGCTGCGAGCATTTACTCCAGAAGAGCTTGCAGATTTAGCACGGGAGGCGGGAATACGGACGTTTACGATTACACAACGTCCTTTCTTTCGACTCATTCTGACCACCCGGCATGAACAGTAACATCTACCATGCACACTGAAAACTCCATACTCATACGCGCCCCGCTGGATAAAATCTTTGAGACCGCGGCCGACCTTTCCCTCTGGCCAAAAATTCTTCCCCATTACCGGTGGATTCGCTTTCTCGAGCAATCACCTACGCGCAACGTGGTGATCATGGCAGCATGCCGGAAATGGATTCCGGTCCGATGGACGTCCGAACAAACAATCGACCGGAACCGACACGAAATCCATTTTCACCACCTCAAGGCATTTACGAAGGGGATGCATGTGGTCTGGACATTTACTCCGCACAACGACTTCGTGGAAGTTCGCATCCGTCACGACCTTCAGCCGCGCATCCCGTTGGTCGGCACGTTCATTGCTGAAAAGATCATCGGAGATTTCTTCATCTCGTTTATCGCGAACCAGACACTTTCCCATTTCAAACGATATCTTGAACAGCATCATGGAACGTAGGCGAGTCGTTGTCACCGGCATAGGCGCAATCACTCCTATCGGTCACGGAAAGGATGGATTGTGGGAAGGTGTGCGTATGGCGAAGTCCGGCGTTAAAACGATTACGCGATTCGATACGTCACAGATTCAAAGCAAGGTTGCCGCGCAAATCGACGACTTTGATCCGCTGGATCATTTCGACGCGAAGCTCGCCCGACGGATGGACCGCTTTGCCCAACTGGCACTCGCGGCCGCGGAGATGGCACGTCAGGACGCGGGACTGCATCTTGACCCGAAAACCCTCAATCCTCGGATAGGTGTCACCATTGGAACTGCCCTTGGTGGAGTCGCGGGGGCTGAGCGACAACACGAGAAGTACATCAAAGACGGCCTACGGTCGGTTGATCCCAGTCTCGCATTAATAGTCTTCGGTGGTTCGGGTTCCAGCAACATCGCCATTCGGTATGGATTAACCGGACCGAGCAACGCTAATTCGAACAGTTGTGCGTCCGGGGCCATTGCCATCGGCGAGGCATATCGATACATCGAAAATGGATACGCAGACGCCATGATTGCTGCGGGAGCCGAAGCCCCACTATACGAACTGACATTCAGCGCGTTTGCAATCATCAAAGCGATGTCGACCAATCCTGACCCAGAAACAGCCTGTCGGCCGTTTGATAAGAATCGGGATGGCTTTGTCATGGGAGAGGCGGCTGCAGTTCTTGTGCTGGAAGAGCTTGGCCATGCCGTACGACGGAGCGCGCACATCTACTGCGAAGTGCTGGGTTATGCTTGCAATAATGACGCCTATCATATGGTGGCTCCTCGCCCTGATGCAGTATCTACCATCCGTGTGATGCGCGATGCTCTTGCGGAGGCAAAGATCAATCCAACAGATGTTGGTTACATCAATGCCCATGGCAGTTCGACGCAACTTAACGATAAGACAGAGACGTTGGCAATCAAAAAGGTCTTTGGGGATCAAGCGTACAAAATTCCGGTCAGCAGCACAAAATCGATGCATGGTCATGCCCTTGGAGCGTCCGGCGCAGTGGAAGCGGCAATCTGCGCATTGGTGGTTGAGAAGGATTTTATTCCGCCGACGATCCACTATGCAACACAGGATTCCGAATGCGATTTGGACTATGTGCCGAATGTAGGCCGGAATGTGCGAGTGGATTACGTTCTGTCGAACTCGTTTGGGTTTGGTGGAATCAATGCCTCGCTGGTGTTCGGGCGATGCAAGCAATAACGTCGTAGGGCGAATTAACGATCCGGTTTGCAAGAACGAATGGACTGTGATATTATCATCGTTGGCGGAGGACCGGCGGGTGCTGCGTGTGGAACGCTGCTCGCGCGTGCGGGCCTGAGGGTGCTCATCTGCGAGAAGGCAGAATTCCCTCGCGAAAAAATCTGCGGTGAATGTGTGAACCCACGTTCTTGGCGATACTTTGAGGCGCTCGGTGTTGCCGAGCAATTGCGAGCACTCAATCTTAGAGGTGTCGAATCCTTCCGTGTAACAGCCATGGACGGTACATCTGCTTCCGGAACGATCCCAACGCTCCCTGGCTCTCCCTTTTTCTCGATCTCCCGAAGCGTTCTCGATAGTCTGCTGTTGAGCAACGCCAGGGAATCTGGCGCATCTGTTCTCAACGCAGCTGGCGTGGTAAACATCCAACGCACTTCTGACTGGCAGGTAACGACTGTGTCGGGTGAGAAGTTTACTGCACGATTCTTAGTCGGGGCTGATGGGAGAAATTCTCTCGTTGCGCGCATCGTTTCCAACCGAAAAGAAAGAACCTCTCGTACCGATGAGCGCGTCGGTGTACAGTGGCATACGGCTCTTCAGGCACGGATTGGGTCGGCAGTTGAGATGTTTCTCTTCGATTCCGGTTACGGCGGCGTTGTGAACGTCGGGAACAGCAGGGCTAATATCGCCTTGGTTACCCGGCCGGACATCGCCCAGCTTGCACAAAGGAATTTCTTGTTGTTTCTCGATAAGACGTTGTTCCGCAATTTTACAGCTCGGCAACGACTGGAATCTCCGACGCCAGTTGGCGACATTCATACGGCATTCCCCATCACTCCAACACTCCATCGATCCATCTCTCCCACTGCTTTTTTAATTGGCGATGCTCGTCAGACTGTTGAACCGTTTACAGGCGAAGGAATCTTTTTTGCCTTGCAGGATGCGTTTCTGGTGGCCGAAAAGATCCTTCCACGATACGGGAAAAGCTATCCGGTAAGGCCTGTGCGCGCATATCGATGGTTTGCCAACGCTCTCGTGTCACCATCACTTCGAAACCCTGCAATTGCACACCGGATCGTCCGCATCGCCTCGCGAGCACCCGTTACCGCGCAGACCGTCCTCCAGTATCTGTTCTTCGCGTAACCTTTCTTTACATTCACTGAAGAATTTTTTATTCTTTGAAAAGTGCTCACAGGTTCCATCGCGTCATTTTCCTCAGTGATGAGAAGACTTCGAACTTCGATCGTCCTTCCCGTTGCGGTTATCTTCCTTTTTTCTGCGGCTTTCGCCCCAACGCCAGTCACCAACCTGCCGCTAACGGTTCTGCTCATCTCCATCGACGGCTTCCGGTACGATTATTTCGAGAAAACGCATCTGCCGAATTTCGACAGGTTACTCCAGAACGGTCTTCGAGCACAGTGGCTGATTCCCCAGTTTCCCACCAAAACCTTCCCGAATCACTATACAATTGTGACTGGCCTTCGCCCGGAGAGTCACGGCATCGTTGCCAACACGATGTACGACCCGGAGTTCGGTGAACTCTTCAGTATGAGCAACCGGCGAGCGGTACGGGATACAAAGTGGTGGGGTGGAGAACCAATCTGGGTCACCGCGGAGAAGCAGGGACAGAAAACCGCGCCCTATTTCTGGCCCGGCTCAGAGGCGCGCATCCATGATGCCTACGCGACCTATTGGAGGACGTTTGACCAAACGGTTCCCGATAGCCAGCGCGTGCGGGATGTTTTCGCGTTGCTTGATCGCCCTGTCTCAGAACGCCCAACATTCATAACTCTGTATTTCGAAACCATCGACAACGCAGGGCATAATTTCGGACCTGATTCGTCAGCCCTTCTCCCGTCGCTTCGAGCGATCGACGCGGTGATCGGATACTTGCTTGAGGGACTTGAGACGCGAGGGATTCTCGATAAGCTCAATCTCATCATCGTCTCCGACCATGGGATGTCTCAACTGAGTGTGAAGCGGGTGATCAACATTGACGACTTTGTGGATACAGCATCAGTTCGGATTGTTGACCTCTCTCCTGTCGCAAGTCTCTGGCCCAAACCGGGAAAAGAGGATGCGGTGTACCGCAGTCTGGTAAACGCCCATCCTCATCTCAAGGTGTACCGCAAGAGCGAGATACCGGAGCGCTGGCATTTTCGGAATCACCGCCGCGTCGCGCCCATCATTGCCGTGGCGGATGACGGCTGGTCGATCGTCAGAAGCACCTCCCGGCGGATTCGAGGCGGCAATCACGGTTATGATAACGCTCTCGAATCTATGCGGGCGATTCTTCTGCTCCACGGTCCCGCGTTTAAGAAAGGCATCGCCGAGCCGGTGGAGAACATCCATCTTTACAATCTGATCTGTGCAATCCTCAACCTGAAGCCAGCGCCAAACGAGGGAAGCGACGTTGCTATCAAAGCGCTCTTGAAGTAACAAGAACACGGACTACCGCTGAAAAAGCAGAAAGGTAGGTACTCTGTTTGAGAGAAACAATCCGTGCAAATCCACTTTTTTGCTTCTTCTGCGTTCCATTCTGCGGTGCATCTACGGTGCTTTACTTTGATATGAGATTTCCTTATTCTTTCCCACACTTTTCCGCGTGTCGTTATTCCCGCCACAGAGCTTGGCGGGCAGGCCCGCCACACAGGCACGCTGGAACCGCGAACTCTCTTCGATCATCCTTGTCATCCTAAGAGGAGCGACGTATGAAACGAGTACTCTCTCTGCTCGCCGTTCTGACGAGCATAGCCCTTGCACAGGAAACGCGTATCTCCGTTCCGTACACCCGTTTTACCCTACCAAACGGGCTGAACGTGATTCTGCACGAAGACCGAACGTTGCCAACGGTGAGCGTCAACATGTGGTATCACGTGGGTTCGGGACGTGAAAAGCCGGGACGCACCGGCTTCGCGCATCTGTTCGAGCACATTATGTTTGAAGGGTCCGGTAACGTGCCGGAAGGGAAATTCGATGAGTGGTTAGAAGCGGCCGGGGGCGATAACAATGGCTCGACGAATCCCGACCGGACGAACTACTATGAAGACATTCCGAGCAACGCACTGGAACTCGCGCTGTTTCTTGAGTCCGACCGGATGGCGTACTTGCTGAATGCTATGTCGCCGCAGAAAGTTGATGGCCAGCGCGACGTGGTGAAGAACGAGCGCCGCCAATCGTATGAAAATCGCCCCTACGGCATGGCTTCGATCATCCTGAGCGAAAACCTCTATCCGCCCGACCATCCGTACCACTGGCCAACCATCGGGTACATGGAAGACCTGTCAGCAGCGAGTTATGAAGACGTGGTGGATTTCTTCAAGCGGTTCTATGGCCCGAACAACGCGAGTCTCTGCATCGCGGGTGACATTGATGTGGAGAAGACCAAGGCGCTTGTAGAAAAATGGTTCAACGAAGTGCCTGCGGGCCCGCACGTTCCGCCCATGAACCCGGCGAAGGCGTTTCTCACTGAACAGAAACGCCTTCTGTTTGAAGACCGCGTGCAACTGCCCCGACTCTACATGGCCTGGCACACGCCTGCCCTCTTTACTCCGGGCGATGCCGAGCTTGATGTCCTTGCCGATGTGCTCGCCGGTGGAAAGAACTCCCGCCTTTACAAGCGACTTGTGTACGATTTACAGATTGCACAGGATGTCTCTGCCGCACAGTCATCCAGCGCGCTCGGCTCAACCTTCCGCATCGTCTCAACGGCGCGGGCGGGACACACGCTCGCCGAGTTAGAGAAAGTGATTATCGAGGAGATCAACAAGCTCAAGTCGGAGCCGCCAACCCTCTTCGAACTGCAACGCGCTGTGAATCAGTACGAGGCGAGCTTTCTGAGCCGACTGGAACGCATCGGCGGTTTCGGCGGGAAAGCAGACCAGCTCAACAGCTACTACTTCCATACCGGCAACCCGGATTACTTTAACGAAGACCTCGCGCGCTACAAAGCGTTCGAGCCGAACGACATCCGCTCCGTTGCTCAAACATACTTGCATGAGAATGCTCGAGTGGTGCTGAGCATCGTTCCCCAGGGGAAGAAAGAACTTGCCGCGGTAAACAGTAAGGAGGTGAAAGTGAAATGAAGACAGAGATCAGAGGTCAGAGATCAGAGGTCAGAAGTCAGAGGAAGATTTACAACTGGCTTGCACCCTGGCTGAGTATTGTTGCGGTGGGAGCGGCGTTGCTCTTTACGCTCCCGCTCGTTGCGCAAGAAAAGGCCGACCGGACGAGGCCGCCGGAGTTGGGTCCGCCTGCGGCGCTGAAGCTACCGCCCATCCAGCGGTTTGCTCTCTCTAACGGTATTCCCGTCGTGCTGATGGAGAAACACAATGTGCCGCTCGTGCAGGTCAATCTGCTCATCAACTCTGGCAGTGCGATGGATCCTGCAGGCAAGAGCGGTCTCGCCAGTCTGACAGCCGATATGATGGATGAAGGAGCGGGAACCCGCAACGCACTCCAGCTTGCCGATGCCATCGATTTTCTTGGAGCAAGCATCTCAACCTTCGCGGGTATGCACACCTCCGGCGTGTCGCTGTATACACCGCTCAGCAAACTTGACCAGGCGCTTCCGCTCATGGCGGACATTGCCATGCGCCCGACCTTCCCTGCCGACGAACTCGAGCGCAAGCGGAAAGAGCGACTCACCACACTCGCTCAGTGGCATGATGAAGCCCGCGTCATCGCGTCCGTGTTGTTCA
>DATLYT010000055.1:0-23194 GCA_035574455.1 Bacteroidota bacterium
CGCAACCTGACTAAGAAATTCGGCAACTTTACCGCCGTCGATAACCTTTCGTTGTCGATTCCGCGAGGCGAATTCTTCGGTTTTCTCGGACCGAACGGAGCTGGCAAGACCACCACGATCAAGATGATGGCGGGGCTGTTCACACCGACCAGCGGTGAGATCTTTATTAATGGCTATAATGCCTTCACACATCCGATCGAAGCAAAACGTACCTTCGCCTACATTCCCGACCAACCGTTTTTGTACGATAAACTCACCGGACGGGAGTTTCTCTACTTTATCGGTGGATTGTTCAAGCTGGAAAAACGAGCACTAACGAAAACGATTGAAGAATTGATCGAGCACTTTGAAATTGGCGAATGGATCGATAAGCGTACGGAGGATTACTCACAGGGCATGCGTCAGCGGATTACGATTGCCGCGGGCATGGTGCACAATCCCCAAACCATCATTATCGATGAACCAATGGTGGGTCTCGACCCACGCAGTGCCAAGATTGTGAAAGATACGTTGAAGCAAAAATCGAAAATGGGTGTTACCATTTTTATGTCGACGCATAGCCTGCCTGTCGCTGAGGAGTTGTGCGATCGGATCGGAATCATTAAGAACGGGAGACTGATTTTTCTCGGCTCCCTTGAGCAATTGGATGGCCTCAAACAAAAATACGACGGGAAGCTGGAGTCGGTGTTTATCGAATTAACGAAGTAAACATCTGGTCGGGTCGATACGCGATCCGCTAAGTAACGCCCGGAACCTGCACCCCAACCGTGAACATTCTTCTCCATATCCTCAAGTATAAGCTGATTACGTTCCTTAAGACGACGTTCGATTTCCGCGCGGTCTCGATTGTTCGCAGCGTTGGATCGCTGATCGTTTTTGGTGGGTTCGCTGCCGGCGCATACATGCTGTCCTCTTGGATTACCTCTTTTGTCCTTGATAATACGCGGATTGGCATGTATCTCTTCCACCGTTTTATCTCCATGATGTTGTTTGTGTTTTTCCTCACCGTCAATCTCGGCAACATCGTGGTATCCTACGCGACACTCTATCGTTCGAGCGAGGTCGAATATCTTCTCACAAAGCCGGTTTCGTACACCACCATCTTTGTTCTGAAATTCTTCGATAATTTTCTCTATAGTTCGACGACGCTCTTTCTTGTGGCATTCATGGTGCTGTGGGGGTATGGTTCCTATTTCGGCTATTCGTGGTACTGGCATGTCGGTGTGCTCTTCTTTGTCCTCATTCCGTTCATGTTCTTGTCGGCCTGTCTTGCAGTGCTCATTCTTATGGCCATTATGAAGTTCGCCAGCCGGTGGGGATTCCGCAGAGTGATGATGGGGTTGGGTGGACTCTACTTTGTGTTTGTCATTCTTTTCTTCCGCTATTCGAATCCTGTCCGACTCGTCTCGCGTGTCAATCGTTACTATCCGAACGTCGACCAATACATGATGAGCCTCGACCCCGGCTTCTTGATCTATCTCCCGAATCACTGGGTGTCCGAGTTTCTCTTTTACATGGCGCGTGGCGATTGGGCAAAGGCTCTTCCGTTTTTGGGAATTCTGCTCGGTGTGACTGCAGCAGCGTTTATCGTCTGCCTATTGGTTGCCCAGCGCTTCTATTTCAAAAGCTGGGTCGTGCGATTCCAGTTCCAGCCGGCAAGTCATATTCCCCGTGCCAACCGGAAGCCCTGGTTCGTTGATTTCCGCAAGGAATCGATCCTCCCACCACAAATCGAGATGCTGTTGAAAAAAGAATTCTTTCAATTCTTCCGTGAACCGAGTCAATGGATTCATCTGACGGTGATGGTTGTGCTCGTATCGCTGTTTGTGATGAGTCTGAGGAGCATGGACGTGACGTTACGTGTCACTGAAATTCAAACGCTGACCTATCTTGTGCTCTACGGTTTTTGTGGGTTCCTCTGTAGTTCGCTTGCCCTGCGCTTTATTTTTCCGATGGTCAGTTTGGAAGGAAAACCGTTCTGGGCGTTGCTCAGCTCTCCGATTGATCGGAGAAAAATCTACCTCACAAAGTTTGTCCTCGCGTTTCTGTTTGTGTTGGTGTTTGCGGAAGTCGTTGCCATTTTTTCCAACCTGCCGTTCGTTCGGATGACTGAACAACGGCCGCTGCTGATGTATTTCGGTATCTACAGTGCTTTCTGGCTTTCGTTTGCCATGGCAGCGCTGAACCTCGGCTTTGGCGGTTACTTTGCCAACTACACGGAGAAAAATCCGATCCGTATTTCCTCATCTCAGGGAGCTACGCTCACGTTCCTAATTTCGTTACTGTTTCTCATTGTTCTTGTCTCCATCATCATCCTTCCACTCACGCGTTACTTTGAGTCGTTGTTCCTCTTTCGGCTGTTTGAGATGGAAACGATTATTGCGCCGGGCGTACTGCTTTATGCCGTTTCTGTGATTGTAGGAATAAGTTCGCTCCTACTGGGGATGAGGTCGTTGCGTCGTGACTTCTGACGGAAGTTCAGCTTGATGTTTACGAAGGCAGTGCGTATTTTGTAAACGATGATCGACGAATTGAAACTTGCTGCGATGTTAGACCAGGCCCGCGCGTTCGCGGACGAGGGGAAATACCTCCATGCGATTCAGGTCTACCGACGCGTGACCGAGGTTGCGCCTGCACTCGATATCGGATGGGTGGAGCTGGCGGAAGTCTACACCGAGATGAAACAGTATGACGCCGCCGAACATGCCCTTGTTGAGGCACGCCAAGTGGCGGCCGATAAGAACGAGATCACTTTCCTGCTTGGCAATCTCAATCTCAAACGGGAACACTACGACCAAGCGCTCTCCTACTACAAAGAGCTCCTGGAGGTGGAAAAACTACTCCCCGCGCGAACAAGGACTCATCTTCTGTTCAATGTTGGTCTTGTGCATTTCTACCGGAAGAACATGAAGGCTGCCGAAGAGTATTTCCGAAGCGTGCTTCGCCTTGATCCGCGATTTCCAAAAATCAACGAGTCCTTGGGTGAGCTGCTCTTGCGACGCGGTGCTCTTGCCGAGGCGGTGAGTGTACTGAAGACGGCACTCATCCACGACCCGTACAGCTGGATAGGGCACTACCTGCTCGGTGTGGCGTATATGCGGATGTTCGACTGGCGGAATGCGTACGAAGAGTTTGCGACTGCCATTGAAATGGACCCGAACGAGCCGACCGCGTGGCACCTGTGCGGCGAAGTACTGATTGCGCTGCAGCAGTTAGATGAAGCCGAGCAGTATCTTCGGAAGTCGCTCGAACTGAATCCTCATCTCGTTGATGCGGTCGCAAGCTTTGGATTATTGTATTCGAAGCGCGGCGACCTTCAGCGCGCCCGCGAGTACTTTGAGAAAGCGTTGTCCCTTGACCCCAAACACGCCGTGGCACTGCGTGGCAAAGCGCAGCTGAGTGCCGCCATCCAACAGCCATCCTGACGCTTCATGCCCCGATTTCGATACTCGTTGTGCGCTCTTCTCCTGTTCGCCTCGCTGGTGTCGCACAATTTCGCCTATGCCTTTCTTCAGCAACCGGACAGTCTCGTATACCAAGACGAAGCGGAGCAACTCTTTCAACAAGCGCTGCAACAGTTCAGAGAGGGAAAGTTTGAGGAATCAGAAAGAACCTTTCTTCAAGTCGTAAAGGATTTTCCGCATAGCCATCGTACGACCGCTGCGTATCTTATGGCCGCGAAATCCGATTATCGTCGCGGCGCTTATCGTGAGTCTATCAAGCTTCTTCGCACGCTGCTTGACCTCTATCCCACTTCTTCCTTTTCGGATAATATTCATTACACGCTTGCGCTGAACTATTACCAATTGAGGCGTTATGAAGAGGCAGCAGCGGAGCATCTCACTGCGATTCGCACGACGAAAGACGCTATCGTGAAAGAGCGTTCGGTGAGATGGCTCGACAAGTTAGCAGGGAGTGTGCTTTCCATCGGTCATATACAGCTTCTCTTGACTGAGCCGCAGAGTGATGAAACGAAAGCCCTGCTGACGGTGCATCTTGCCGAGAAAATCTTCCGCTCCGGCGACACCAAAACGGCCGAAGAACTCGTGCGCCCTATAACAGAAATGTCTCCGCACACCAAATACGTGTCCGACGCAGTGGATCTGTTAGAACGAATCCGCACGGGTGGTGTACTGAAAATCGGTGTTCTCTTGCCGCTCATGCTGAATTCGGCGCAAACAGCAGATCGGGAAGCGGGTGAGGATTTGCTGGCCGGTGTGAGACTGGCGACGGAAGAGTATAATCAAATTGCTCTGCCGAAGATACGTTTGGAGGTTCGCGATACGGAGCGTGATCCGAATGTTGCCGCTCGCCAGACCGCCGAGCTTGCCGCCGATCAGGATGTCGTTGCGATCATCGGTCCGGCTCACAGCGCCGAGGCGATGCAGAGCGCCGTTATCGCCAACAGTCGCGGCATTCCGATGATCACACCGACGGCGACAGCGAACGGCATTGCAGCCGTCGGCAGCTTTATCTTTCAGGTAAACCCGGATTACCGGACACGTGGACGCGTCCTGGCACAGTATGCCACAAGGCAATTGGCCGCGCGCACGGTTGCTGTTCTCGCGCCTACTGATAATGTGGGGAAATCTCAGACGGAAGCGTTTATCGAGGAGGTACAACGAAACGGAGCTCAGGTGTTGGATGTGCAATGGTATGACCCTGGGGCGACCGACCTGCGCGGGCAATTAGCAGCGATTCGCCAGAAAGCGTTTGCCCTGCTGGATCCGTACGTCATTGATTTTTCCGCCAGCCTCAAGAACGCGGATTTGAACAAGCTCCTTCGGTATGGGGTGCCGCAGCGGACGCTGGATTCTTTGGTTGAACGCGGGGCGACCGCGTCGGTCAGTTTTTTGCTCGGACCCAACGGAAAACATGTCGCCGATTCATTGCGGATTCCCACACAATACATCCGGCCAAAAGTAGATAGTCTGACCGTACCGGTGAAAACGCTTGATGTACTGTTTCTACCCATTGCCAGCTCAGAAGAGATCGGTGTCGTGAGTTCCCAGGTTCGGTACTTCAACTTTCAATCGACGATTTTGGGCGGAGGGGAATGGAACGACATTTTCGAACTCGAGCAGCATCGGCAGTACACGAACGGCGTCATCTTTCCGTCGGATAGTTATTGGAGCGAAGAGGATGAGCGTTACCGGGCGTTTGCCGCGCGGTATGAGAACAGCTTTGGTAAACAGCCGAAGAGAAATTCGCTGTATTCGTACGATGCGATGAAAGCGCTGCTGAAGGTTATTGCCAATGGGGCACGTCGTCGGAACGAGATCGCGTTTTCACTCGCACAGTTACAGGGTTTTCCGGGTGTTCATTCGTTCATTTCGTTTACTCCCGAACGTGTGAATGGCGTCCTTTCCATTCTGCAGTATCGAGGGCGGTCGATCACGCGTCTCGGACTCTACGATAGCGCAACAGGGCAATTTCTATCAGGGAGGGATTAGTCTGTTGTCGAAGAAGCATCCGCCTCGTGCGAAAGAACCTCAAACGTACTACCGCGCGACTATCAAAGATTGGGCGGAAGGTGAGCGACCGCGTGAGAAGCTCCAGATGCACGGTGCGTCTGCCCTGACCGAGGCCGAGTTGTTGGCGATTCTCATCCGCACCGGCAAGCGAGGTGAAACAGCCGTTGACCTTGCGAGAAAACTTCTGTCCCAAGGAAGAACGTTACGGGACATCTCTGCGATGTCTGTCCACGATCTTGTGGCGTTAGGAATTGGTAAGGCACGGGCGACAGCGATCGTTGCAGCGTTCGAGCTTGCACGAAAGCTCCCCTCAAGCGATGGGAAAGTGAAACCGTTCTTGCGTACTCCGGCTGATGTTGCTGCACGTTTTAGTCCTAAACTGCGGGATCTGAAGCATGAAGAGTTCTGGGTCATCCTCCTCAATGCACAAAATCAGCTGCAGAGCGAGAGCCGTGTGACGACCGGAACGCTCAATGCCTCGCTTGTTCATCCGCGTGAGTGTTTTCACGCCGCAATACGAGAAAAAGCGGCAAGCGTGATTTTTGTTCACAATCATCCCAGCGGTAATTCGGAACCGAGTCAGGAAGACCTTGCTATGACGAGGCAGTTGGTGGAAGCGGGAAAAATCCTTGGGATTCCTGTGCATGACCATATCGTCATTGCTGGTGAGAGCTACACAAGCCTGGCCGAGCGCGGATACGTGTAACGAGTGTACACACATCGTGTTACTTTTCTTCACGCTTGGAGGAGCGTAGAGAGAGACAACACTGGGTTCGATTTCGCTTGACTTTTTTTGTGCAAATATCTATTATACTCTCGGCGTTAATTCTTACCGGAACATCAAATCATGGAGGGTTTTCATGAAGAAATCATTATGGGTGATGTTAGTAGCCGGGTCCTTGATGGCGTTGGTCGGCTGCTCGAATAAGCCGAGCGCCGAGGAGCTGCAGCAGTTGGAGGCGTTGAAGGCTGAAGTTGCATCGTTGGAACGGCAGATTTCGACGCTGGATTCCGAGCGCGCGTCCTTGATGCGAGCCATTGCAGATAAAGACGCAAAGCTTAATCAGTGCACACAGGATAAGACGCTCGTCGAGCAGCGATTGAAAGCGATGCAATAAGCGGATGGACCATTAGCCTAAGGAGATTGGACAATGAATTGGAACAAACGATTATTCATACACGTAATGTTGGTGTGTGCTCTCGCTGCTACGGCACTGGCTCAGGAGATGACGAAAGAGGAGTGGCAGAAGCAGATGCAAGAGCTGACGGCGAAGCGAGATGAACTTAAGAATCGCATGGCAACTCTTCAGAGTGAAGTGGATAACCTGAAGAGGCAGGACTCAGACAAAGCAGCTGCTCTGAAAAAATGCGAGGATGAATTAATGGCGATGGTAGGAGCGACGGCGGCATCGATGGCGGCGTATGAGGCAGAGTTGAACCGCATCGATGAAAAGTTGAATGAGCTTGCGCGTCTGTCGAATCAGGAACTCTGGAATCGAAAGAAAGAGTTGGACGATGTGCAAAGCGCCATCACGAACGCCAAGAAGAACAAGATGAGCGCTTTGCCTAAGTACTACGACCGCCTCGCGAATCAACAGAGTCGTCTGGATGCACTTCGCAAGTCGCTCGAAGGCATGACGATGACCTACACCGTTGGGACCTGGTCGAAAGACCGAGATTGTCTCTGGAACATCGCCAAAAAACCGACGATCTATGATAACGCCTTCCTCTGGCCGAAAATTTGGCAAGGGAATCGTGATCAGATTAAAAATCCTGACATTATTCGTCCGGGTCAGAAGTTGAAGATTCCCCCGAAGGCGGAGTTGACAGCAGAAGAAAAATCCGCAGCCCGCCGATACTGGCAGAATAAACAAGCGGCGGCAGTTCCCAATAACCCGTAAAGGAGGATGAGCGAAGAGCTCTCTCGTCATACGAGACACGCAGTTGTACACGTTCATGTAACGCCCTTCCCGCCACGCGCGGCTGTAAGGGCGTTTCGTTTTTCTATCACCATACAAGGAGGTCATCATCGTTGGTTGAACGGAAACTGAATCTGACAGGAGTTGACACTGTTCAACTTCTCGGCTTTAACGACATTCATTTGCAGCAGATCGAAGATCGGTTTGATGCGACCATTGCTGTTCGAGGAGATCAAATTACCGTACGAGGGGTGCAAGCAGAAGTCACAAAGGTTGAAAAAATATTTAAGGAGCTGCTATACATCCTGAACAAGAATGGGAACCTCACACCGAACGACGTTGAGACGGTGATCGACCTTGTGACCGTCAACGGCTCGACGCCGGAAGTCCCGACCGAAACCACGGGCGACGATCTCGACGCAGCGTTGCTGTACACGAAACTCGGCGCCATCAAACCAAAGACACCGGGACAGCGTCACTACGTCAGTCAAATCCTCAAGAATGACATTGTGTTTGCTATCGGTCCGGCTGGGACCGGCAAGACCTATCTGGCGGTCGCAATGGCCGTCGCTGCTCTCAAGAATCGCGATGTGACGAAGATTGTGCTGTCACGGCCTGTTGTGGAAGCTGGCGAAAGCCTCGGTTTTTTGCCGGGAGATTTCCGTGAGAAAGTTGACCCCTACCTGCGGCCTCTCTATGATGCACTGGATGATATGCTGACGGCAGAAAAGTTGCGGAGCTACATGGAGAAGCATATCATCGAGATCGTACCGCTGGCGTACATGCGCGGGCGGACACTCCATAACTCCTTTGTCATTCTCGATGAAGCGCAGAATGCATCTGCACTGCAGATGAAGATGTTCCTCACTCGTCTCGGACTTCACTCGCGAGCGATTATTACGGGGGATGTGACGCAGATTGATTTACCGCAAAAGACAACGTCGGGGTTAGTGCAGATTCAGGAAGTGTTGAAGAAAGTGCAGGGGGTGTCCTTTGTGTACTTTGACAAGAACGATGTCGTCAGACACCGGTTAGTAAAGGATATTATCGACGCCTACGACCGGTTCCATACCAATAACGGTGAACAGAAGAGCGGCTCGTAATTATTCTTCTTCGGTTTCCTTGTGTTGATTCCAGAGCATGTCCATTTCTTCAAACGTGGCCTGCTCGAGTGTTTTGCCTTGTCGGTGGAGAGATTGTTCGATTCCTCGAAATCGTTTGATGAATTTTTCGTTCGCTTTCCGTAAGGCGAGTTCCGGATTGATGTGGACAAACCGGGCGTAGTTCACGAGAGCGAAGAGGAGGTCTCCGAATTCGTTTTCAATCTCTGCTTGGTTTGCCTTTCGCTCGGCTGCTCGGAATTCTCGAATTTCCTCCTCCACTTTTTTCCAAACTTCCTTCTTGTCTGTCCAGTCGAATCCAACTTTTGATGCCTTTTCCTGGAGCCGAGAAGCACGCAGGAGGGCGGGTAACTCCTTTGGCACGCCATCGAGCAACGAGCTTCGGCCTTCCGTCATCTTGATTTTTTCCCAGTTTGCCTTGACCTCGTGCGCTCCTGTTACTTTGGTTTTCCCAAAAACGTGCGGGTGTCGACGAATGAGCTTTTCCATCGAATGGGAAAGAACCTCATCAATGGTGAACGCACGTTCTTCTTCCGCCATCACCGAATGGAGGGCAACATGAAGGAGAAGGTCGCCCAACTCGGCTTTCAATTCAGCCATGTTTTTCTCGTCAATCGATTCGACCACTTCGTAGGCTTCTTCAATGAGGGAATGCCGGATCGATTGGTGTGTCTGTTCACGATCCCACGGGCACTCGTTCCTCAACCGTCGGACAATGTCGAGATATTGCCCAAACAGTTCGTTCGTTTTCCGTTTTGTCATAACAGCTCCTTGAGAATGTGCGCCATCATAGCAAAAAGTTGGTGGAGATTCAATTCTTGAAGATTAGGGAGCTTCCTTGGTTCGCTTGAACAACTTCTTCCGCCTATCGATGGTACACGTTGTTTTTTAAGGGGAATATCGTTACCTTATTTTTGAGTGTGAGAAATACTGTGTCAAGCTTGGGGCTGTAGCTCAGCTGGGAGAGCGCCTCGTTCGCAACGAGGAGGTCGTCGGTTCGATCCCGATCAGCTCCACAGTTTTGCCATCAATCGTTGTTTCACTCGTCGGAGTTTTTTGTTTGTCACAATTGAAGGTTTTCCAGAGGTCAAGCCTGCCCGCCGAAAGCGGGTCTGCGCGACAGAGCTTTGCCCAACCCCGCCAGGTCCGGAAGGAAGCAACGGTAAGCAAAAAGTTTTGTGCGACGCAGGGAAGCTTGACCTCTTTAGTTCTTGGGCCTCTCGCATGTTGGCATGCAGGGCTCGTGGTGAAAACTTCTGCGCGCATCCCATCAGCGCTTCACTTTGCCAGAGGCGGAGTGATCAATGATGGCTTAATTCACATGCTGTCTTTTCTTTTCACAATCTTCGTAGCCACCTTTTGTACACGCCTTTGGGACGTTGAAACGTCCTCCGTTCGTAGGCGTCGCTTCGGTCGATCTGAAACTCCTGAACGACGAGTGTTGGTGTCCGGCGGTCTTCTCCCGCACCGCGAGGGACATGTTCCAGTTCGTCACGAGGCGTGCTGTTCTTCTTTCCACGCTCAAAGGCTCCGGTGGAACATGGTACCTCATGAAAAAAGAAATTATTATCAACTCCACGGCGAACGAACATCGTATCGCCATTCTTGAAGACGGCAGACTAGCCGAACTATTTGTCGAAGCACCTGGTAAAGACCGCAACGTCGGCGATATCTACTTGGGCCGCGTGGCCAAAGTGATGCCGGGCATCCGCGCCGCGTTCATCGACATCGGCCTTCCACAGGACGCATTTCTCCATTTTTCGGATGTTGGAAGTTTACAAGATTACAACGTCCTCTTTGAAGACGACGATGAAGAGGAGGACGAAGCTTCTCCAGCTTCCACGACTCCTCTCACACCGACCAACGGAGGCAACGGCGAAACAGTAGCCGTCGCAGCGCCTCCGCAGACCGCTCGCAGATCCCGACACCGCGAACAACCCGCGCCACGTCAACCCGAAGTCAACCTCGAAAAGGGTCAACAGCTGCTGGTTCAGATTACGAAAGAACCGGTGGGCAAAAAAGGTGTGCGTGTCCGTTCGGAAATTTCTCTGCCTGGACGCTTCCTGGTGCTATTGCCGTTTGTCGGAAAAGTTGGTGTCTCCAAGAAGCTCACGAACTTCAAAGAAAAGCGTCGCTTGCGAAAACTCGTACGCTCCCTGCTGCCGGAAAGCTTTGGGGCAATCATCCGCACGGTGGCGGAGGGGAAGAGTGAAGAAATGATCAAGCAAGACCTCGATGAGTTGTTGCGCACGTGGCGAAATATCGAGAAAGCTGTGAAGTCGGAACAGGCGCCCGCATTACTCTACAAAGACATGAATACAACGTCCAGCGTCATTCGCGATCTTTTTTCAGCCGATGTGCACCGCGTTGTGGTGGATGATAAGAAGTTGTATAAGGAGATTCGCGCGTACGTGCAATGGATGTCGCCCGATATGGTGGACCGGCTTGAGCTGTACCGGGACAAGGAGCCGATCTTCGATAAGTTTGGAGTGGAGAAAGATATTCAGGCGTTGTTCAGCCGAAAAGTGTGGCTCAAGAGTGGAGGGTACCTCTACATCGAGAAGACGGAAGCGATGACAGTGATCGATGTGAACAGCGGTCGGTACGCGGCCAAGAAAGAACAGGAGTTGAATTCTCTCCGCACGAACCTCGAAGCCGCACGTGAAGTCTGTCGGCAGATTCGCCTGCGCGACATCGGCGGCTTGATCATAATTGATTTCATCGACCTTGAAGACGAGAAGAACAAGAAGAAGGTGTACGACGAGATCAAGAAAGAGCTCCGTCGCGACCGCGCAAAGGTTACCGTTTTGCCGATGACGGAGTTTGGCTTGATCCAGATGACGCGGCAGCGCATCCGGCAGAGTGTCACGATGAGCTTCAGTGAAGCCTGTCCGACGTGCGGTGGTACCGGCATGGTGCAGTCGAAGGATGCAACGATGAACCAGATCGAGCGTTGGATCAAGCGCTTCAAGTCGGAATCTCGAGAGTTTCGCCTGGAATTGCATGTCAATCCGACTCTGGCGGAATATCTCAAACACGGCACCATCAGTCGCTTGACGAAGATGATGTTCAAATTCTTTGTCCGCATCAAGCTTGTGCCGGATTCTTCTGTTCCGGTTGATGAGTTTCGCTTTATCTCGCTCAAACAGAACAAAGACATCACCGACCAGTATAAGGCATAACGTTCCTACGCACCGGAGGAATCATGAAATTTTTTATCGACACGGCAAACATCGACGAAATCAAAGAGGCCGCCAGCTTAGGCGTTCTGGATGGGGTGACGACCAACCCCAGTCTTGTTGCCAAAGAAGGCAAAGATTTTCGGAAGCTGTTGGAAGAGATCTGCGCTATCGTGGATGGACCGATCAGCGCCGAAGTTGTGTCGACCGACCTCGATGGTATTATGAAGGAAGCTCGCGAGCTGTCGAAGATTCATAAGAACATCGTTGTCAAAGTGCCCCTCATTAAAGAGGGACTGAAGGCCGTCAAATGTTTAAAGAACGAGGGCATTCGCACAAACGTAACGCTGTGCTTCTCGCCAAACCAGGCGCTGATGGCAGCGAAGGCGGGGGCGTATTTTATCAGCCCCTTCATCGGCCGTTTGGACGATATCAGCCAGACGGGTATGGAGTTGATTAAGCAGGTCGTCACGATTTATCGGAACTATCACTTTGAGACCGAAGTGCTTGTCGCCAGCGTCCGCCATCCGGTCCACGTGGTGGAGGCGGCGATGATTGGGGCGCATATTTGCACGATGCCATTCAAAGTCATCGACCAACTCATCAAGCATCCGCTGACCGATATCGGCCTGGAGAAGTTTTTGGCGGATTGGAAGAAAGCTCAATCGAAGTAAGATGAAACGTACACCGTTCAACGACATCCATAAAGCGTTGGGTGCGAAGATGGTCGACTTTGCCGGTTTTGAGATGCCCGTTCAGTATTCCGGTATCATCGAAGAGCATTTGGCTGTGCGGAGGGCGGTCGGTCTGTTCGACGTCTCGCACATGGGTGAATTCGAGGTCAGGGGACGGGATGCACTGCCGTTTTTGCAATACGTTACCATCAACGACGTTGCGAAGCTGGCCGAAGGGAAAGTTCAATACACGGCGATGTGCTATGACAACGGAGGCATCGTGGACGACCTGTTGCTGTATCATCTCGGCGATCGGTATCTGCTTGTCGTCAATGCCTCGAATATCCAGAAAGATTTCGAATGGCTGATGTCCCATCGTTTCGGCGACGTGCAGTTGACGGATGTCAGCGAGAGAACCGCGCTGCTTGCGGTGCAGGGTCCACAATCGCTCGCGACGCTGCAGAAGATTTCTTCCACGGATCTGTCGGCACTCGCGTACTACCACTTCACGCGCGGGACGATTGCCGGTATCCCCATGATAATTTCCCGTACAGGGTACACAGGGGAGCTTGGCTTTGAACTGTACCTGGAAGCGGAACCGTTGAATTGTGAAAAGGTCTGGAGGGCCATTGTTGAGGCAGGGAAGGAGTTTGGCATTTCCCCTGCTGGTCTCGGTGCTCGGGATACGCTGCGACTGGAAAAAGGCTTTTGTCTCTACGGCAACGATATCGACCAGACGACGTTGCCACTCGAGGCAGGCTTGGGCTGGATTACGAAACTCGACAAAGGCGATTTTATCGGCAAGCAGGCTATGATGGAAGCGAAATCCTCAGGTTTGAAACGACGTCTCGTCGGTCTTACCTTGCCGGACAAGGTCATTGCTCGTCACGGTTATCCGTTGATGGTGAACGGTAGATCGGTAGGACACGTGACGAGCGGAACATTCTCGCCCGTTCTCCAACGGGGCATTGCCATGGGCTATGTGGAGACGGCATATGCCTCAGTCGGTAGCACGGTCAACGTCCAGGTGCGCGGAAAGGATGTTCCAGCGACAATTGTAAAATTACCGTTTGTCTAACTCTCCTATGAAAATCGACGTTACCTTTTCAGCAACGAATCTTGACGAACTTCAGCTACGTGATAAGAACGTGGTGGTGATCGATGTGCTCCGCTCCAGTACGACGGTCGTCACCGCGCTCGCGAACGGCGCGCGCGAAATCATTCCCGTCTCCAATATCGAATCAGCAGTGAAGATTTCTGCCAGCTTGCTCGGTGATGTGACCGTGCGGGGAGGCGAGCGAAACGGGAAGATGATCCAGGGATTTAACCTCGGCAATTCTCCGCTGGAATATACGGAAGGGGCGGTGAAGGGGAAATCGATCATCTACTGCACCACGAATGGTTCAGTGGCGATGAACAAATGCCGCCACGCGCGGAACATGGCTGTTGCCGCGTTCATCAACATCTCGAAAGTGGCGGAATTTATGGCACAGGTCAACGATGAGTTCCTGATCATCTGTGCAGGGAATACCACCGTGTCGCATGGGTTTTCCATGGAAGACGCAGTTTGCGCCGGCATGCTCATCCATAAAGTGCAGGAGGAGCAGCAACAGCAGGTCGAGTTTACGGATACCTCGACGGCTGCGCTGAGTCTCTACCGCACGCACGGCCGGTCCATCCTCAAAATGTTGAAGAACACCGACCACGGAAAATATTTAGCCAGCATCGGTTTTGACGAAGACCTCAAAGCGTGCGCCAAAGTGGACTCTGTGCCTGTATTGCCGATGCTCGTGGGCACGAGCGTGAAATTGCCGAAGGAAGACCAACGCGCGCCGGATGCCGAGATTCCGGCTGTCGCAACGCCCAACTCATAGCGTCTTCAGAAAAGGAAGGCCGTTATGGCGGACCACTCCAAACCAAAACCCGACAACGCCCAGCGCCGTCGTCAAGTCATCGCGTTCGTCGGCATTCTGTTTTCGTTTATGCTACTCCTCAGCCTGATTTCGTACACACCGGCAGACCAGGCGAACGGAGATGTCGCAGTCTTGAAGATTTTCACCAACGATCCGGACGTAGCGGCCAAAGCTGAGCGGACTCAGAATTGGCTTGGGTTGCTTGGGGCCATCATCTCGAATTGGCTTATTAACTCCACCATCGGCTATGCTGTTCTCGTCGTTCCTTTTCTCTTGATGATGTGGTTATGGGCATACCTGCGAGAAAAACAACTTCACAAACTCATCGCACCCACTAGCTACACGCTGGCATTTGCGTTGTTGTTTGCTTCGATCAACGGCACCATTCGCTTGTTTGGCGAGGAACAGCTTCTCGCGGTTGAGTGGAGTGGGCTGGTTGGGGAATTTATCGCCGGAGTTCTTTCGAAACTCATCGGGCGCGCAGGAACGGTCCTCCTCTTGCTCGGCTCGCTCATCACTGCTACCGTCTTTGCGTTTGATATCGATCTTCAAATGGTGTATGAACGGATGCAGAAGTGGATTCGAGCGCTCATGGACTGGCTTGATGAACGGCGCGCGACGGCCGCGGAACGGGGAAAATCGGCAGAGAAGGTAGAAATCAAGAAGCCTGAAACGGAAATTCCTGATCTGCCCCCGGCGCGCGAAAAAAGAATTCAGCCACCGGTGGAGCCAGACACCCGTGTGCCGGCAAAAGATGAGGAGATTGAGGAAACAGGGGCGAAGGAGCCAAGTGGCGAAATGGCATTAGACATCAAACCACCGGTTCGTGAGGAAGAGGTAAACTTTGACGAGCGACCGCAAACCGTTGATGAGGTGGAGGAAATCGACTACGTTCCGCCGTCTGTCGATCTTCTTGACACAGCAAGGGCGAGCGAGCACGTTGACGAATCAGAGCTGAAAGCGAACGCAGAACTCCTGCGGGAGAAGTTGGCTGACTTCGGTGTGGCGATTGAGAGCGTGTCCGTGACTCCAGGGCCCGTGGTCACGCTCTACGAGCTTGTGCCGGCGGCAGGAGTCAAGATCAGCAAAATCGAAAGTCTTGAGGATGACATTGCCCTGGCGCTCAAGGCGAAAGGGATTCGCATCATCGCGCCGATTCCGGGGAAAGGAACGGTTGGCGTGGAAATCCCCAACCATCGCCCAGCGTTGGTGACGATTCGCTCGGTGATCAATTCCACGAAGTTTCGTGAGAGTACGGCCGCACTGCCGATCGCGATGGGGAAGACGATCTCCGGCGAGGTGTACGTCGACGACCTCGCGAAAATGCCGCATCTCCTCATTGCCGGAGCGACGGGTTCGGGCAAGAGTGTGGGAATCAATACGATTCTGGTCAGTTTGTTGTATCGACTCCATCCCAGCGATGTCAAGTTTGTCATTATCGACCCGAAGAAAATCGAGCTTGCACAGTACAGCCATCTTCGCAAACATTACCTTGCCGTTTCTCCCGACATTGACGAGGAGATTGTCACCTCAGCCAACAATGCCGTGCTGGTGCTGAAGAGCGTTGAATACGAGATGGAGAAGCGCTATGATCTCCTCGCGGCGGCGGGGGTTCGACACATTGCGGACTACAACGAACGGGTCAAGAGCGGCCGCTTGCACGACACAGAAGGTGTGAAGCACCGCAAGCTCCCGTACCTTATTGTTGTCATCGATGAGCTTGCCGATTTGATGATTACTGCGGCGAAGGAAGTTGAAGAGCCCATTGCGCGTCTTGCTCAGTTGGCGCGGGCGGTCGGTATTCACCTGGTGCTTGCAACCCAACGGCCGTCGGTAGATGTGATTACGGGCGTGATTAAAGCGAATTTTCCGGCGCGGATTGCTTACCAGGTCGCGTCAAAAATTGATTCCCGCACGATCCTCGACATGAACGGGGCCGAGCAACTGCTTGGTAACGGCGATATGCTCTATTTGCCGGCGGGAAGTCCGAAGCCGATCCGTATTCAAAATGCATTTATTTCGACCGATGAAATCGAGCGCATTACCGACCACATTGCGAAGCAGCAAGGCTATAGTCAGCCGACGCAACTGCCGTCCGTGTTTGAAAAGAAGAATTCCTCTGGCTTCGTGGGTGGCGACGAGCGGGATGAGCTGTTTGAAGAAGCGGCTCGGATTATCGTCCGCCATCAGCAAGGTTCGGTATCGCTCTTGCAGCGACGGTTGAAGATCGGTTATTCCCGAGCCGCGCGACTCGTCGATGAGCTGGAAGCCGCCGGCATCGTCGGGCCATTTGACGGCAGCAAAGCACGGGAAGTCCTGGTGGAGTCAGAGGCAGAGTTGGAAACTTTGTTGAAAGGAATCAAGGCATGACGTACGTGGGAAGACTCGTGATTCTGTTGTTGTGTGGCCTGTCGGCGGTCGTTGGCCGTCAGAAAGAGATGACGGCGAAGGAAATTACCGATCGCCTCCAGAAAAAGTACGACGCTATGCAGGATGCGACGGTGAAGTTCCGCCAGCAGGTGAAATTCGGTTTCTCCAAGCTCGAGCAGAACTTCGAAGGGACGCTGACCATGAAGCGTCCCAACAAATACCGCGTAGAGTTCGAGCACCAGACCCTTGTGACGGATGGCGCTGTCGTCTGGTCTTACTCGCCCGTGAACAAGCAGGTTTTGGTCGATCGGTACAGAGAAAACCAAAATTCCCTGTCGCCTGAAAAATTCTTACTGAACCTTCCCGCGCAATACTATACCACGCTCCTCGGCAAAGAAAAGGTCGAGAATGTGGAGACCTACGCCCTGAAACTTGTACCAAAAGATGACCAGTCGTTTGTGAAATCGGTGAAGATGTGGGTCGAAGATGGAACATGGATTGTTCGCAAAGTGCAGATTGTCGACGTCAACGACACCGAAACGGTGTACACCATCAAAGAGCTTAAGTTGAACACGCGTGTCAGCGATGCGCTCTTTTCGTTTACCCCTCCTGCCGGAACCGAGGTGGTGGACCTCCGTTAGCGATCGGGCCTATGACGCGCAAAGCAAGGACACTCCTCCGGACACTGCTGAGCTTTTTTCTCACCGCCGTTTTTCTCTATCTCGCGTTCCGTAACGCCAACCTTACCGAGTTGTGGAATTCTCTTGTTGAAGCGAACCTCTGGTGGATTCTCGCGCTCGTTCCTCTCGGGCTCTTCAGCCATTGGGTGCGGGCGTTACGCTGGCGATACCTCGTCGCCCCTCTCAAACCGAATGCCTCCTTGCGGAATCTCTTTTCTGCGGTGATGGTCGGCTACATGGTGAACAACGTCTTACCGCGGGCGGGGGAGCTGGTTCGTGCGTACATGTTTGGACGACTGGAGAAGATGTCGAGAAGCGCAACCCTCGGAACGATTGTCGTCGAGCGTATTCTGGACACCGTGACCTTTCTGTTCATGCTCTGCACGATCCTCTTTCTCTATCCCAATTCACTCGACCCGTTTGTCGAGAACGTCGAGTTGGCCCGAAGGTACTTCTTGCTCGGCTCGGTCGGTCTGTTGGTTCTCTCCGCCGTCTTACTTTTGAAGAGCGAGTCGCTCTTCGGTCTCATGAAATTGCTGAAGCCGCTCGTGCCTCAACGCTATGCGGGACAGATTGATGCCATTGTGGAGTCGTTCTTGAGTGGGATTGGTGCAGGTGCAGGCCGGCAGTATCTTTTTGTGGTTTCCGTTCTGAGTCTCTTTCTCTTCGGTGTGTACGGGCTGACCATGTACGTCGGTTTTTTCTCGCTGGATACCATTGCAGCGCGGGAATTCGATTTTGGCGTGGCATTTGTCCTTCTCACGATCACCACCGTCGCGTACGTTCTTCCCGCGCCCGGGGCTTTGGGGACGTATCATTCGTTCCTAACATACACGCTGGCAACGCTGTATGGCGTTGATTCGGTAAGCGCATTGAGCTTTTCGATCATCACCCATGAAGTGAGTTACCTGACCATCACGTTTGTCGGGTTGGGTTACTTTCTGAAAGACCATGTGCGTATTTCGGAAATCACGGAACAAGCGGTTGGTGAGGAGCCGTCGTTGAATCATGAAGCGAGTCCTTCGCGGAAATAACGCAACAACCTGGAGCAAAATGTTCGTGCTCGTTTTCGTGATGAGTGCGACAGCTTGTAGCCGGGCTTTTTCTCAGCCGTCGGGGGATTCTGCGCCGTCCAAGTTTGCGGTGTCGGTCGGATTAGGTGCCGGCATTCATTCGGCTCCGTTTCTGGTGGACTACATGAACGCCTTTCGTCCATCACAGACGAGCGAGCGATTGGATGAATTTTCATCGATGCTTGAGCTGTTTATCACACCGGAGTACCGCATTCAACCGGAGTGGAGTGTTGCGCTGGAGTATAGCATGCTCATCAAGACGCAGACGGTGGGCGGCGGCCCGTACAGTGCGGGGTCGGAGTTTGCCTACAACGTGCATATGCCGACGGCGATGGTACGGTACGTTGTGAGCGACCCGGCGTTCTACCTGAAATTTGGCGGTGGACTCGGTTACCACCTTGCAACGCTTCAGCAGACGCTCTATAGCTACGGTGTAGATGAGCGCTTCACAGCCAACGGAGTGGGAGTGAAGTTGGAAGCTGTCGGCAATACCAAGTTCGATGAAACGCTCTATGGAAGCATCGGGGTGGATATGCGGTGGGATTTTCTCGGTACGTTCAAGAACGCCAGCGGTGCAGAAGCGTTCGAACGCGCCACCAACACCACGGCGCGGATGCAATTCTTCAGCATCAGTCTGAAATTTGGAGTGATGTTCCAATTATAGGGGTTGTGAGTGACGATTCTCCAGGCAGTTATTCTTGGTTTGATTCAGGGCTTGACGGAATTCCTCCCCGTCAGCAGCTCGGGTCATCTCGTCTTGGCTGAGCATCTGCTGAACATCCAGACCTCCAGCGATATCACGTTCGAAGTCTTTGTGCATTTCGGCACGTTGATGAGCGTTGTCGTGGTGTTCTGGAATGACATCGTCGGTATTGTGCAGTCACTGGTTCGGGCGTTTATTCCTTGGCGTTTTGGGAATGCCTACTATCGCGAACAAGAACCGTTTCGACTATCGATCTACATTCTCGTTGGCTCTATACCGGCCGCCTTTATCGGACTAAGGTACGAACATGCCATTGCTGAGGCATTCACCGACCCGAAGCTCGTCGCGGTGATGTTAGTCCTTACCGGCTTTATTCTATTTCTCACGGGACTTGCCACACCTGTCCAGGGCAAGAAGGTCGGGTTTCTCTCGGCGTTCGTGATTGGAATTGCACAAGCGGCTGCAATCATCCCGGGCATTTCACGCTCGGGCTCAACAATCAGTACGGCACTGTACATGAAGATTGAACCTTACCACGCCGCGCGGTTCTCGTTTCTCTTATCGCTGCCTGCCGTTGCCGGCGCAACGTTGCTGAAGGTGAAAGACCTTATTGCCAACGGAGGGGCAGCGGAAGGGCTGCTCGTATTGTTCACGGGGATGGTGGTGTCGTTTGCATCTGGCTACGTTGCCCTTAAGTTCTTATTGCGTATTATTGAGCGCGGGAAAATCCGGTGGTTTTCGTTGTATTGCTTGGTCGTTGGTGTTCTTGGAATCATCTTTATCTAACAGGAGGTTTTGGCATGAAACACGTTTTGCTGTTGTTGCTGGTCGCAAGTCTTCCATTGAGTCTTCTCGCACAAGCGAAAAAAGGAAAGAGTATGGATGCCTCGAAAAAGCCGTATGCAGTCATCGAAACAACCATGGGAACAATCGAGCTGGAGCTGTTTGAAAAAGCCACGCCGAAGACCGTGAAAAACTTTGTTGAGCTTGCCCAAAAAGGGTATTACAATGGAGTGATTTTTCATCGGGTCATCGACGGGTTCATGATTCAGGGCGGCGACCCCACCGGCACGGGACGCGGGGGCGAGAGCATTTACGGGAAACCGTTTGAAGATGAGATTGTGGACACGCTGAAACATAGCGGGCCCGGAATTCTCTCGATGGCCAATCGCGGCCCGAACACGAACGGCAGCCAGTTCTTCATTACACTGGCGCCGACGCCGTGGTTGGATGGACGTCATACGGTCTTCGGCAAAGTGGTGAAGGGGATGGATGTCGTGCAAAAGATCGGCAAGGTGCAAACATCGAAACCGCTCGACAAACCGGTCAAAGATGTGGTGATGAAGAAAGTAAGCATTGTAAGGAAGTAAAAGCAGAAGTCAGAGATCAGAGGTCGGACGTCTGTCGGTTGAAGTCAGATATCCAAAGGCAAAGGGAAAAGTGAATGTTCGTTCCGCTCCCTATGCTCGTGGAACTGAAAACTGAGAACCCGAATCTCAGAACTCGAAACTGTAAACTTATCACCCTCAAACGGAGCGCTCATGGCAGAGAAAAAAGAATTCTTCACGTCGCGCTGGGGAATGATTCTTTCGGTCATCGGGATTGCTGTGGGGACGGGGAACATCTGGAGATTTTCACGCATCGTTGCGCAAAACGGTGGCGGGTCGTTCCTCATCCCGTGGGTTATCTTTTTGCTCGTCTGGTCGGTACCGCTCATCATCGCTGAGTTGGCGATCGGGAAATACACCCGCTACGGTCCTATCGGCGGGATTGCCAAACTCGCCGGCGAAAAGTTTGCCTGGATGGGCGCGTTTATCGGGTTTGTCTCTACGGCCATCATGTTCTACTACTCGGTGGTAACAGGATGGTGCATGAGCTATCTGGCAAACGCACTCTCCGGGAATCTTGTTACCACAGCAGATCATATCGAGCTGTGGAACTCCTTTACGTCAAGCCCCAAGCCGATTCTCTTCCACGCCGCTGCCATGTTGATTGGTGCTTTTGTCATTTACAAAGGCGTCGTCAGCGGTATTGAGCGGACCAACCGCATCTTGATTCCATCGTTACTCATCATTCTTCTCACGCTTGCCGTTCGGGCCGTCACACTTCCCGGTGCGTGGGATGGGATCGTGTACCTCTTTACGCCGAGTATGGACACGTTGCTCGATTACAAGGTCTGGCTCGCCGCGTTGACACAGAATGCCTGGGATACCGGTGCGGGGTGGGGGCTCATTCTAACCTACGCTTGCTATGCTCGCCAAAAAGAAGACATCTCGCTGAATGCCGCGCTCACGGCGTTCGGCAATAATTCGGTCTCACTACTTGCCGGCATCACGATTTTTTCCACCGTCTTTGCTCTTGCCCCCGGCGAAGGCGTGAAGGAACTGATTTCCGGACGCGGTAGCACGAATACCGGACTCGCCTTTATCTTTCTGCCACAGCTGTTTCAGAAAATGCCGGGCGGAACGTTCGTCCAGACTTTTTTTTCAACCATTTTCTTTCTCGGTCTCACGTTTGCCGCCCTGACGTCACTCATCTCGATGATTGAACTTGCCGTGAAGGCCTTTATCGATATGGGTCTTCAACGGAACCGAGCCCTTGTGATGGTGGCTGTGGTTGGCTTCCTCCTCGGCATCCCGTCGGCGCTCAGTCTCAACTTTTTCGAGAATCAGGATTGGGTCTGGGGCATTGGGCTGATGATTAGCGGCGGCTTTATTTCGTTCGCCGTGATTAAGCACGGTACCGATAAATTCCGCCAGGAGGCAGTGAATGGCGAGGGAAGTGATATCAAGATAGGTCGGTGGTATAATGTCATTATCTCGTGGCTGATTCCTTTGCAGGTGATTGCGCTGATCGTCTGGTGGTTCTCGCTTTCGATCTTTTCGTATGACACTGAAGGTTGGTGGAATCCATTTCATGCGTACAGCGTGGGGACCTGTCTTTTGCAGTGGGGTTTTATGATGATGATCTTCATCGCCATCAATCGTTGGATGGTTCGGAAAACATTTGCCACGCGGGCACAGGAGGCGTAACATGGAACTTTCAACATTGATTACCATGGTGCTGGTGGTTGGGATGGTCTGGGGCGGATTTGCTGCAGTGTTGATCACGGCGCTGCGGAAGGAGAGTCAGAAGAGTAAGACGGACTAAGCCGTGACTCCCCGCGAACTCCATACTGCCCTTAAGAAAAAACAGTTCGCGCCGATCTATCTCATCTACGGCGAAGAAGACTTGCTCGTCGACGAGTGTGTGCAGGCGATTGTGGAACAAGCGGTCGATCCGTCGATGCGCGGCTTCAATCTTGACATCATGTACGGCAGCAAGGTGGATGCGCAGGACGTTGTGACGCACGCATCATCCTTTCCGATGATGGCTGAGCGTCGCGTGGTTGTTGTAAAGGAATCCGAAAAACTGGCAACAACCGATACTGCGCGCGAATTGCTTGCCGCCTATATCAAGAAACCGCTGGAATCCACATTGCTCGTCTTCGTTGCCGAGAAACCGGACTTCCGTAAAAAGCCGTTCTCCGACCTCAAGAAATCGGCCGAGCTTATCGAATGCAAGCCGCTCTGGGACAACGAAGTGCCCGGATGGATTTCCGAGCGCATTGCCAAACTCGGCAAACAGGCAAGTCCCGAAGCCTGTCGGTTGTTACAGGCGTACGTTGGAAACTCACTCCGCAATCTCCAGAGTGAAATCGACAAGCTCTTCGTCTTCGTGGGCGAAAAGAAGCAGATCGAGCCGGAGGATGTAGCGGGTGTTGTGGGAGAGACTAAGGGCTACACCATTTTCGAGTTGCAGAATGCTATCGGCAGTCGCAACATCAGCCTGGCGATTCAGATTGTGGAGCGAATGCTGGAGCATGGTGAGAGTCCGCAGTTCATGATCGTGATGCTGACGCGCTTCTTTACCATCCTTTACAAGCTTATCGAACTTCGACAGCGGCGAAGCTCCGAACGAGAGATTGCTGCAGCAGTCGGATTGAGTCCCTATTTTGTCAAACAGTATGTGGAGTTTTCTGAGAACTTCAGTAAAGAGCAGATCGAACAGAGCTTTCGTGCGCTGTTGGATGCGGACCTGACGTTAAA
>DATLYT010000056.1:0-2728 GCA_035574455.1 Bacteroidota bacterium
CGAGCGGTGTAGAACTGGAGCTTATCCGGCGTGCGGTTGGTGAAGTTAAAGGTTGGTGATGTCAGCGACTGGGAAATTGTCGCATTCGTCGACAGCACAGCATTTGGAGCAGAACGGGGAGTCGAGGTCGTCGTCGCAAAGTCGCCACTCGGCGCGCGGGCTGTTGATGTCAACCAGCCGCTCGGTAATGCAGGCGGAGCAACAGTATCGAAAGACTCCGTATACGGAAAGGGGACTATCTGCGCATGAAGACGTTCCGTCATCCATCCAGCAACGGAAAGAACAAGCAGAACGGAGAACAAGCGAGCCGAAACCGTTTGAAAGAAATACGGTTGATTGCCGACAGTCAACCTTGGTGGAAGCATACGGCAGTGGAAATATGCGGTCGGTTAACGTGCGTGCTTCGTCGGAAGAAGGTCGAGCACGATATCCCGGTCGAAGATCCAGCTGAACTTAAACGTGCCGGAGAATTTCAATCGCTCAGCGACCTTTTGGTAGCGAGCAGAAAGTCCGCACAGATACTCCTGCGCTTTCGCGGCTGCATCGGAGAGCCCGTTGATGCTCGCGATCTTCCAATCCCGAACAAGATTTTCGATGATCTCGGCGTAGTCCTTTGCCGTGTAAACGCCGATCTTTTGAGCGACCATGGAAAATTTTGAGAAGAGACTGCGGTCTTTCCCGTCATACACCAACTGCGCGGGCATGGTGATCTTCTTCTGCATCATGGTTGCAAACGCAAGCACGGCACGCGCCGGGTCGAGTTCAAAGATTTTCGTCATGAACAGTTTGTACGCCTTTTCATGCCGGGCTTCATCTCCTGCAATGAGGCCGCAAATCTTGTGGAGTCTGTCCTCGCCCGCTTTCTTGGCCAGGACGCCGACGTTGCGGTGAGAAATTTTCGTCGCCCGCTCCTGAAACGAGGTATAGATGAACCCGAGGTACGGGTCATTCTCCGTCAGCGGGTCAAAGCCGTTGTTGATCAGATGGTGGATGGAAACCTCAATCGCGCGCATATCCACGCGCCCGGTGAGATACAAATACCGGTTCAGCAAATCGCCGTGCCGATTTTCTTCCGACGTCCATCCCCGGCTCCAATGCGCCCACGCCGAATCACTTGCCCCCGTGATATCCGTCACTCCTTGAAGACGGTTCAGCCATGTTTGATAACTGGGCAGAGCTTCTTCCGTGATCATATCGCCGACGAGAACGACAAGAATATCGTCCGGCAATTCTTTCGCGCGCTCGCGGAAGGCCTCCACTTGTTCGCGCCAGTCCTCTTTGGTGAGGTCGGGCAGGAAATCGCTCGGCTGCCAACTCTCTTCAACAGGTTTGAGCAAAGAAGGGAGGTTTTCCTTCACAAACCCCTCCATGCTTTTGATGACCTCAAACTGGGGCGACGTGACCTGTATGGTGTTCGGCTGTTGCATTGACTCTCCTCACTGTTCGTTTAGCTTTCACTGGGATTACCGAGAATGGCGTACCGCCGGTCTGGCGACTGTTCTGCGGGATTCCTTCATATTCAAGGTAAGCACTATCGTTGCCTTTCGCAAGGAGAAAGATGGCTTCTTGGAAAATCTTCCAATTCTCAAGCAGGGCACAATCCTCCTCGCTACTTATACCGTACGCCGCGCTTGATCACAATATCCACACGCTGAAGCAAACTAATATACCGTAACACATCTCCCCGCACCGCAATAATATCTGCGTATTTCCCCTCGCTCACGGTGCCAACGTCTTTGTCGACTTTCATCGCTACGGCAGGCCAATAGGTGGCCGCGCGTATGGCCTCCATGGGGTTGACGCCTAACATGTTGACCCAGGTGTCGAGCTCATTCCACGTGGACTGACTGTGAAACTTCATCGGAATGCCGCTGTCCGTGCCGATGAGCAAGACGACGCCCGATTCTTTCAACTGCTGGAATTTCCTCGCCAGCGTCGGCTTTCGGTTCGGCGTGATTTGGAAGTACGAAAGTCTATCCGGATAACGGATGGATTGCTTGATATCCTGAATCACGGAATCCGGTAGCCCCACGTGCCATGAGGGGTCGTCGAGTTTTTCCGGATTGTCGCGCACGTACTCGTAGTTGAACAAACCTTCGATCGTGGGTGTCCAGAAGAGGGGGCCGAGCGACATCTTCGCCGTTCGCTCACGCAGCATCGAGAGAATGTCCGGCGGATATTCCGGCGCTGTGGCGAGTCCCGTGTGCTCGAAGCAATCAACGCCGGCGATAAGACCTCGGCGAATCTCCTCCGGCCGGTGAGCATGGGCAACGACCGGCAATTTGTGCTTGTGTGCTTCATCGACAATCGCTGTCAGCTCGTCCATTGTCATCTGGTCGTGGTCGATGAGCTTGATGCAGTCGACGCCGGCCTGGGCGAGCTTTCGAACTTTGGCGCGGGCATCCTGTGCTCCGTTTACACCCCAACGGAAATGCTCGGTTCCCGGATATGGCGCTTTTTGAATGAAGGGTCCGGAGACGTAGAGCGTCGGCCCGGGTATCTTTCCACTGTTGATCGCATTCCGTACGTTGATACTCGCTTCCAGCGGTGCGCCCAAGTCCCGCGCACTTGTCACCCCCGCCATCAACAGCTGCCGTGCCGATGCAGGCATGATGACCGACTCGAGAATGGGCGGATAGGTTTTGTCCCAATGCGCGTAATCCGCATGACCGTTGATCATCGTGTGGACATGCATATCCCACAAGCCGGGGAGGACCGTCATCCCTTC
>DATLYT010000057.1:0-15768 GCA_035574455.1 Bacteroidota bacterium
CCTGATTGGATCGAAAGAAGATGCAAACAGTGCATTGAATGCGTACTCCATAATCGCCAGAGCAACAAATACTGCCACCGCCCCCATCCAAACTTTTTTATTCATATCCCCTCCATAAAAAAGGTGAATGAATACGTGAATTAGGACAACGGCGCATGAAAACTACAAAAGTCCTGAACAACTATCAACAGACTACTCTTCTGCCCTGCCACTACTGGCTCGAATCACCTGTCCAAAAAACACCCCGTTGAGGAATAGCTTATTCGTCCCGTACCAGAAGGCGCGGAAATTCGGGTTATCCGTCATGAGAATGACCTTGCCATTCCGCTGTGTGCTGACCACGATGGCGGCGGAGTTTTTGATCTGCTTCTCGTGCTGCTTGTGGAGATAGCCGCTCAAGAGCGGGTTCGACGTATAAACCATCGGCGTAGCGTAGGGACTGCGGGATGGGTCGAGATAGACATTGGTCCCTCGGAAGACGCTCATCCGGTCGCCCTCATAGCCGAAGAGCAGGGGGTGGGTGCGATCGAACTCCACCTCGAAAATCGATCCGTCGGTACTTAATGCTCTGTTGAATCGCTCCTCAGACACGTACGGCCGACGTGCAACGATCGTGTCCCGTCGCGAGGGCTCATCTCGCCGCAGCTTTCCAGTCGCTAATCGGTTGTCAATTGCCCACTCCACCGCGCTCTCCATAGCGATGAGTATCCCTCCGTTGCCAACCCAGCGGCGCAACGCTTCCCGGCCGGACGAATCGATACTCGCATACATGCCGCTGGCCATCCCGATGACGGTGTAGCGATCGAGATTCACACGACCTAACGCTGTTGTCTCGAGCAGGCTTGTTTCAATCCCGAATCGATGGTCGAGAAGATGCCACGCCTCACCGACATCGGTTTGCGAGACACCCGTGCCGACAATCAAAGCAACCTTCGGCAGATCGAGCGTTACGAAATTCGAGCTCCCCAAGTCCAAACCGCTAACACTGAGTCCAGTGGGAAGAGCAACGACGCGAATGCCATCTTCCCGCGCTGCGGTTTCGAGCAGCTTCCAGACCGTGTCGGCTTTGTCTTGTTGGATGCCCATGGGGATCAAGATTGTCCCGTAATCGAACGCCCGCTTGCCTTCGGCTGTGTGCGTTTCAAATGGCTTCACAGCAACTTTGGCTTTGATGCCGGCCTTCAGCAGGCGATGCAATGCTCGCGGAGCGTAGTAGTCTTTCCACTCGAACGCGTAGGCATACGCATTCTTGCTACCAGCGATTGTTCCCTGCGGCCAGATGGGGGATGCAACAGCGTTGCCGAAGAGCTCCCGCGGCGCGGCTTTGAGTTCTGCATACGGAAGATTGAAGGCGAGAGGCAGCGTCCAGGAGGAGATGTCATAGAACAGGCTGTCCTCAAACTGCGTGCGACGTTCGAAGATCGCGGTAATCAGGCGATATTGTTTCTGATTGGTCGGTACGAGATACGCGCTGCCGGGCTGAAAGGTCTTGCCGTCCGCTGTGGTTTGCTTGGCAAGCTGGTAGACTTCGATCTGATGGCGACGGAGAATATCGAGCAGGTGATAATTGCGCGCGGGGTCGGATGCAGAGCCGAAGAGATATGCCTTGACAGAAGCCTTTTCGGCTTCTCGCAGAGCGCTGGTGAAAAATTCTCGTTGGTGAGCGAGCAAATCTTTTCGGAGGTCGGTTGCCGCACGGAGAGTTGAAAGTGATGTGGTAAACTGATTTCGAATGGTGAACGGGAATGCAAGATTACCATTGGCACTTTCCTGCACGTGACCGCGCGAACTCGCCTGCTCGAACAGAATACCGATACAGCCGACGAGATCTGGATAGGACGAGCCTTTGCCAACATAGTAATCGTCATAGCCTTCCTGCGTGTAGTACAGCGAACCGATCTTGTCCAGCGCCCTGGCATGATACTGCGCAATGGCGACAGTCAGCTCGTGCACGCGCTTCGGTGCGAGCGGGTGATTGCGTTGAGGCTCGCCGGGTTGAAAGAAGAAGGTCGCGTTTGTGCCCATCTCGTGATGATCGGTCAAAACGTTGGGCATCCACTCGTAGTACTTTTGAAGACGGGCGCGGCTTTCCGGGTGCTGCAGCGGCATCCAGTCGCGATTGAGGTCGAACCAGTAGTGGTTGGTACGACCGCCGGGCCAGACCTCGTTGTGCTCGCGGCTGGCGGGGTCGGCAACCGGCACTGCTCCTTTGTGCATGTTTGCCCACGTCGCAAAGCGGTTCAGCCCATCCGGATTGATCGAGGGATTCAGAAGGATCACCGCATCTTTCAGCTGCCGTTCAATCTCTTCTCCCTGCGCGGCGGCGAGATGATACGCCACAAGCACCGATGCGTTGCTTCCGCTCGGTTCGTTGCCGTGTACGCTATAGCCCATCCAGACGACCACCGGCAGGTTCTCGATATTCACCGACGCAGACTTTGCCGGGTCGCTGAGCGCAAGATGTTGCTGGCGGATGGCTTCAATGTTGCGATGGTTCTCGGGCGATGTAATGGTCAGGAGCCAGATTTGCCGCTGCTCGTGCGTGCGTCCCATCGGTTCCATCGTGATACGATCGGAGGCTTGGTCGAGCACCTTCATGTAGGCATGAATCTGGTCTGGCGTGAGATGCCATTCGCCAACCTGGAAGCCGAAGAACGATTCCGGTGTAGGGATGCTCGGATTGTAACTGACGCCCGCCGGTAGATAGTAGCTCAGCGGAACCTGAGCCGGAGAAGGGGAAATCAAAAGCAAAAGGCAAACAATGGGGAGCATCATTCGCATACGCATATCCTTTCTGATAATATTTCTAGAAGCCATCTAAAAAGACTTTTTGTCATGCCCGCTCCCCGCAGTTGTTAGCGGAGATCAAGCGGGCATCGGGTTATGAGATTCCCGACAAAAGCATTCGAGAATGACAGGAATGTGTATTTTTAAGGCAGGTCCTAAACAAGGATTCGCATCTCTTGAGCCACATCGGGTTTATCGCTTCATCATCCGTTTCAACAGTTGAATCTGTCCTGTATGGTAGGTGTCGTGCAGTGCCACCCCAAAAATTGTCTGTGCGAGCGTCCACTGTTTCTTGGGTGAAAGCGATGAGAGCTTGCGGGGATCGAGACCGGCGACAACTTCTCTGAGTTTGCGATGCATTGAGTCGAGCAGTTTCACATCCTGCCGCCAGTCGCGCTCAACTCCTTTTCCACCGGGACGCTCAAACCAGTTGCTGCCTTTCAGCGGGAACGACCCGCGCTTTTCTCCCGTAATGCGGCGGGCGACTGTATATTTCCAGTACGCGCAGTGCACGACGATTTCCCAGACGTTGTGCCGATTCTTTCCGGGTCGCCATGCTGCCTGGTTAGCGCTCATGCCCCGAATCGATCCGCGCAAATTTGTGCCGTGCCACGTCCGCTTGCTGTACGCTTCGTCAAGAATCTGAAGTAGGAGAGCGAGGTTTGCTTTCTTTGCCATGATCTAGCCGAGACGTTTCTTGATGATTTCCCGCATTGTTTCCGCCGCCTTTGCTCGGTGACTGATTCGGTTCTTTTCTTCAGTGGTGAGTTCGGCGTAGGTTTTCGCAAATCCGTCGGGAATGAAGATCGGGTCGTAGCCAAAGCCGTTGGTGCCGCGGGGAGCTTCGGCAAGTTTTCCCAAACAGATGCCCTCGGCAAGCTCTTCGTAGCCAGGACCGACAAGGGCAAGGACGGCACGGAACTGCGCCCGTCGGCGTCTCGGGGCAACCCCACGCATTTCGGCAAGCAGCTTGGCGTTATTTTGCTCATCGGTAGCGTTCTCGCCTGCGTAGCGGGACGAGTAGACGCCGGGTCTACCGTTCAGGAAAAAAACTTCCAAGCCAGAATCATCAGCCAGCGCGGGGAGTTTTGTATACCGGAACACTGTGCGCGCTTTCTTCAGGGCATTCTCTTGAAACGTTGTGCCATCTTCAACCAGCGGCGGGTGATTCGGAAAATTGTCGAGTGTAAGAATCTCAACTCCCGTGTCGTTGAGAAGCGTTTTCAGTTCTGCAATCTTATGGTTGTTGCGGGTTGCGAGTACGAGTTGTTTCATGGTCGGGTTATTCTGTTGAACCTACAGGTTTTCGTGGGAAGAGTTTGTAGTAGAGATTCAGTAAAGCACCGAAGGTGGTGACGGAGTTGAGCGTTCCAAAGATCGCATCACCAATGCTAATCGCGTAGATGGCAAGGCTGGCACTGCCGACCACGGAAAGAATAAGGAACCAGAGATTCACCGGGCAGCGACCGAGTTTGATGGTTTCCAGCGACTGTGGAATCCAACAGACAATGATTGCGGCGAGGCCGATGTAGCCGATAATTTGCATTGACATATTTGGGTATACCCTCCCGGAGAACGAGGGGCGAGACAGAGTGCCTTAGCCCAGCAACTCTTCCAACGCCCGCTCGACCCGATCGACGCCGACCAGTTCAATCTCGCCGTTTGCCTTCAAACTCTTCATGTTATTCTGTGGGAGAATGATGCGCTTAAAACCTAATTTCGCCGCCTCCTGCACGCGCTTTTCAATCTGCCCCACAGTTCGGATTTCTCCTCCCAGTCCAATTTCTCCCACAGCAACTGCAGTTGAGTCTGTCGGAATGTCGCGCAGGCTGGAAGCAATGGAGGTCGCAATGCCGAGGTCGACTGCCGGCTCATCAATCTTCACCCCGCCGGCGATGTTGACGAAGACATCATACTGTCCGAGATGCATGCCCACGCGCTTCTCGAGCACGGCGAGGAGCAACGACAGTCGGCGATAATCGAAGCCGGTGGTGTTACGCTGAGGAACACCGTAGCTCGTTGGTGTGACGAGCGCCTGCACTTCGATGAGGATTGGCCGCGTACCTTCAATGCTGGAGACGACCGTAGAGCCGGAGGTGCCGTAGCGCCGCTCGGATAAAAATGCTTCGGAGGGATTCAGTACCTCGCGCAGACCAGTGTCGTGCATCTCAAAAATGCCGATCTCGTTCGTCGAGCCGAAGCGATTCTTCAGCGCCCGGAGAACACGGTACGCGTAGTGTGCTTCACCTTCGAACTGTAAAACCGTATCCACCATATGCTCGATCACCCGCGGACCCGCAATGACGCCTTCTTTTGTAACGTGGCCGATCAGGAAGATCGGGATATGCTGCGTCTTTGCCAGCCGCAGCAGCAGGGCGGTTGATTCGCGCACCTGGCTAACGCTGCCCGGCGCGCTTTCGAGACCCGGACGATACATCGTCTGGATGGAGTCGATGATCACGAGGTCGGGCGTGCCGCGCTCGATAACGTCGAGGATGAGGTCGAGGTTCGTCTCCGCGAGGAGCAAAATATTCTTCGCCGCTTTTGCCTGCAGCCGCTCTGCCCGTAGCTTGATTTGGCGGACCGATTCTTCGCCCGTGATGTAGAGTGTCACAGCATCCTTGAGCTTCAGAGCAAGCTGCATCATCAAGGTCGATTTGCCGATGCCGGGGTCGCCTCCCAACAGTACCAGAGAGCCGGGAACGATGCCGCCCCCAAGCACACGGTCGAACTCACCGATCGATGTTGACACACGAGGGACGTCCACCCCTTCGATTTGTTCCATCGATACCGGCTCGATTTTCGACGAGACCCCTGAGGGTTTGCGAGAGAGCTTCAAGGGCTGAACGGCTTCCTCGACGAACGTATTCCATTCGTTGCAGTTGGGACATTTACCGACCCAGCGTGGCGAGACGTAGCCGCAGGATTGGCAGACATATTTAGTGGCCGGCTTAGGCATGCGTGTTTTCGCAAGACATTGTGAACCCGCCTGCAGCAGGTCGAGCCCTCCAATTTTGCGACGCAATATACCAACGTTGAGGGTGAGATTCAAGAACGCGATTGCATTCGGAGACACGTTTTGATACTTTTTCTATTGTTGAGGTCCTACGGAAACACATTCTCCAGGAGATAACTATGAAGAACCGAT
Source organism: Bacteroidota bacterium (assembly GCA_035574455.1). GTDB lineage: Bacteria > Bacteroidota > Ignavibacteria > UBA10030 > UBA10030 > DATLYT01. The sequence continues at coordinate 5,936 of DATLYT010000057.1, forward strand.
TGCTCATTCTCACACTGACGGCGCTGGTGTTCGGCTGCCAGCGGAACGACATTGACGTTGCATTGAAGGAAGTGACAGCGGAACGACTCCGCGAACATGTTGCAAAACTTTCCGACGACGCGATGCAGGGTCGCGGCCCGGCCTCACCCGGGGACGCATTGGCTACAGCGTACATCGTTGAACAGTACAAAGCGTTAGGACTGAAACCGGCGGGCGAAAACGGAACCTACCTGCAGAAAGTGCCGATGGTTGGGTTTACACTAAACCCCTCGGCCGTACTGGACATTCGAAAGGGCAATCAGAGCGTGCGCTTGAAATTCTCGGACGACTTTGTCGCGTTCACCGGCACGCATGAACCGGTGGTAACCGTAAACAATGCCGAGATCATCTTCGTCGGCTACGGCATCGAGGCGCCTGAGCAGAATTGGGATGACTACAAGGGCGTCGACGTGCGGGGGAAAGTTCTGTTGATGATGAATAACGACCCGTCATCAGACGACCCGAAGTTCTTTGGCGGCAAAGGGCGGACGTACTACGGCCGCTGGACGTACAAGTATGAAATCGCCGCAAAAAAGGGAGCCGTGGGTGCCATCGTGATTCACACAACCGAATCGGCAGGATATCCGTACCAGGTAGTGCAAAGCTCATGGTCGCGGGAGAACTTCGACCTTGCAGCAGACGACGGGGCCCCCAAACTGAAGCTCAAAGCCTGGACGACGGAAGAGGCGACAAAGAAGTACGTGTCGATGGCCGGGTTCGACCTGCTGAAGCTCATGAGAGACGCGGAGAGCCGCGACTTCAAACCGGTGCCGTTGGGACTCAAGCTTTCGACGACAATGCGCTACACGGTCCGTCGGCTTGAGACAAACAACATCCTCGGCATTCTCGAAGGCAGTGATGCGCAGTTGAAGAACCAGTACATTGTCTTCACGGCACACCATGACCACCTCGGGATTGGCAAGCCGGTGGATGGCGATTCGATCTACAACGGCGCACTCGACAATGCGTCGGGTGTCTCGTTGATGCTGACTATGGCAAAAGCCTTCACGGCTATGCCCACGAAACCGAAGCGCTCGTTGTTGTTCGCCGCGGTTGCAGCGGAGGAGTATGGGCTTCTTGGCTCACAGTACTTTGCCCAAAACCCAACTGTCCCCCTCAAGGACATTGCCGCCAACATCAATACGGACGGTATGAACATCTGGGGGAAAACGAACGACATCGTCTTTCTCGGCTGGGATCGTTCATCGCTCCAGAACGACGTCGATGCCGTTGCCGCCGAGATGAAGATGCAGGTGAAGCCAGATCCATATCCGGAGAAGGGGTACTTTTACCGGTCGGACCACTTCAACTTCGCAAAAGTCGGAGTGCCGGCTCTTTCTCTCAATGAGGGTACCGACTATATCGGCAAGCCGGCAAATTACGCGAAAGAGATGGTTGATAAGTACACCGAGAAGCACTACCATCAACCGAGCGATGAGCTGACCGACGAGTGGAACTGGGACGGGGCGATTCAGCAAGCGGAGTTCATCATCCGGTTAACGATGCGAGTCGCGAACAACCCCAAAATGCCCGTTTGGAATAAGGGAGATGAGTTCGAAGCCGCGCGGTTGAAGACGATGAGTGGGATGTAAATTATGCACCCGTAGGGGCGGTCCGTGGATCGCCCCTACGGTTTTCTTCAATCACCAGTCCTCTTTTTCAAACCTGATCTTCTGCAGATCGCAAATCTGCTTGATGTCTGCCATCGAGAGCGGGTTGCCGCAGGTGAGCAGTACGGTTTCGGCGGGGTTCATCCGGTCAAGCAGCTCGTTCTTCGTCACGTGACCCGGCAAGACGGGTCGAACTGTTCTCGCCAGGAACTGTTTCATCTCCTCTACTTCCTTTCCTTCCGCCTCCGCACGCTGGAGATCCTCTTCTTCCTTCAACGGCATATCGAAAATCGACCGCAGAAGATTGTTTGCCCGTCCTTTCCCTAGCTCCTTCTTCTCGTAATCCTCTTTCGTCGGACGGCTGACGGAAGCGACATACACGAAGTCAAACTTCTTCTCCTTTTCAATCCTCGTCAACTCCTCGTGGTAGGCCAATTCGTTGTAGACCCTGTTCGCGTGGAACAGGGTATAGCGCACGCCATCCGTTTTTCCTTGTAACGCTTCGTGGTGAAGCTGCTTGACCATCGAAACAAAAGGCGCTAATCCTGTCCCCGTTCCCACCATCACCACGTTCTTGAATCCTTTCGCTCGGCTCTCGAGTGTAAAATCGCCGACGATTTTTTCGAAGTAGGTGATCTTGTTATCCGAGTTCACGTCGATCTGAAAGAGCGACTCCGTTAACCGCCCCGGCTCGCCAGTTTGCTGTAACTCGAGAATGACGTAAAATTCAAGGAATCCCCACTGCTCCGTTTCAAACGGCGCTGAGGAGATCGAATACGAATGCGTCACAGGTCCATACTTCCTCTTCCCCTGCGCATCAACATCGGGGACATATTCGACCTTCCCATCGGGGTAGACGACACGCTTGGTAAGCTTACAGTTCTCGCGGCGGAGGGCGATGTACTGCCCGGCTTTATAGGCAGGAAATTTGCTGCCGCTTTCTGGCATCAGTCGGAAGATGGCCAGATAGGGCGAAAGGTCCTGGCGGGAGATAATGGTTCCGGTTTTTTGGGCAGCCACGGCTACTCCAAAAAGTCGCGTCCAAAATGCTGTCCAAGATAGTGAGAACCGCTACCAGATTCAATTTTACCGCCAATCGACCAAACCCAAAAAGCGTAGTAAAAAAACGGGCTAAAAATAAATCTTTTTAACCGTGCAACTTTTCACTAAACTAAAGCGTAGTAACTGACTGCCAGTCATTTTAATGCAATTAAGGAGGCTGTATGGGTATTCAGGAACGGAAGGAAAGAGAGAAAGAGCATCGCCGGGAGGAGATTCTCAACGCCGCGCAGAAGGTTTTTTTTACCAAAGGTCTTCAAGCAGCGACGATGGACGAAGTGGCGGAGGTAGCCGAGTTGAGCAAAGGAACACTCTACCTCTACTACAAGAGCAAAGAGGATCTCTATCTTGCCGTAATGATGCGCGGGATGGGAATCCTCTACTCCATGTTTGAACCGATTGCGTTGTCGCAGGAGCCGACCGTGGTCAAGCTCGTCAAGATGACGGAAGCCTACTATGAATTCTTCCAGAAGCACTGCAATTACTTCCGCATGTTCTACTTTTTCCAGAATCCGCAGTTCCACAAACAGGTGTCGGAGGAGATGATGCAGTGTTGTACGGGCGAAAACCAGCGCGTGTGGGAACTCGTGGTGCGGGTCATACAGCAGGGAATTGATGAAGGCGATTTGCGATCAGACATTAGTCCAATGGTCATGGGCGTAATCGTCTGGTCGAGCGCGAATGCCATCATGATGCGGATGGATACGCAGCGGGAATACTTCCAGACGACGATGAATGTGAATTTGGAAGATGTGCTGAAAATCTCCAACACGTTGCTGTTGCAATCGCTCATGACCGAGAGTGCGAAACGGAAGTATGCGTCGTTGTTTCAGCCCGCAGGAATGAAGGAGCGGGTTGCAGTCAACTAACACGAGAACGTTGAGCAGACACTACGAGGAGTTTATGCACCGAAGACTATATGTCCCAATGATAGTATGGTTGATTTTGAGCAGTGCCGCAGTTACGGCGGGAGACCAAACGGTAAAAATCCTGACTATTGATAAAGCAATTCAGATCGCTCTGCAAAAGAACCAGGAGCTTGCATCCGCCCGCCTTGAAGTCGAAAAGGCCAACGCGAAGGTGAATGAAGCTATCGGCACGGCATTGCCGGCCTTTGACCTGAGCGGCCGCTATACCCGCGCACTCAAAAAGCCCGTCTTCTTTCTTCCCGACTTCAGCGACCTTAACAGTGGCAGGACGGTGCCGATTCGGGTCGGCTCTGACCACGCCGTCGAGATGGCCTTGAGCGCACGGCAGGTGTTGTTCAACGCCGCCGTCATCACGGGGGTTGGAGCTGCACGAATTTACCTCGAGGTTGCGCGGGATATGTACAGGTCGAAGCAAGCTGAAACAGTTGCCAAAGTGCGCAAAGCGTTTTACAGTGTCCTGCTTGCCAAAGAGGTTTCCCTCATGATGCAATCCAATTTGAAGAACGCCGAGGAGAACCTGAAAAACGTCCGGCTGATGAAGCAGCAGGGTCTTGTCTCCGAATATGATGAGCTTCGGGCCATTGTGGGTGTAGAAAATCTAAAACCCGCGGTGATCCAGGCTGAGAACAACTATGCATTGGCCATCGATGGTTTGCGGATGGCCATGGGTGTTGGGCCGACGGAGGAGTATCTTATCCAGGGCATGCTCGACTTTGCGGCTGTCGATCACGAGATTCTTACCTCGGCCATGGAGACAGTGTTAAAACAAAACTCCTCGCTCAGCGCACTCCGTCATCAGGTCGACGTCAACAAAGCCATCGTCAATATCGAGCGGTCGAACTATCTCCCGACGCTCACGGCATTTGGGAACTACCAGTATCAGGTCGCGAAAAACGACCTCAGAATCTCTACACGCGACTTCATTGGGAGCTCGGTAGTCGGCCTTCAACTTTCCATCAATCTCTTCCAGGGGCTTCAAACGAACGCCCGGGTCGATCAGGCGAAAGTAGATGTCCGGAAAGCAGAGGAGCAATTGACCAGCGTGGAAAACAGCCTGCGGACGGCTGTTCACTCGGTGCTCTTGCAACTCGAGCAATCACGCAGACGAATCGAGGCGCAGGAGAAGACCGTCGAGCAAGCCGAGCGTGGCTATAGGATAGCGACGACGAGATTTACCAGTGGCTTAGGTACCCAGTTGGAAGTGAACGATGCTCAGCTTGCACTAACGCAAGCAAAAGTCAATCGGATGCAGGCCATCTACGATTATCTCGTCGCATCGGCGGACCTCGATCAATTGATCGGGCGGCTGCCGGCGTACGTAGAACAAGTATCAGAATAATCCTTCAGACAATAAAGGTGAAGCTATGAAACAGGTCAAGGTTATCGTGGGAATCCTTCTGGCGGTGGGTTTGAGTGTGCTCGTCGTAGCATGCGGGAAGTCTGATGCGAAGACCAACGGTAATGCTGAGGCGCACGAACAACAGGCTGTCACAGTTCGTGTGCAGGAAGTACAACTCGTTCCGTACACCGAAGTGCTGAATGCCACCGGAATCGTCAAGGCGTACGAGGATGTCATGCTGAGTCCCGAAGAGGGCGGCGTGATCAAGGAATGGAAAGTTGAGAAAGGTCAGCGAATTACTAAGGGTCAGGTCCTCGCCGTTCTTAAAGATGACATTCTGCAGGCGAGTTACGATGCGGCGTTGGCTCAGTACAAGTTAGCTGAATTGAACTACTCGAAGCAGGAAAAAATCTACTCCGAGCAGGCGATTAGCGAGATGCAGCTCAAGAGCTCCGAGTACAATCGCGACGCAGCAAAGGCACAAGCCGACCTGATGCTGGCTCGGCTGGAGCGTTCGAAACTCCGCAGCCCGATCAACGGCATCTTGAACGATCGGTTTGTGGATGAAGGCGAATTCGCTCCGCCTGCTGTTCCGGTTGCGCACCTCGTCAACGTCAGCTCGGTCAAAGTTGTTGCTGACGTTCCCGAACGGTATGCTGGTTCCGTGACGGTTGGGGCTCAAGTCCGTGTGATGGTTGACGCCATCGGCGCGGATACTCTCGTGAGCAAGGTGAGTTTTGTCGGTGCTGCCGTTTCGCCAAACAATCGCACGCTGCCGGTGGAAATCATCATCCCCAATCCTCGTCAGCGCCTGAAGCCGGAGATGGTCGCGCGCGTGCAGATTATCCGTTCCCAACGACAAGCCGCAATTCTGGTCAGCGAATCTATCATTCAACAAGTGGACCGCAACAAGCTGGTCGTTTACGTAGAACGCAACGGTGTCGCCGAGGAACGTATGGTGAAAATCGGCGGCCGGCAGAACGGTATGGTCGAAATTATCGATGGTCTGAAACCGGGCGACCGTGTGATCGTGTCCGGGTTCCAGAAGCTGGTCGATGGCCAGCCGGTGCAAGTATCCAATTAATCTTCGAGTTCATGACAACGAAAGCAGATTCCTATGCGCATTGCAAATCTTGCGGTCGATAACCGAGTCGCTGTCTACATCCTCATTGTGCTCATCGTGTTCATCGGGTGGACGACCTATACGTCGCTGCCCCGGGAAGCCGCGCCGGATATTACGATTCCTCTGGTCATTGTATCGACGCCCTACGTCGGCGTCTCACCAACCGATGTGGAAGGACTCGTCACACAGCCCTTGGAGCGGGCGCTGAAATCGCTGAGCGACATCAAGCAGATTTCGTCTGTCTCCAAAGAGGGCCTTTCGACAGTCCGGGTTGAATTCAATACGGGCGTCGATATCGATGATGCCTTGCGACGCGTGCGGGACAAAGTGAACTCCACGCGCCCGCAACTGCCGAGCGATATTCTGGAGCCGGTCGTTTCTGAAATCAACTTTAGCGAGTTTCCCATCATGTTTGTCAACGTGGGCGGAAACGTCGGCCTCGCCCGGCTGAAAAAGATCGCTGAGGACTTACAAGACAAAATTGAAGCCATTCCCGGCGTGTTGCGAGCAGACCTGAACGGCGGTCTTGAGCCTGAAGTGCAGGTGAACGTCGACGTCTACCGGATGAATGCCTACCAGATCGGCTTCGATGATATCGTCAACTCCATCCGGAACGAAAACCTGTCGTTGCCGGGCGGTTCCATTGACGAAAAGAACACGACCTTTTCGATACGCGTGCCCGGCGAGTTCAAAGACGTCAAGCCGCTTGAAGATCTTGTGATCAAAATCCAAAATGGAAAGGCGATTTATCTTCGGGATGTTGCCACGGTGGATTATTCGTTCGAGGACCGGCAAACGTATGCACGACTCAATGGTACGGAAGACGTTTCGCTGGCCGTCCGCAAACGGGCGGGCGAAAATCTCCTGCGCATTGCCGCTGATGTGAAAGAGGTCGTCAAGGGCATCGAGAAAACTCTACCGGCGGGCATTACGATCACAATTTCCAACGATCAGTCGGAACAGATTCAACGGTCCGTCCACGAGCTGGAGAACAGCATCATGACGGGTATGTTCCTCGTCGTCCTCTCCCTCTTTATGTTCTTCGGGTTCAAGAACTCGCTCCTCGTATCGACGGCCATCCCGCTGGCGATGTTCATCGGGTTCATGGTGTTGGGTGCGTTCGACATTACGCTGAATTTCGTTGTGCTCTTTTCGCTGGTACTCGTCCTCGGCATTTTGGTAGACGATGCGATTGTGGTGATCGAAAATATCTACCGCCATCAGCACGAATACCACAAGAACCCTGTGCAGGCCGCCAAAGATGGAACGGCGGAAGTCGCCATCCCTGTCATCTCCTCGACGATCACCACCGTTTCACCCTTTATTCCCTTGCTCTTCTGGCCCGGCGTGGTGGGCGACTTCATGTGGTACCTGCCGATTACACTCATTGTTACGCTCGGAGCCTCCCTGTTCGTTGCGTTTGTCATCAGCCCGGTGCAGGGAGCACAGTGGATCAACTACGAGCGGGAAATGAAAAAAGCCAAGGAAAACCTCGAACATCCCACCTGGTGGAAGAAGTACAACCCCTTCACGTGGCTCTACCACGAAGTCGACCAGAAGGTTTTTCCCTGGATGCAGCGACAATACGTTAAGGCGCTCCGATGGACGTTGCAGAGGAGGGGCATCACCATCTCCGCATCGCTCGGTCTTCTCGTTCTCGTCTTCGTGCTCTTCGGCTTGTTTGGGACGGGCGTAGAGTTTTTCCCCAGCGTCGACCCCCAGCAGGTCAATGTGAGCATCGAAGCTCCTCCCGGAACCTCGCTGGACGTCACGAACGCGATCGCCGCTTCACTCGAAGAACGTTTGCGGGATGTGAAGGGGAGGGAAGACATGGAGTTCGTGGTGACGAGCATCGGCACGTCGGATGATCCGTTTGACTTCGGCGGCGGTCAAGGCACCTCGAACAAGGGACGTATTTCGATCAATTTTGTGCAGAAGGCTAAGCGTTCGCAGAGTAGCGTGGCAACGATGGAGAACATTCGACTGAAAACCGCGCACGTGGCAGGAGCCGATATCCGTGTGACGAAACTCGAGATGGGTCCCCCCGTCGGAGCGCCCGTGAGTATCGAGGTCTCCGGCGACAACTACGAAGAGCTTGCGCAGCTCAGTGCACGCATTCAGGAACAGATTAAGGGTATTCCTAACCTCTACGACTTGAAAGATGACTACAACGTCGGCAAGCCGGAGATCGAGGTAGTGGTCGACCGTGAAAAGGCAGGCTTGCTCTGGACGAACACCGGCCAGATTGCCAGCACAATCCGGGCGGCTATCAATGGAGCGGAGGCGTCGAAGTACCGTGTGGGAGAAGATGAATACAAGATTCGCGTGCGCTTGCGGGAGGATCAGCGCCGCTCGATTGACGACATCGGGAATGTCCGCGTCACCTTCATGAATCGCCGCGGCACGCTGATGTCGATTCCCATCTCGGCTGTGGCAGACGTTCGGAAGACCTCGGGCGTCACCGACATCCGCCGCAAAGACCTCAAGCGCGTTATCACGATCACCGGCAACGTTGAAGGCCGGCTCGCGTCGGATGTGCTGAACGACGTCCGCGCCAAGCTCGCCGGGTTCGAGATGCCGCAAGGCTACTCTCTGAAATTCACCGGTAAGGACGAAGAGCAGAAAAAAGCTGAGGCGTTTTTGAGCAAGGCGTTCGTCATCACCATCCTGCTCGTGTTCTTGATTATGGTGATGGAGTTCAATTCGGTCAAAGTTCCGTTCGTCATTATGCTCTCCGTCTTGCTCTCCCTCATCGGTGTGATGATCGGACTGCTGGTGACGCGGATGCCGTTCAGTGTGATCATGACGGGTGTTGGTGTGATCGCTCTTGCTGGAATCGTGGTCAAGAACGCCATTGTGTTGCTCGACTTTGCAAAGCGGAAGCGCGAAGAAGGAATGCCACTCGACGAGGCATTGGTGGAGGCTGGCCGAACACGTCTCCGGCCCATCTTGCTCACCGCAGCCACAACGGTGCTGGGGATTCTTCCGCTGGCAACGGGCTTCGACTTCGACTGGCGTGGCTTCTATTTTGTCGTCGGGGCTGAGAGTGCGGCATTCTGGGGTCCGCTTGGCGTGGCAGTGATCTCGGGCCTGACGATTTCTTCGTTCCTGACGCTGGTGATTGTACCGACGTTCTACTCGCTGTTAGAATCGTGGAGCGATCGCCTTGCAGCAAAGATTCGTCACCTCGGCGACGGGAAATCATCCGAGCTGCCGCCCGCGATCGAGCCCTTACCGACGAAGAAACAGTTCAGTCATTAACTGATCTCAAGTTGACCGCTCTTCCAGCCATCCGTTGAAACGGACGGCTGGGAAACCGAAGAAAACCCGTGGTGCGGGTTTTGGCGCTTCCGGTGAGCCATCGACTTCAGTCGATGGCGAGGTTGATTTCATATCTGCACGACTATTCTCAGCGGTCGACTTGAGTAACTAACCTGTTTGCCTTCTCTGAAAATAGCTGGTTTTCCTAAGGAATATCGTCCACTTTTCGTTTAGAACTTTTTGGAGCTTGCTTCGTCTCTTTCATTGTTCTTGAGGTATTGCTCGGTAAGGTAAACAATCGACAGTAAACAAAGGAAACAGCGTTCAACAATATACACTTAATCACAACTGCAAGGATTCAACTATGAAAACAGGGAAAACAGGAAAAGGGATTCTCGCGCTCGTTCTTTCGTTTCTCTTCGTGCACCAGCTTGCCTGGTCGCAGGGACCCGGACAGGGCAGGGGTATGATGA